>JAITIC010000014.1 GCA_031279635.1 Treponema sp. | reverse complement strand
CGGTTACTTTGCGGACAGACCTTGCATTTGCTCCCGTTTTGTACCAAAACGGTGCGCAAAATGCCTGTTTTAAGGTAGTCTGTCCATAATGTGTCTACATTATGGACAGACTCTATTTATCTTAATGTATCTTGGGTGGAATTACTATAACCGAATGTTTGCGGGATCAATCGTTTTGTTATGCCACCCTTCCGGCAAGCCCAATAAAATAGGAAACCATAGCGCGGTATTGTTCCGGTATCACCAGGTGCACTACGGAATTCACCATGACACAATCAATTTTCCGTTCAGTCCCTGCCACAGCAGTCAACGCCGCGGCTATCCGGCTGTTTGCCATTTCCCGTTCCGATTCGGGAATAAACATGAGAAGCGCCTTATAGGTATTAACGGCGGATCTGTCCCAGTCATATTCTTCCAGAATACATAGGTTTTGCTTTTTCCCGGCCGCCTCATGGATTTTGCGTATATCATCTTCTGTCACCGGATGCCCTTTTCGTAAACCAATTCTTTTATATTGTTCATCAGGCGCTTCGTTTTCACGCATTGCGCGCATAAGGAGATTTGCCATGCAGGTTTCCGCCGCAATATCGTAAAGTTTTTTTTCTTCATGAGGATCATTCCGGATATCAAATAATTTGTCGCCGAAATTCGCGGCATTCAACAGATCGTTGTTGTCTATACATCGTGATGAATTTTGTTTGTCGTTCAACAAAAAACTAAAATCAGCGTTGCCAAAATTGCTTTTTTTGGGGATTTTCAAGACCGGACAATTCCTGGTAAAACCAAAAGGCTCTGCGAGCGTTGCCTTTTGCAGATCGTCAGTTGTAAAAAGGCGCCGCATGTGCGCCGGCATCAGGGTGTATTCAAACAGGGGGCTGTTGTCCTGACTTACCGGCGCCTTCATATAAACATATTCACCATTGGTAATATTCACATGAGCGCCGTGTATGCCAAAGAGCGCATAATCCCGTATCCGCATGTCGTCCCGAATAACCGGAGCAAGGGGTTTCCCCTGCATATTGGCGGGAATAGTTATATTAAAATAATCCAGCAGCGTTGCGGGCAGGTCAATCGTTTGAACCAGACCTGTCCGGAATTCTCCGTCTTTGGCGTAACGGGGATCGTGAATAAAAAGCGGTATATGGACGATTTCATCATAACAAGGCATAACAATTTTGCTCCACCAGCCGTGTTCGCCCAAAAGATAACCGTGATCGGTATTGACAATAAGCATGGTATCGTTCCACAACTGATATTCATCCATTTTGTCAAGAAATTTTCCAAGCCACGTATCGCACATGGAAAGCAGCGCGGCGTAGGAATTTCTTAAGTGCTCTACCGTGGTGAAATCTTCGGTTACATGATGATAGGGCGGCCAGTCAAACAGGGGACCCTTATAATCATCAGGATAGAGGGATTTGTATTTTTCAGGCGAAAAGAAAGGCTCGTGGGGATCAAAACATTCTATTTGCAAAAACCAGCGGCTTTCACCGTGGTTAAGGTCCATAAATTCCATTCCGGCGGTGAATGTCCGCGCAAGGGGAGTTTTTTCTTCGCCGGTAAAAAATTTTCTGTTTACCATATCATGCTTGTGCAGGTTTCCGGTTGATTCAAAATACACCGCCTCAGGGTTCTGAGGTACGGCCTCGTTTCGCAAAAGTTCCGGCGTTACTTTCCAGTGGTCCCCTTCCTGGCCCCTTATAATTTCCCAGGAACTGTACCGGTTGTGATAGGTGGCGCCGCCGTCTTCAAAATAGTGAATATGATCGGTGACAAGGTGGGAATACACGCCATTTTTGCGCAGGAGTTCGGGCATTGAATCGTCAAAGGGTTCCAAAGGCCCCCAGGAACGGTGTAAAAAGTTATAACGCCCGGTATGAAGCTCCCGCCGGGCCGGTATGCAGGGCAGGCTGCCGGCGTAACAATTATCGAATCGTATGGTTTTTTCCGCCAGGCGCTTGAAATTCGGCGTCTTGGTCCATGTACATCCATAGGGATCAAGAAGCGCCCGGTTAAGAGAATCGAACATCAACATGATAGCTTTCATTATCACCGCCTAAGTATTAAATCGTATGACTCGCCTGAGAGTTTTTCAAAATTAACCGGGTTTTGAAAAAGGTTTTGGTTACCACCATTTAATGAGTTCCGTAACCCTGTTCCGTACTTCGATGAATTCCGGCGAAATAACATTCCGCGGACACGGCAGGTTATTGGACATCCGCTCCTTGACGGTAGTCGGCTTATTGGTCAGTACCAGAATGTTTTCGGAAAGGTACACCGCTTCCTCAATGTTATGGGTTATAAATATGACCGTGGTGCCCGTCTGCCGCCACAACTTTAAAAGTTCATCTTCCAGTTTGAAACGGAGTTCCACGTCAAGCTGTCCATAAGGTTCGTCCATCAAAAGGAGTTCCGGCTTTACCGCAAAGGCACGGGCGATAACCACACGCTGGAGCATCGACGTTGAAAGTTCCACGGGGTAATAGTCCCTGTATTTGGTAAGGCCCACCATCTCTAACGCTTCCGCTGCCGTTTCCCGGATAATCTTTTTGGGAAACTTTTTCATTTTCAGGCCGAAGGCGACATTCTGTTCAACCGTCATCCAGGACATGGTTGAATATTCCTGAAAAATATACGCCACGTTGTGTTTTTTTAAGTTCACCGGTTCCCCGTTGATAAGAATCTCCCCCGCAGTCGGTTCATACAGTTTGGTAATGCAGTTTAAAAACGTTGTTTTCCCGCAGCCTGTGGGGCCTACGATGCAGAGGAACTCGCCTTTTTTAACGTCAAAAGAAACATCATTCAGTACCAGGAGATCGCCGAATTTTTTTGTCATATGGTTTACTTTAACTTTAATTTCATTATCCATAATTCCGGTACTCCCCTCTACAGTGTCTTGTCAACGATTGAGGATATTTCATGCCGCAGTTCCAGAAATTCACGGGCCACATAATTGCGGGGGCGCGGAAAATCAATTTCATATTCCTTTTTAATATTCGCAGGGCAATTGGTAATTACCACAATTCTGTCGGCAAGAAAAATGGCTTCTTCGATATTGTTTGTAACAAAGACCACCGTGCGTTTTTCTTTTTCCCACATCTTCATTAAATCTTCCTGCATGAGGTAACGGGTCTGCGCGTCAAGATGCCCAAAAGGTTCATCCATGAACAGAACGGAAGGCTCGTTACAGTAGGCTCTGGCAATGCCGACCCGCTGCTGCATGCCACCCGAAAGCTGCGAGGGATAGGCGCCTTCAAATCCTTCAAGGCCCACAAGGTTTATATAATACTGCGCTTTTTCCCTTCGTTCCTTTTTCGGCACGCCCCGCGCCCTGGGGCCGAATTCCACATTTCCCATTACCGTAAGCCAGGGGAAAAGAGTTATACGCTGATACACAAAGCCCCGGTCAGGTCCCGGTTTTGCAACTTTTTCGCCGTTAACGGTAACGCTTCCCCTGGTGGCGGTCTCAAGGCCCGCCATGCAGTTTAATACCGTTGACTTGCCGCATTGTCCCGGCCCAAAGACCACAAGAAATTCATTTTCTTTAACGTGGAGCGTTATTGAATCAATAACCGGCGCCGGGCCGCGGGCGGTATTGAATGTTTTCCCCAGACCGTCGCAGATGATTATGTCCTGTTTCATTTGCCCCTCTCGTTCCACACAAAAAGTTTTGCTTCGATAACGCGCATGACCGTGGCCAGTATAAAGCCCACAATGCCCACGCCAAGAATACCCACGAGAATCTGAACCATGCTGTTTATTTCCTGGCCTTTGATAACAATCCAGCCGAGTCCCTCCGAAGACTTTACCATCTCAGCCGCAACAACCGTCATCCAGGCGGCGCCTATGGCTATTTGAAGCCCCGCGAAAATCTGGGGTACCGCGGCGGGCAGGATGATCATGGTAAAAATCTGCCGGTCACCGGCGCCGAGCATTTTCGCCGCGCCTATAAGGGCTTCGTCAACAGAGGAAGCGCCGGTGAAGGCGTTAATGGTTACCGCGCAGAACGAGGAAAGGGCGATTAAAAAATATTTTGCCGGTTCTCCAAGGCCGAACCACACGATGGAAAGGGGAATCCAGGCAATGGCCGGAATGGGGCGGATGAGTTCAAAAAGCGGCCTGATAAAAGCGTTGACCGGTTTGTACAAACCCATGAGGATGCCCGCCGTAACGCCGAGGGCCGAACCAATAACAAACCCCGTCAGTACCCGCGAAAGGCTCCAGAGGATATGCCCGAAAATTCTATCTTCACCAATGGGCCTTGCAAAACTGACAAAGAAGGCTTTGATTACTTCAACAGGGCCTGCCAAAAACAGAGACGCTTTCGTAAAGGCAGCGGCAAATTGCCACAAACACAGAAATACAAAAATTGAAACAACTGCGCAGATGATCCGCTCGTGGTTTGCCGGTTTTTCCCGTAAGTTTATCATTATTCCCGCCTTACTCCCTTCACTACGACATTCTCGATTTTCCCAAGGAGCCAGGAGATGAACGCGCCGATTAAACCAATGGCGATCATGCCGCAGATAATAATGTCCGGGCGGTAAATTCCCCGGGCCTGCTGAATCATGTACCCAAGGCCTTTGGTCGAGGCCAGAAGTTCCGCCGCCACAATACAGGTCCAGGAAGAAGCAAGGGCTACCCTCACACCAGCCATGATCATGGGCAGCGCCGTGGGAATGGCGATGTTGACCAGCATCTGAAAATTCGACGCCCCGAAGGTCTGTCCAACCCAAAGATGAACATCTTTTGTCTGTTTTATTCCGGTGTATGAATTCAATACACAGGGGATAAAGGCCGAAAGAAACACGGTGACGATTTTGGAAGCGTCGCCGATGCCGAATAAAACGATCATTAACGGAATCCACGCGATACCGGGCACCGGCCGGATGAGGTCAAAGAGGGGGCGTACAAACATATCCGCCTTTTTATACCAGGCCATGGCGATGCCCAGCGGCGTGCCGATAAGTACCGCCACGAAATACCCGGACATCGCGATTTTAAGGGAGGAGCCGATATGCTCAGGCAGGGTCGCTCCGTCCGGGGCGGTAGTCGTCATTTTTCTGATAAAGGTTCTGAAAACAACAATCGGGCTTGGAAGGGTTGTGTTGGGAAACATTTTCATTCCCGCCGTCACAAGATACCAGAAGCACAAAAACAGGATAACCGATAGTACGGAAATCCACACGTAATTCTTCTTTTGCCAGTCTGCCATTTCAATCTCCGGTAAAATTAGTTTCCGCTGTACTTCTTGATACTCCGGCCCACCGTCTTGGAAAGAAAACTCGGGTCCAGGGATTTTGCTACATTCGGTCCGTTTTCCGGTACAATTTTTTCATTCCGTACCAGGAAGTTCGTAATGGCTCCCCAGGCTTCACCAAAAACATAATCGGGGGCGCTGACAAATTTCGTGCCGATATAATCCCGATCCGCAATCTCACGGTTCAGAATGTCGCCGGTGTACCTGGTGCCGTTGGCGATAAAACTCTGCATGGAATAATCAAACCGTGTCTTTTGATCCTGCAGAGCGTCCATTGCCTTCACAATGACGCTGACAAATTTCTGCACATCCTCAGACCGTGTCCGTACAATTTCAGCCCTGGCAAAACAGCCGTCCATAAGGGACACGCCGTTCGCGTCCTCAAAGGAGCAGATCTCAACATACCCTTCGTCCTCCATGGTGTAGGAAGTCGGCGGGTTTGTGGCGTTGAGATCTCCCTGTCCGGATACAAAAGCCTGATAGGCCGGAATATACTCCATGTTGAGCATCTTGACATCGGTGGTCTGGAGGCCAAGCCGGGCGGCGTAGCCTTCAACCATATACTGAGGAGCGGTTCCTACCGGGCCCAAAATCTCCAAACCTTTTACCGTTGCCGCAGAGCCGAGAATTTTGGGGAAACCGGGAACATTGCTGCCCGCCGCCACAACCGGGCTGTCTTTGCGGGCGAAGATACCCATGCCCCCGGTAGAGTTAATATCCAGCAGCCAAACACAGTTGCCGTTCGCCAGGGAATAAATCGACGCGAAGCCCGAGCAGGCCATATCGAGCTTTCCCGCGGCGATGGCCTCGTTAACCGGCGCGCCGGTGGCGAAAATTTGCAGGTCCACATTAAGCCCCGCCTCTTTGAACCAGCCCTGATCCTGCGCATAGAGCGCCGGAATGCCGACGGTCGATACCAGAACACCGACAGTCAGAACTTTGCCTTCACTTGAGCCGCTTTCGCCCCTGCCGCCCGCAAAGATTGTCCCCGCGGCAATGAACATCATGCAAGCCGCAGCCAATAACCGTTTTACCAACTTCATACTTACCTCCATGAGTTTTGTGTTTTTACACAAATTTGCGTGTGCGCACACGCAATTATAATCTTATTATCTACCTGTTTGCTGAAGTTGTCAAGCAAAATCTTCAAAAAAAAGTTCAGAATTTTTACCGAAAAACAGGTGAATATCAGGCAGAAGTAAAAAAGGTTAAAATACGGTAAATATCCGGGTAAATTACCTGTTTTTGCAGATTTTACCTCCAATCCGACCTTATTTCGTCCCCCTGTCTTTACTATTTGTGATGATAAATATATAATCCGGATTGAAAGCTTCTTTATTATTGCGGTTTTCGAGGGTAAAAATTGCGTTTGCGTTACCGCATCCGGGGCTTCAGGAGATACCGTGACAACCATAAAAGATATAGCTGAAATGGCGGGAGTATCCGTGGGAACAGTAGACCGGGCCCTTAATAACCGCGGGCGTATAAGCCCGGAAGCCAAGAAACGGATTGTATCTATTGCGGTGAAATTGAACTACCGAAAAAACAAAGTCGCCAAGTCTCTGGCGAATCGTAAACTAAACCTTAAAATTGCCGTGGTCCTTCATATTCATTCCAATGAATTTTTTAGTGAAGTCTTCCGCGGGATTGAGCGTGCCCGGACTGAAATCGCCGATTTCGGTATCAGTATGGAAGTATACCGCTGCAAGGAGTTTAATCCGCGGGATCAGCTCCATTCGATTGACAGGGCCATAGCGGAAGGGGCGAACGCGGTTGTCATTGTGCCGATAAATCACCCCGACATCATAAAGCGGCTCCACCGCCTGAACGAGGAACATATTCCCTTTGTCCTTTTGGCTTCGGTGCTTGAGGACGTAAAATGTTTTTCCGCCGTCCGTTGCGATTATGCCCGCTCCGGCTGGATGGCGGGAGGGCTCCTGCGCGTTATATCCGGCGGCGCCGGTAATGCCCTGGCCTTTTTTCCGTCTCTTTCGATGCTCGGCCACCGGCAGCGCATGCAAGGTTTCAGGAGCTATCTGGAAAAACACTGCCCCAAAATCACCCTGGAAAATATTATTGAACTTCCAAACGACAGCTTTGATTCCTACCGGATTGTTCAGGAGGAACTTTCATCCCATCCCCAGGTAAACCATATCGTATACAACGGCGTGTACACCGAGGCGGGGATCAAGGCCATAGAAAATTCGGGGCGGCAGATACAATCCATTTTTTTCGATTTATCGCCGTTTACAAAACAGGCGTTAATCGAGGGCAAAATATCGGCGGCCATTCTGCAGCAGCCCGATCAACAGGGATACCGTGCCATCATGGTGCTTTTCGATTATTTTACCGCCAACGTGATACCCCCGGAACTGACCATTGTGGAAAGTTATATTTTGCTTAAAGAAAATATCGAAGAGCTGCCATAAATCATTCATGAAGCATTTATCCGTTTTGATAAAACCAGCCTCCTCCCTTTGCAACATGCGCTGTAATTACTGTTTTTACGCGGATGTGAGCGGACACCGGCCGGCGGCCTCCCACGGAATTATGTCCCCCGAAGTGTTACACGCCATGCTGGAAAATATTTTTCGGGATCTTGACGATGGCGATGAAATTACCTTTGCCTTTCAGGGCGGTGAACCAACGCTGGCAGGATTACCCTGGTACGAGGATTTTATCGCAACCATTTCTTTTTTACAGGAAAAATCGGGCAAAAATGAAATTATATTTAAATATGCGCTGCAAACCAATGGACTGCTTCTTGATCAGTCTTGGGGAGATTTTCTCCGTAAATATAATTTTTTGACGGGCCTTTCCCTTGACGGTGGGGAGCGTTTTCACGACAGTAACCGCCGGGATGCCCGGGGGGAGGGGACTTACCGGCGGGTTTTACAAAACAAAAAGCTGCTTGAAGAATGTCAGGTTGAATATAATATCCTTTGTGTCCTTACTAAAGAGAGCGCCAAATACCCCGACAAGATAAGCCGTTTTATTGAACAGGAAAACATCCGGTATATCCAGTTTATTCCCTGCCTGGAGGGGCTGAACCAGGAGACCGTTTCAAAAAACGCCCTGCGGCCGGCAGGGTTCGCGAATTTTTATAGTGCCCTTCTGCGCTGGTGGCTGGGGAAACTTGAAGAAGGAGTTTATATCAGCGTAAAATTTTTTGATGATGTGATAAATCTTTTTTTTAAAGGTATCCCCAGCGCCTGCGGCATTGATGGTTTGTGTCGTGCCCAGTATATTGTGGAAGCTGACGGCGGTGTATACCCCTGTGATTTTTATGTGCTGGATGAATACCGCGCAGGGAATTTAACCCGGCAGACCCTCCGGGAAATTTTTGAAACCGATGCGATGCGATCTTTTGTGTTGCGCCCCAGGGAAACGCCTGCTTTCTGCGAAACGTGTTCCCATCACCCGTTCTGTCGGGGTGGATGCAGGCGGATGCGCCAAGTCATGTATTATGGCGGCGGGGCGATATGCGGGTACAAGACTTTTCTTGACAGGCGGCTGGGACATTTGGAATACGCGGCGAAACGCTTCTTTAATTTATGACGGGAGTTCCGGAATGTCGTTTGTTTTATTTTTTTGTATTGCCTGCATCGCCTCTACCGTCGGCGCCATCAGCGGTATCGGCGGAGGGATTATCATCAAGCCGGTATTGGACGCTCTTTCGGGGCAGGGGCCCGCGGAAATTAATTTCCTTTCCGGTTCCACAGTACTCGTCATGTCTCTGGTTTTCCTGCTTCGCAGCCGAAACTCCGGCGTCAGGCTGGAACCCAAAAGGGGCAGCGCCTTTGCCGGAGGCGCCGCCCTGGGGGGAGCGGCAGGCAGGCTGCTCTTCAACATGGCCCTTCGTTTTTTTGCACATGCCGCCCTGACAGGAATTATCCAGTCCCTTATGGTGATTGCGCTTACGGTACTCGTGTTGGTGTATCTTAAAAAGAAAAAAACCATCAGGTTCCGGAACATTCACCAAATTCCCCTCTGCATCGTTATTGGTCTGCTGTTGGGGATAGTATCCGCTTTTTTGGGAATAGGAGGAGGGCCCATTAACATCATGGTAATTTCCTGTTTCTTGTCCATGGATTCAAAATCGACGGCGCTCCTTTCGCTGTACGCTGTTTTTATTTCCCAGGCCGCAAGTTTTCTCCTTGTTTTCGCGGAAGGCCGCGTGCCTCCGGTAAACCCCGTTACCGTTATAACGATGATGGCCGGCGGAATTTCAGGCGGCCTGATTGGCTCCCGAATTGTAAAGGCCATGCGTAATGATCAGGTAGACCGGCTGTTTAGCATTGTTCTCTGGCTGGTGATTCTACTGTCGGCCTATAATGCGCTTCGACTGGCGGTCTTGGTATAAACCGCAAAATTAGAGCTGTTCGGAAACCTGTTTAACAGCAGACTAAAGACCATGCGGGCTTTAGTCCGCAGATTTCCGAACAACTCTATTATCCGGGTATTTCCTTCACTAAGGTAAAGGCTAATTCAAAAGTTCTTCCAATGTAACCGGAGGAATATTCATAGCATTCTCTAACAAACGATAAGAACTTATCCCTAAATAGGAGAACCTTCCGATGAGCCTCCGCGGAGCAAGCTCCGCGGTATCTTAAGCGCTGCATTAGTTCGATCGGAGGCTCGTTCGATAGGAAGTTTATTATACCCTCTCCCGCGTAAGCGGGTTCTTGGTTTAATACCAATTTCCTGTAGGCGGTGCTTTATCTGAGCCGGAGCAGATCTCCGGGGTATTAAACCAGACTTTCGAATGAGCCTCCGCGGGGCAAGCCCCGCGGTATCTTAAGCGTTGCATTAGTTCGATCGGAGGCTCGTTCGATAGGAAGTTTATTATACCGTCTGGTTTAATACCAATTTCCTGTAAGCGGTGCTTTATCTGAGCCGCGGCAAGCCGCGGGGTATTAAACCA
>JAITIC010000248.1 GCA_031279635.1 Treponema sp. | reverse complement strand
GCGGGAGGCCATTGCCGCTCAGTCCCCTTCTTCGGGGAGGGAACCGGTGGCTTAAAGTTACTTTTTTCTAAATGAGGCATCCAGGCCTTCGGTTACTTTTTGAAATGAGGCATTTCGGGAGACAGCATTTGCCGGATCGGAAAAACGCCTTTAAGCAGTACCTGGCCGCAAAGCCGCGATTTTACCGGCGGACGGCTTCCTTCATCTCTTTCACATAACGGTAGATATGCGGGCCTGCGGCTGCTCCGTACTCCGCGATAATTTTGACAATGGCGCTCCCCACAATAACGCCGTCGGCGATATGCGCCATTTCCGCGGCCTGGGCCGGAGTGTGGATACCGAACCCTATAGCGGCGGGCAGGCTTGTAACGGATCTGAGGGCTGCGACGATTGAGGCAAGATCGGTGGTGATTTCCCCCCTGACGCCGGTTACGCCCATTGACGAAACGATGTAGATATAACCCGAAGCGGTTTGGGCGATTTTTTTTATCCGTTCCTCCGAAGTCGGGGCGATAAGGGAGATGATGTCTACGCCGTATTTTGAGGCCGCCTCCCGTACCTCTGCCTGTTCCTCAAAGGGAAGATCGGGAATGATTATTCCGTCAAGGCCGACTCTGCCGCAGCGCTCAAAGAAGGCGTCGTAGCCGTAATGAAAAACCGGATTGAGGTAGGTTAAAAACACCAGGGGCACGGCGCTTTGCCGCCTTATATCTTTTACCATGCCGAATAACTTTTCCACGGTTGCTCCGGCGGCGAGGGCGCGGATATTCGCTTCCTGGATTACCGGCCCTTCGGCAATGGGGTCCGAGAAGGGAATTCCGATTTCAACCAAATCCGCACCTGCCCTGATCATTTCCAGCGCAAACTCTTTTGTCTTTTCGATGTCCGGATCGCCGCCGGTAACAAAACCGATAAAGGCTTTGCCGTTTTGAAAGGCTTTCGCGATATTACTCATGGATCGTCCTCCCCCGATAGCGGGCAATTGCCGCCACGTCTTTGTCTCCCCTGCCGGAAAGACAAATGATAATATTTTCATCTTTACTAAAGTTACGCGCTATTTTTTGGACATGGGCTGCGGCGTGGGCGCTCTCGACAGCGCAGATGATGCCTTCGGTTTTGGCAAGATACTCAAAAGCGCAAACCGCTTCCTCATCGGTAACAGGTACATACTCGGCCCGTTTGGTATCATTGAGCCATGCGTGTTCGGGGCCAATGCCCGGATAATCCAGCCCCGCCGAAATTGAATACACCGGCGCGATCTGACCCTCTTCGTTTTGGCAGAAGTAGGACTTCATGCCGTGGAAAATCCCGGCCGAGCCTTTGGCAATCGTCGCTGCATGTTTTTCAGTATCCACGCCCAGCCCGGCGGCCTCGCAGCCGATGAGCCGTACCGCCGTATCGGGAATAAAATGGTAGAAAATCCCCATAGCGTTACTGCCGCCGCCTACGCAGGCCGTCACCGCGGCGGGAAGTTTTCCTTCCTTCGCCAGTATCTGTTCCCTAGCCTCCCTGCCGATCACGCTCTGAAAATCCCGTACAATTATGGGAAACGGGTGGGGGCCCATTACCGAGCCGAGCACATAGTGGGTGTCGTGAACCCTGCCGACCCATTCCCGCATCGTTTCATTCACCGCGTCTTTGAGAGTCTGCGTTCCCGATGTAACGGGGTGAACCCTTGCCCCCAGAAGTTCCATGCGGTACACATTGAGAACCTGGCGCCCGGTATCTTCCCTGCCCATGAAGATATCGCACTCCATTCCCAGCAGCGCCGCCGCGGTAGCCGCCGCCACACCGTGCTGGCCCGCACCGGTCTCGGCGATGATCCTGGTCTTGCCCATTTTTTTCGCAAGCAGAGTCTGCCCAAGCACGTTGTTGATCTTGTGCGAGCCGGTGTGGTTCAGATCCTCGCGTTTAAGATATATCTTCGCGCCGCCAATGTCCCGGCTCATCTTTTCCGCGTAATACAGAAGCGAGGGCCGTCCCGCGTAATTTTTCAAAAGCCCGTCCAGTTCCGCGGTAAACGAATCGTCGTCTTTATAATGATTGTAGGCTTTTTCCAGATTGATGATCTCGTTCATCAGCGTTTCAGGAATGTACTGCCCGCCATAGTCACCGAATCTTCCCTTGTTCATAGCTTGTCCGCCCTCCTTACTATTGTCGTTAATTGTATTATTTTTTCCCTGTTTTTTTTACCGTCTGTTTCCGCACCGCTTGAAATATCCATGGCGAAAGGTTTGAAGGTAATTGCCTTTTCAATATTTTCAAGACCGATGCCCCCGGCAAGAAACCAGGGCTTGCCGCCTGAATCCCAGCGCGCCTTGCGGGGATCAAGTATCTCCCAGTTGAAAGCTCTGCCGCTGCCCGCTCCGCTGTCGATTAAATAACAGTCAGAATTCGACGCCGTTGTTTTTCCGGCTTCCAGTTCATCACTTTTTAGCGTTTTTATTATCAACATTGATTTTTGTCCGCCTCTTTCCGACGCCTCTTTAAGCCGGATGATGTATTCATCGTCTTCATTTCCGTGAAGCTGGGCGGCAGTTATTACGCCGTCACGGTAAAGGGAGGCGATGACTTCAATGGGAGCGTTCACGAAAACTCCCACAGGCACAATGGCATCCGAAAGACGCCGCCTCATGCGGGCCGCCTGTCCCGGCGAAACATTACGCCTGCTTTGCGCAAACAAAAAGCCGGCGTAATCGGGACGGGCTTCGTTGACATAATCAATGTCCTCACCGCGGAAAAGGCCGCAGATTTTAATTTTCACTTTTACCCCGCCCGCAAAAATACCCGCCTGAAGAGCCTGCCGCTTTCAGTTCCGAGAGGAAGCGCCTTTTCCCCCTTGCCCGCATAAGGCTTTCGCCGACCAGGGCGGCGTCAAACCCGGCGTCTTTCAGGGCGCGGACATCATCGGGCGACTTAATGCCGCTTTCCGCCACGGTACGAATACCGGCGGGGATCAGCTTTCGCAGGCGGACGCTGAGGCCCAAATCAACCTTGAAGGTTTTAAGGTCCCGGTTGTTTATTCCGATGATCCGCGCCCCCGCCCGCAGCGCCTTTTCCGCTTCGGCATCGCTGTGAATTTCAACTAACGCGGAAAGCCCCAATTCTGCGGCGATTTTGACATACGAGGCAAGAGCATCCTCATTCAGCAGGGCGCAGATAAGAAGTACGGCATCCGCTCCCAAAAGTTTCGCTTCATAAATTTGGTAGGGATCGATTATAAAATCTTTTCGCAGTACGGGGATTTTTATTGCCGAAGCAATTTCCCGCAGATACAAATCGCTGCCCAGAAAATATTCAGGCTCGGTAAGCACCGAAACCGCCCCGGCGCCGGCGGCCTCGTATTCCTGCGCGATTTGAAGATAGGGAAAATCGGCGGTGATGATCCCTTTTGAGGGCGAGGCTTTTTTTACCTCGCAGATGAGCCTCCGCGGGGCAAGCCCCGCGGTATCTTAAGCGCTGCATTAGTTCGATCGGAGGCTCGTTCGATAGGAAGTTTATTATACCGTCTGGTTTAATACCAATTTCCTGTAGGCGGTGCTTTATCTGAGCCGCGGCAAGCCGCGGGGTATTAAACCAGACTTTCGAATAAAGGAAATACCCGGCAAAGCGAGTGCCCGTT
>JAITIC010000047.1 GCA_031279635.1 Treponema sp. | reverse complement strand
ACCGGTAAACGCAGGGCGCTACAGCCGCCGCGCGGTTTGGATGCCCCAAACTCCTCATTGCTCATCATTCATTCCTTCACTCCTCCTCTTTTCGGTAACATTTTCGATGAGGCAACGCGGGGGAAGGGAAAATAATTTTATCGCCATGCAGTTTGACGCCGCCGAAGCCCTGGGTGTGCGTTTCTGCGCTTCACGGGGAAGCATGTCCCGGGGCAGGAAAGACGGCGGCCTTCCGCCGGACGATCTTGTTCAGGATGTGGATCATATTCTCGACGACTGCGTGAAACTGGTTCAGAAATACCATGATCCCTCTCCCCTGTCCTTCCGGCAGGTAGTGCTTGCCCCCTGCTCCCCCTTCAGCGTAACCGAAGCCTTATTGAAGGAAACCGCGGCGCTTGCCCGCAGGCTGAAGGTGCGTATGCACACTCACCTCTGCGAAACCAAGGACGAAGAGAACTACTGCCTTGAGAAGGTGAACATGCGGCCCCTGGCCTATATGGAAAGCTGCGGCTGGCTTGGGGAAGATGTCTGGTACGCCCACGGCATTCACTTTAACGATGAAGAACTTGCCCTCCTTGCCAAAACCAGAACCGGGGTGGCCCACTGCCCGGTTTCAAACATGAAACTTTCATCGGGGGTGTGCAGAGTACCGGAAATGCTTGAGCTTGGAATCCCGCTGGGTCTTGCCGTGGACGGCAGCGCCAGCAACGATTGTTCCAATCTTCTCGCGGAGATCCGTTCCGCTTATCTTCTGCACCGCCTTTCCCGGAGCGAAAAGGCTCCAACCGGCTACGATTTCCTTAAAATGGCCGCCAGGGGAAGCGCCGCCCTGCTGGGTAGAAACGACATCGGCTGTCTGGCGCCGGGCAAGGCGGCGGATATGTTTGCCCTGGACATTGAGCTTATCGAACTGGCGGGGGCGCATTTTGACCCAATGAATATGCCCGGAACAACCGGTTATTCCCGGCCTGCCGAATGGGTAATGGCGGGGGGCAAAATCATAGCCGAAAGAGGAGTCCTTGCCGGCATTGACGAGCCGGAACTGCAAAAAAAAGCAAAGACCTGTGCAAAAGCCCTGCTGCAAAGGGCGGGAATTAGGTATTAGGGCCTGTCCCTAAATGCCTCATTTCAAAATCTTACCGACAGGTACCCTTGCATTCCTCCCCTGTCCGCGTTATAATGGACATAATTGGAGGTTGACATGAGGACACTCATTATCGCCCTGGCCGCGCTGACGCTTGTTTTGTCAGGCGCGCCGCTGTTTGCCCAGCAGATATCGCCGGAACATTCGTCCGAGTATTTTTATGAGAATGTGTATGTGGAAAAGATCTATCCTAGCCGTTTGGGATATATTCTCCAGTACCGCAAGGGGATAAACGGACTGGCCCGAATGTATATTCCCAACGAGTGGTTTACCGACGCGGCAAGCAAGGGGGAGCTGATCTATCTGCCGCCGGGGAACAACTGGCCCTCGGTGACGGTGTATTTCAAGAACGGGGAGTTCAGCCATCTGAGGCTCTACGTGCACCGCTGGAGGGGCCACGAAACCTGGGGTAACGTTCCCCTGAATGTTGATATCACCCCGTACTTCGATAACGTGGAAACCGTAAAGCTCGAATTTTGATGAATCCCGCCGCCATTGAAGCGATGCAGACAGCCATCCGTGGGGAGTACCTTGACGGATGGCTTTTTTGTAATTTCCGTCACCGCGATCCCCTCTCGGACGGTATTCTCGGTATAAATCCGGGTTTCACCAATTCGCGGCTCTGGTTCTACGCCGTTCCCGCTTCCGGCGAGGCGCTGGGGATTGTCCACGGCGTTGAGCCTGACGGCCTGGGGTGTTTGCCGGGGAAGCGGCTCTCTTACCGGGGCCGCGGGGAACTGCTCTCCCGGCTCGCTCCCCTGGCGGGCAGGCGCTGGGGCTGCCATTTTTCCAAATCAATCACCGCTATTTCTTTTTTGGACGCGGGAACCGCCGCTCTGCTGGAAGAGGCCGGCCTGAAACTCGTTCCGGCGGAGGGTCTCTTGCAGCGTTTCAGGGGGCTGCTTGACCGGGCCGGCATTGAGGCCCACGAGCGGGCGGCCGCGCACCTGTACGAAATTATCGCTCTTGCCTGGACGGAAATCAGGCGGCGTTTTACTTCGGGCGCGGCCCTTTACGAGGGGGATATTCAGCGCCTCATACAGGAAGCCTTCCAGCGGCGGGGCCTTGTTACCGATCACCCGCCGATTGTGGCCGCCGGCAAAAATTCCGGCAGCCCCCATTACGATCCGGCCGGCGCTGGCGTTCTGATCGCGGAAAACGATGTCATTCAATTGGATATTTGGGCCAGGGAAAGCGGACCGGGCGGCGTATACGCGGACATTTCCTGGGTGGGCTTTTACGGAAAGCAGGCGCCCGCCGCGCTTGAACGGACTTTCGCCAATCTGGTGGAAGCCAGGGAAGGGGCTTTTCGTTTTATAGAGGAAGCGCTCGCGGCGGGCAGGCGGCCTGCCGGGGCCGATGTGGACCGGAGGGCCAGGGAAATCCTCACCGGCTTCGGTTACGCCGGAGCGCTTCGCCACCGTACCGGACACGGCATCGACACCGATTTGCACGGCTCAGGGGTAAACATGGACTCGGTGGAGTTCCCCGACCCGCGGCCCCTGCTGGACGGCTCCTGTTTTTCCCTGGAGCCGGGCATCTATTTTGAAGACTTCGGTATGCGTACCGAAATCGACGTATACATCAAAGACGGCGCGCCGGTAATTTCCGGCAAAGACCGTCAATTCGTTTTGCTTTGCTGTTAGAGAGAACCGGGGAGGAGCATACTTGTCTGTGCCTGTTCCTGTTGAACTCATTGAATTTATCAGAAGCGGTTCCTTGTTTATCGTTGCCGGTCACAAGGAACCTGACGGCGACTGCGTGGGAAGCCAGCTTGCCCTTTGCTCGGCGCTGAAGCGGCTGGGTAAAGAGGCTGTCCCCTGTTCCGCCGGCCCCTTCAAACGGACCGAGATTATCCCTTACGCGGCGCAATTCTCCGCCGCCCCCGGCAAAACTGCCGGGGCGAAGGTCGTCATCGTTGACTGTTCCTCGCCCGACAGAACCGGCGAACTTGCCGCTCACATAGAGGGGCTGCCCACGGCGCTTATCGATCACCACGATTACCACGCCGCGGGAGAGATGCGGGTCCCGGCGGAAGCGCCGCTCTTTCTTGATCCCGCGGCCCCGTCGGTCACCGTAATGATCCTCTCCCTGATTGAGGCCCTTGGTCTCCCGCTCACCAAAGAAGAGGCGGAGATGCTCTTCTTCGGCCTTTGTACCGATACGGGATTTTTCCGCCATCTTGACGAAAGCGGAGCGGAAAGTTTTTCCGCTGCGCAGCGGATGATCGTCGCCGGGGCAAGTCCCAAGGCGGCTTTCCAGGCGATCAACGGCGGAAAAAGCCTCAGCTCCCGAATCCTCCTGGGTCATATTCTCTCCCGCTCCGAGGCCCTGTTTGAGGGCAGGCTGATTCTCAGTGTTGAAAATTTCGAGGACACCCGCCTCTTCGGTCTTGAGGGCCGCGACTCGGACAGCCTGTATCAACTGCTGCAGTCCGTCGCCGGTGTGGAAGCCATTGCGATCATCCGGGAGGAGGCGCCGGAAAAATGTACCGTCGGACTCCGCTCGCGGGACCAAATTGATGTGGCGGCCATAGCGGCGTCTTTCGGCGGCGGCGGTCATAAAAACGCGGCGGGACTTTCTATAGACGGAACCATTTCAGATATAAAGCCGCAAATTATCGAAGCATTTGCCCGGGTTTTTCATTAGCAATGTATACTTTATCGATATTACAAATATCACATTCACTGTAATAGCGCTGTATTTTTCCGCTCCCGTTCCGATATCCAAGAAAGAGGAGCATAATGCAGAAAACACTTTCACTTAACAAATTGTATTCCCAATACACCGAAGGATCGCTGGACAGAAAAAAATTCGAAGGCTTGATTTTTCAGGCTGTCCTGGAGAATATCCGCCACTTTAACCCGTATCACTGGAAGCGGGAAGACTGCGATGATTTTGTATCATGGCTTTATCCCCGGCTCAGCAAGGCCGTCGATTCCTATCGGGATACCGGGGCGTCTTTTGAAACGTTTATAGGCGCGGTAATCCGCTGGTCCGCCAAGGAATACCGTTCCCGCATGGCGGATAACAAAGTCGCCGAATACGCCACGTGGACGCTCCGCGCTGCCGATCTGTACACCGGTCAAATCGAACCTGAATATTCCGTGTGTGAATCCCCGTCCGAAGCGGAATATCCCTTCCTCGCCGATCCTTCCGCGCCGGACTTAAGAAAAACTCCCCGGCAGCTTTTGATGTTAATTCTGAAATGTTATTACTATGTATCCGATGATTTTCTGGACCGGATCGCGCCTATGGCGGGAATTGAAAAGGAATACCTGAAAAGAATGATCGACAAATTGAGGGAACTCAGACTCAAACATGATCAAGAACTGTCCGACATGAAAGAACGGATACATTGCCAGTTTTTTCGCTGCATTGTTTACGAGAAAAGACTCGCCGCCATGCCTGAAAATTCCGCCGCCGCCATCATGATGAAATCGCGGCTGCAAAAAGCCAGAATTAGGCTGGCGGCCATGCGGAAACGCCTTGCCGGAATCCGTCCCGATGCCAGCAACCGCCAGATAGCGGAAGTTGTCGGCGTCTCCAAGGGGACTGTCGACGCCAGCCTCCACGCCGTCAAAGCCAGGTGGAATAATTTTTTTGATAAATCCATACTGAACTAAATGCTCAATTACCGTCTGGTTTAATACCAAATTTCTGTAAGCGGTGCTTTATTTGAGCCGGAGCAGAGCTTGGCAAGTGCAGCTTGCCTTAGGGTATTAAACCAGACTTTCGAATAATGAAACAGGCAACGGGATTCCGGCAGTTCATGATGAGGGGAATACGGCGCGTAAACGCGGAATAGTCATTGGCGACCCTTGCGGACAACATAAAACGGCTGCGGGCGCCGGCCGGAGGGAGGATTCTGTCCTTTTCGGTATAGGGTGACGGAAACAAGGCAAAACGCCCCTTGCCGGAGATAAGGGCCGATTCGGGACGCATGCCTCCCGAATTATGTCCGCGTATCTGGATTTTTGCGGTTTTTCGCTTTTAAGCCCCTCAAACTCCCAGGGCAAAGCATTTACTTTCAATCGCAGGGAAATCAACCAAATATTGAAGATTTTTATAATTTTTCGTTGCATTTTGTGAATGAAAGTCTATATACTTATACTGTAGAAATAATTAGAGTCTGTCCATAATGTAGACACATTATAGACAGACACTAATTAATGGGGTAATGATTTACCGGCCCGAAACGGCAAAACAATTACTCCAAAGCCTTCGAACTATTGATAATTTTACGGTAGAGCCTAAAAATTGTGCGAGCGGAATGAAACAGGAAATAGTGGCTCACAATGGCCGCTGTTCCAAAACTTCAGTTTTGAAACAGCGGCCTTAAAAGCCGCAGTTTCGCAAGGCTGAAAGCCTGAGAAACTGCAAGAGCCTGGTCCAAAACTGTGCCCCCGGCTATACCGGGAACGTGCAG
Source organism: Treponema sp. (assembly GCA_031279635.1). GTDB lineage: Bacteria > Spirochaetota > Spirochaetia > Treponematales > Breznakiellaceae > WQXQ01. The sequence goes on along the minus strand of JAITIC010000047.1, from coordinate 3,505 downwards.
TCAATTGGTTTTGGAACAGGCTCAATGAGAATAATTTTTAGGGGGACATTATGAAACTCAAAGTACGCCTTATGCTTATTACGGCGGTATTGCTTACGGCGTCAATAACCATTGTATCGGTGATTTTGGTCATGAGGGCGCAATCCCTGCAATCCGAGGCGGCTTTTTCGAATTTAGAGGAGATGACCGGCAGATACTCAATGATGATGCAGAGCCGCTACGAAAATTATCTGTACGTGGCCAAGTCTTTGGCGGATATTATGAGTTTCTACGAAGGGGTTGCCGTAGAGGCACGGAGGGAACAGTACGATAATACCATACTGTCCATCATGGAGGCCAATCCCAATTTCACAGGGATGTTTTCCATCTGGAAACCCAATGCCATTGATGGCAGGGACGCGGACTTTATCAATACCCCGGGGACGGACTCAACCGGCAGATATATGCCCTGGTATACCCGCAGAAGGGGAATTCTGGAAAAGTACGCCCTGTCGGAATATGAGCACTACGCCGAAGTGTCCGCCAACATAGACAGTCCCGATCCGGTAATGAGCGAACCCTACGCTGTAACCAGTGCCGGAAAACAAATATTCGCTACCAGGCTTTGTTACCCCATCATCACCGGCAAGGGCATTGTGGGACGGGTGGGGATCATGGTGGATCTTACCGATTCATCCACAACCATCGCCCAGATACAGCCCTACGGAACCGGACGGGCGGTTCTGTATTCCAATGGAGGAATCATCGCGGCCCATTATGACCCCTCCAGGGTGGGCGAAAAAATAACCGACCAGACAACGGTCAGCCTACTCGGCCAGCAGGCGGTGAACGATACCCTGGAGACGCTTAAAACTGGAGAACCGAATTCGGGATATAATCACGGACGTATCTTTGAAAGTTATCCCTTTTATGTGGGGGGTGTAAAAACCGCCTGGACGATTCTGACATCGGTTCCGGAAGCGGAGGTGTTTGCGGCGGTGTATCGGCTTATTCGGATTGCCATTATTATCGTAGCTATCGCCATTGTTATCGCGGCAATAATAACCTCTTTTGTGGCGAGCGCCATAGCCAAGCCCATTATCAACGTCGCCGTTACCCTCAAGGACATTTCCGAAGGCGAGGGCGACCTGACCAAAACCGTCGATGTCCATACCAAAGACGAAATCGGCGATTTGGCCCGTTACTTCAACGCGACACTGGAAAAAATCAAACAGCTCATCGTCACCATTAAAAACCAGTCCGTCGCCCTCTTCGACATTGGAAACGAGCTTGCAAGTAACATGACCGAAACCGCCTCGGCCATCAGTGAAATAACCGCCAACATCCAGAGCATCAAGGGACGGGTGATAAACCAGTCCGCCAGCGTTACCGAAACCAACGCCACCATGGAGCAGATCACCGGTAACATCGAAAAACTGGGAGGCCATGTGGAACGCCAGAGTGAAAGCGTCGCCCAGTCCTACTCGGCCATTGAACAGATGCTCGCCAATATTCAGTCCGTCACCCAGACCCTAGTAAAAAACGCCGACAACGTCAAAGGGTTGATCGCCGCCTCTGAAGTGGGTAGAACGGGCCTGCAGGGAGTATCCACGGACATTCAGGAGATCGCCCGCGAAAGCGAGGGCCTTTTGGAGATCAACGCCGTAATGGAAAATATCGCCAGCCAAACGAACCTCCTTTCCATGAACGCCGCCATTGAGGCCGCCCACGCAGGGGAAGCGGGGAAGGGCTTCGCCGTGGTTGCCGATGAAATCCGCAAGCTGGCCGAAAACTCCGGGGAACAGTCAAAAACTATTTCCACGGTACTCAAAAAGATAAAAGAGTCCATCGATAAGATCACCAAATCCACCGACAGTGTGCTCAACAAGTTTGAAGCTATAGACAGCGGGGTTAAAACCGTATCTGAACAAGAGGAAAATATCCGCAACGCGATGGAGGAACAGAGTGCGGGGAGCAAGCAGATTCTGGAAGCCATAGGGCACTTGAGCGACGCGACGCAGATGGTGAAGGGGAGCTCGGAGGAGATGCTTGAGGGGAGCCGCCAAGTAATCCGGGAGAGCAAGAATCTTGAAATGGCGACGGATGAGATCGCCACCGGGATGAACGAGATGGTCACCGGGGCGGATCAGATCAACGTGACGGTGAACCGGGTCAATGCCATAAGCGGGCAGAACAAGGAGAGCATCGACATACTGGTGAAGGAAGTGTCAAAGTTTAAGGTAGAGTAATGTCAACGACCAGTAGAAATGTCCCCCTGACTCATGCCGCACTTGAGCTGATGTGGCCTTTTCGTGGTATGCGGGATCCTTAACAAGAAGCGGTTTTCCCTTGAAAAATATCGAATAACTGCCGTCAAGCCGGATGCGGACGCTTGCTTTGTCCCGGGGCCGGGGCAGTATCTTATTGGATTTATACATCTGAATGAGCCTGGGGATGTCCAGGAAGTTTGTTACTTCATGGACATCCCTCGCATTTGCTCCCGTTTCGTTGAAACGGTACTCAAATGCCGCACTAAAGAAGCTGTCCGAATAAGTTTTTCAAACTTTTCGGACAGCCCCTGTCTTAAGCGTTGCATTAGTTCGATCGGAGGCCCGTTCGTATAGGAAGTTTATTATAACGTCTGGTTTAATACCAAATTTTTGCAAGCGTTGCGTCATTTGAGCCGGAGCAGAGCTTGGCAAGCGCAGCTTGCCTTAGGGTATTAAACCAGACTTTCGAATAACAATACGCCAGGCTGTGGTCAAAGCCGCCTCCTGTTTTGGCCGCATAAAATCCGGTACAAAACGCCGAAAATGCGCCCGCATTACCTGAAAAATCTTTGCATAAGCCCTTATTCCACCTTGAACTTCGACACCTCTTGTATCAGAATGTCGATGCTCTCCTTGTTCTGGCCGCTTATGGTGTTGACCCGCGTTACCGCCACGTTGATCTGCTCAGCCCCGGTTGCCATTTCATTCATCCCGTTGGTGATCTCCTGGGTCGCCATTTCAAGATTCTTGCTTTCCTGAATTACCTCTTTGCTTCCATCCAGCATTTCGACAGACCCGCTTCTAACCTGACCGGTTATTTCATTAAGGGCACTGATCATCTCCAGTATCTGACGGCTCCCTATCTCCTGCTCTTCCATGGCGGAACGTATATTCTGCGCCTGATTCGATACTGTTTTTACCCCGCCTTCTATCGCCTCGAATTTTAAAAGCACGTTGTCCGTGCCTTTTGTTATCTTGTCTATGCTTCCCTTGATTTTCTTCAGCACCCCGCTGATGGTCTTGCTCTGTTCCGCCGAACTTTCCGCCAGTTTGCGGATCTCATCGGCCACCACGGCGAAGCCTTTCCCCGCTTCCCCGGCATGGGCGGCCTCTATTGCGGCGTTCATGGACAGGAGATTGGTTTGACTGGCGATATTTTCCATCACCGCGTTTATCTCCAAAAGCCCCTCGGATTCCCGGGCGATTTCCTGGATGTCGGTGGAAACTTCCCCCACACTGGAACGGCCTACCTCTGA
>JAITIC010000183.1 GCA_031279635.1 Treponema sp. | reverse complement strand
TCTGTGTTATGTGTTCGACCGGCTTCCGGGTGCGAAAACCCCTGAAGACATAGACGCATTGCTGCCCTACAACCTTTCTCCGGCGGGTACTACTCCAACGGGGTAAAATTGACGCTTACCTTTAAAACGTAAAAAACTAAATGCTTTTGCCCTGTTTTGCGGTTTTACCTCCGTCTTGCTTTTCTTTTCATGAATCATTACAGTTAAGTTACCGACCGGTCGTTAACTATGACGAAGACAGAAATTGTGCGGGCGGCCTTCAAGGTGTGGGGCCGCTCTTTATACCAGAATACCAGTCTCAGCCATCTTGCCAGAGAATTGAAGGTAAGTAAGCCCGCTCTGTACCGCCATTTTTTGAGTAAACAGGTACTGATGGATGCCATGGCCGCGCATTTTTTTGACGATTTTGTTGGTTTTATCCGGGCGGACTATGAGCGGGCACTGCAAAGCAAGGACTGGAACGAAGGCATTTCCACCATATTCCGGAGTACTGCCGAGTATTACGCACGGAACGCCGACGCCCTGATTTTTTCCCTGATGAATGTGCACGGCCGGAATACGGAGGACTTTAACCCCGCGGAGCTTCTCAAAAACCGGGGTGTGGATTTGGGGATGTTCCAGCATGCGGTAAAAGAGGAATACACCAGGGATCCCCTGTTGTTGCAGTTGGCGTTCGCCACTTTGATTTTTTTTATGGCGTATTTTCATAAAACCGCCAAACGTTCCGGCGCGTCTCCGTCCGAGGAGGAGATTCAAAAAATAATCGCTTTGGTAAGTGAAATCATAATGAGCGGCCTCGGTCACAGTGGCGTTGCGCTGGACCGCCTGAATTATGAGGAACTGGAAAGCCGCGTGGCGGGGGCGGTGCAAAACGTGGAGAGTGATCCGCTGCTCAGGGCGGTGGCCAAAGCGGTGGCCGAGGCCGGTCCCTGGAAAGCGTCAATGAACATGGTAGCCCGCCGATCGGGGCTTTCCAAGAGCAGCCTTTACGGGCACTTCAAAAACAAGCAGGACATGCTGCGCCAGCTTTTTATCACCGAATTCGTCCGGATTATCGCCTTTGCCCGGCAGGGGATCGCCCTTTCCGCCGTGCCGCAGGAACAGTTCTACCTGGGGATTTTTTCTATTGCCGTGTACCTCCGCTCGCGGCCCGAGATCCTCGTTGCCATAGACTGGATTCGTACCCGCAGGCTGGACTTGGGCAGGCATGGAAAAAAGCAGCCGGATTTTTTCAGGGTTTTCAAAGATGTTGATATCGGTACGCTGCCGGGCGGGGAATATCCCGAAGGCGAAGAGGGAAAGTGGCAGGCGTCCCATTGGATACTGTTTCTCCTGGTCAGCATATTGATGCGGCCGGGCGGCGGCCTCTCTTTGCGAAATGTGCAGAACAGCGACATCAGGACTTTGGTCCGCTTTGCAGCTATGGGGATCAAAGGGTTTAAAAAATGTTGAAAAAAAAGTATGCTGTTTGCAATCGTAATATAAGACGGAGCGAATGTAAGTGCCGTCTGGAACCGAAGGTTCAAAGGATTATCGGTCGCGCGTTACGCGGGCCGGAAGAAGGAGTCGTTATGAACTTCAAAAAACGGAGTACCGGCGGGCACAAAGGTTTGCCGCCGGTGTTGATGGTGCTGCTGAGCCTTGTGTTTAGCGCCGGTCTGCCGGCGCAGTCCTTGCCGATGCGCCTGACCCCCGACGAGGCGGTTTCACTGGCAATCAAAAACAACCTCAGCCTGGAATCCGCGCGGGTCAGTTCGGATACCAAAAAGCGGGCTTCGGATTATTCGTGGAATCAGTTTGTCCCCAGCGTGACCGTGGGGGGCAGCCTGATTTTGGATAATAAAAAAAACAGTGCCACTGTCACCGCAGGCTTCAATCCCAACACATTTATGCCTGTTTCTGTCACGCAAGAGCTGCCCCAATGGCATATAGGCGCTTCAATTCAGATGTCCGTCAGTATCAGCGCCGCGATGTTTGAAAACATGAGGCGGCTCAGGCTGGATTATGAGGGGGGGCTGATCAGTTACGAGAAGGCCAAGGCCCAGATTGAGCGGGACGTGCGGAAAAGCTATTACAATATGCTCCTTTTACAGGAGAACATCGACCTGCTCCGGGAAAATTTTGCCGCCGCCGGGCGGCGGGTGGAAATGGCCCGGGACAATTACAACGCGGGGCTGGCCCCCGAACTGACCCTGCTCCAGGCGCAGGTAAATATGGAAAACATGAAGCCCAGCATTGACCGGACTGAAAACCAGCTCAAACTCGTTATGGCCCGCTTTGCCATGGACCTGGGGCTGCCCTACGATACCCGGTTTGAACTGATACCCGTTGAAGCGGCGCCGACTTTTTCCACTATGCAAATGACGGATCTGATCTCGAAAGCCGCGTCGGGAAAACCGGACATTCAGGAACTCAAGCAGACAATCCAGGTCGCCCAGAGCGCCCGGAAGGCGCTGATTTACGGATTGACGCCGACTTTAACGTTAAGCTGGAACGCCATCCCGGCCTTTACCAGGGACCCCTGGAAGGATAGCTGGGTTAACAGCGATTATTGGCAGGACTCCGGTTCTTTCACCATCGCGCTGGGATTAAGACTGCACAGCCTTTTCCCTTTCAGCACGGATTTTCAGGCCATTAAAGATATGGACGATCAGATCAGGATTGCCAGCATCGGCCTTGCCCAGGCAGTCCGGGGAACGGAGATTGAGATTTACAATACGGTGCTTTCGCTGGAACAAACCAGAACCACCGCGAAGGCCCAGGAGCGGACGGTGGATCTGGCGGAACGGACATACCGGCTGACCGAACAGGCGTACCGGGCGGGCCTGCAGGATCTGCTTGAGGTGCAGAACGCGGAGCTGTCCCTCAGACAGGCGCGGACACAGATGCTGGAACAGCAGTTCAACTATCTTACCGGTCTTATCGACCTTGAATATTCCATCGGGGTTCCCTTTGGAACCCTCAGTTCCGGAAGTAATTATTGATGAAAACAAAATTTACACGTAACGATATAAGACGGGCTTTTCTTGCCGCGGTTTTTGCGGCGCCGGCGGTTTTTTCACTCACGGTCTTTTCCGGCTGCGAGCGGATAAGGGGAATCTTTAATAACGACGAGGCCGCCGGTCCTGAAGGCGCGCCGCAAGCCCAGCCGGAAGCGCCGGTTTTCGCGGTGAATACCACCGCCGCGGTGCGGGGCCAGATACAGGATTACATCGCCCTTTCAGGCGACATCATCGCCGGCTCCACGGTGGATACCTATTCCGAGGCAGCGGGCAAGATAACCCGCGTGTATGTAAGCGTGGGGCAATGGGTGAACAGGGGCGCCGCCATCGCCGAGGTGGATCCCTCCCGGCCCGGAATGACCTACCGCGTCAGCGTCGCCACCGCCCCCATCAACGGGACGGTGGTGTCCCTGCCCGCCCAGGTGGGAATGACAATCAGCCAGTCGGTACCGCTGGCCCGGATCGCGGGCGGCGGCGCTCTGGAAATACGGGTCTATGTGGCGGAACGCTTCATCTCGAAAATGGCGATGAACCTGCCCTGCGAGATTACCCTGGACGCCTGGCCCGGGGAGATCTTCCAGGGCAGCATCAGCGAGGTATCCCCCACGGTGGATCCCGCCTCCCGGACCATGGAGATACGGGTTAACGTCAGTAACGCCGGCTCGAAGCTCAAGGCGGGTATGTTCGCCAAAGTGCGGATCATCACGGAGCGGAAGGAAAACATTGTGAAAATACCCTCTTCGGCGGTTGTCAACCGTTTTGGGGAACAGTATGTTTTCACGGTTGACAGGGCTAATCCGGCGGCGCCGGTGGTCCGGAAAAAAAACATTACGCAGGGTATACTTATCGACGGAGTGCTGGAAGTGCAGCAGGGGCTTTCGCCGGGTGAAGAAGTGGTTATCCGGGGCCAGACTCTTTTGGACGACGGCGCCCGGATCAATGTAATTGAGCAGGTTCAGTCCCTGAACGCCAATTAATACAAGGAGATCATTCGTATGAGTTTTGCGAAAACCGCGGTTTCACGGCCCACGACCATATTTATCATATTTCTCCTGCTTATCGGCCTGGGGATCTTTGCCATAGTGAGTCTCCCCATCGATCTGATGCCCGAAATTAACCCTCCTTACCTGGTGGTCTATACATCCTACACCGGCGCGGGGCCCGAAGAAGTGGAACGGTCGGTTACCCGGACCCTGGAGGCGGCCCTGTCCAGCGTGTCGAGCCTTGAAAATATCAATTCCACATCCTCCAAAGGTTCCAGTATGGTGATGATGGAGTTTACCTACGGGACCGATCTGGCGGACGCCTCCAATTCGGTCCGGGACGCGCTGGAACGGGTCAGGAGTTATATGCCCACCGGGGCGGATACTCCCATGATCTTCCGGTTCGATCCTTCAATGATCCCCATCATGGGCCTCATGGTCACGGGGAACCGTTCACCTGAGGAACTGCGGGAACTGGCGGAAGACACCATCATCCCCCGGATAGAGCAGACCCAGGGGGTGGCCACCGCCAGCGTCAACGGCGGGCGGCAAAAAATTGTCCGGGTGGAAATTCCCCAGTCCCGGCTTGAAGCCTACGGCCTCACCGTTACCCAGATCCAGCAGATGCTGGCGGCCCAGAATATGCAGGTCGCCGCGGGAACCATCACCGAGGGGGGGCTTTCCTACCTCCTCACCACCATGGGGGAATATACCTCCCTGGACGAAATCCGCAATACGGTCATTTCCTATCAGGGCGGCGGCATGTCCGCCACCGGACAGGTTGAACTGCCCCGGAGCGTGTTTCTCCGGGATCTGGCCGATGTGGTTGAAGGGTTCCGGGATGAAACCAGCGCCGTTTTTGTCAACAGCGTCCCCGCGGTGATGATGCAGGTCCAGAAGCAGAGCGGTAAAAATTCCGTCCAGACCGCCCGGAATTTGCGGGAACGCCTGGAGCGGATGACCAGAGAACTGCCCCAGGACATCAAAATTACCGAACTTTTCAACACCACCGACCAGATCGAAGATTCCTTAAACCAGGTCGTTTCCGCCGCCCTTTCCGGGGCCATTTTGGCGGTGCTGATCCTTTTCATTTTCCTCCGTTCCATCAAGCCCACCCTAATCATCGGCATCAGTATTCCCGTGTCCATCGTGGTTACCATGATGCTCATGTATTTCATGGGCCTTACCATGAACATGATGACTATGGCCGGCCTGGTGCTGGGTATCGGTATGCTGGTGGACAACTCCATCGTTATTCTGGAAAATATTTACCATTACCGGGAAAAGGGGGCCAAGCTGGCCACCGCGTCGGTGCTGGGCACCCAGGAAATGATCGTAGCCATCGTGGCATCCACCCTGACCACGATCTGCGTATTCGCCCCCCTGGTGGCTTTTCAGGGAATGCTGGAAATGGCGGGGGAAATGTTCGCGGGGCTGGCCTTTACCGTGGTTATCTCCCTGGTCATCTCCCTCTTCACCGCCGTGGTGCTGGTGCCGGTGCTTTCCAGCCATTACCTGCCGCTGGTAACCCGGAAGCAGAAACCCTTAAAAGGGATTCTGGCAAAAATTGACGGGGGCTTTGACCGGTTTTTTCACGGCCTGGAACAGGCCTACCGCGCCGCTGTAAACCGGGTGCTCCGGCACAAGCTGGCGGTCATTCTGGTCCTCCTGGCCCTGCTGGGGGGAAGCATCTTCATGATCCCCCGGATAGGCTGGGTCTTTATGCCCGAACAGGCCGCGGATTCGGTTACCATCCAGGCAAACCTCCCCATGGGAACCCCCTTGCCGGAGACCGAGGCGGTTTTACGGCAGTTACAGGTTATCGCGGAGAAGGAAATACGGGGCTATGAACGGATGGTGGTCAACGCCGGGGGCGGCGGCATGATGGGCATGGGCGGCGGCAGCAATTCCGGTTCCCTGCGGATCAGCCTGCCGGATTTCAACCAGCGGATAGACAGCGCCGACGACATCAAAATAAAAATGCGGGCCCACTTCAACGAGTTCCCCGGCGTGTCCTTCTCCTTCAGCAGCAGCGGCATGAGCATGGGCAGCGGCAACCCTATCGACATCATCGTCAGAACCGACGATCTGGTGAAGGGAAAGGCCATTGCGGAAAAAATCGCCGCCCTGATCCGGGACCGGGTTCCGGCGGCTACGGAGCCGCAGGTTGACCTGAAAGACGGGCTTCCCCAGATAGAGATTGAACTTGACCGGGACCGGCTCTACGCCCTGGGGATCAACACCCTTACCGTGGGCAACGAAATCAAGGCCGCGGTGGACGGCATCACCGCCACCCGGTACAAAAGCGGGGGCCACGATTACGACGTGGTGCTGCTCCTGGCCGAAGCGGACCGGAGTACCCGGCCCGCGCTGGATCATATCTTTGTAAACAGCCAGGTGGCCGGCCGGGTTCCCCTGTCCAGTTTCGCCTCCTATAAAGAAGGCACCGGGCCCCTGACCATAAGCCGGGAGAACCAGAGCCGGGTGATCCACGTGACCGCGGGGGCAAAGCCGGGCACCAAACTCAACATGCTGGAAAATCAGGTCCGGGCCCTTATCACCGCGGAGATCCCCGCGGAGGACGACGTGATCATCGAATACGCCGGCGACAACGCGGAGATGATGAAGATGATAGAGCGTTTTGTGCTGATCTGCATTGTGGCGCTCTTTCTGGTTTTCGGGGTCATGGCAAGCCTCTTTGAATCCTTCCGGGATCCCTTCATCATCATCTTTACCATACCCCTTTCGGTAATCGGGATTGTGGCGATTTATCTCATCACCAATACGATTTTCAACATCCTCACCGCCGTGGGCCTTTTGGTGCTGATGGGCGTCATTGTGAATAACGGCATCGTGCTGGTGGATTACACCAACCTGCTGCGCAAGCGGGGGCTTTCACTGCACGACGCCTGCGTGGAGGCCGCCGGAAACCGCCTGCGCCCCATCCTGATGACCACCCTCACCACTATTCTGGGCTTGGTGCCCATGGCCTTCTTCCCCGGCGAGGGGTCGGAAATGACGGCCCCCATCGGCAAAACGGTCCTGGGGGGGCTTTCCTTCGGTACGCTGATGACCCTCTTTCTCATGCCAACGATTTACGCCATTATGAATAAGAAGTCCGACGAGCGCATGGTCAGGGCCAGGGAGCGGCGCGAAAGAATTGCCGCCGGAGAGAAGCGGGCCAGGCAGCAGAAAAAATCCGTGCGGGATCAGATAACGGGATCGGAAATCGCCCTTATTGCGGATCCGGAGGGGAAACTATGATAATCCGTGTTGAAATAGTGGCCAATCATTCGGTTGAGGAAAATATTTTTGAAGCCTTTGCCAAAGAGCAGGTAGGCAAGCACTATACCAAGTTTCCCAACATTCTGGGCGCCGGTTCTTCTGGTCCCCGAATGGGGGACGCGATTTGGCCCGAGGAAAATTTCGCCCTGGTTATCTGGTGCGAACCGGAAGAAGCCCTGGGGATAAAACGCGCCCTGGCAAAAGTCAAAGAACAGTTTCCCGGCGAGGGGATAAAGTTTTTCAGTTTGCCGGAGATTCGGGAACGGGCCGCCGGCGCTGTGGGACAGGGCGCGGTTACGGCGGCGCGGCCCGCGAATGCTGCGGCACATCCCGCGGGTGCGGCGGGGCAGGGCGCGAGTGTGGCAAAACAAGCAAATGAGACGGCGCAACCCGTGAGTGAGGCGGTCCGGTCCGCGAGAGCGGCGGCGCAAGACGGGAGAACGGCAGGACAGCCCGTAAAAGCGGCAGCGCATCCTGCAAGTCCGGGAGCACAATCCGCAGGCGCAGCAACACAGCCCGCAGGCCCGGCGGCGCGTCCCGCGGGTGCGGGAACACAGTCTGTGGGACTGGCAGCGCGCGCCGCAAGTAAAGCGGCGCAGAGCGCAAGTCCGCAAAAGAATGACTGACATTGCGTCACTCTTGTGCGTGCCTATAATTTCAAAGGGAATAATTTATCATACGGGCCTGTTCCAAAACTGAAGTTTTGGAACAGCCTGTTTTTGCCTGAAAACGAGGAAAGTGGAGCCGGGAGCAATTTCCGCGCTTACATGCTATCATACCGGTTTTGCCCGTTCTGTCTGTGACGGTCTGCGGTTGAATTCGGAATTCCGGTCCTTCCCCTCCGGCTATTGCGGCAATCCGTCCAATGCGCTACACTGAAAATATCTATAAATATTTGGGAGGAGTTTTCTGTGAGTGGTGGAGTTACGATAACCGGCGGCAATTTTGAAGCCGAAGTGCTCAAATCGCCCGTTCCGGTGCTGATTGATTTCTGGGCTTCCTGGTGCGGCCCGTGTAAAATGATCGGTCCCCTGATCGATCAGCTTGCCGAAGAGTACACGGGGCGGATCAAAGTCGGCAAGGTAAATGTCGATGAGGAAAACGAGCTTGCGGGGCGGCACGGGATTGTCTCAATCCCCACACTGATCCTGTACAAAGACGGATCGGTGGCGGCGCAGAAAATCGGCGCCGTCCCCAAGCATGACATTGAAGCCCTTTTCAAGAGCCTCATTTAAGAGCTTCATTTAGGAACATACCGTTTGATGCTGTTTTGTTTCCCCGGTGTCGCGTTGCTGCTGGCGGTTATATACCAGTCGGCGGCGGTATTGGTGTCCTCTTTGGTTTCATCCCGGCAGATGCTCCGGGTTGCGGTGGTCGCGCCGGCATTCACCGAATCCGCGGGACCGGCAATTTTTCCCTCCGCCGATTTCCACGCCCCCTGTTTGAACAAAAGATCTGCGGCTTCGGCAAAATATTCCTTGCCCCACCAGGGATCGGGATTTTCGGCAAGCATCACCGCGTCAATCACCCGATCATCCTGATCCACTATATAAATTGCATCAGTTTTATGCAGCAGCTTGGCTGTGCCCGGTACCCAAAAATCTCTAGCCCCGGCATCCGCTTCGCTGCCGCCTGATTCGCCAAGGTTTTTTCCGTACTCATCCCGGTTTGTCTCTTCGGTAGTACGCAGGTGCAGGACCACATATTCCCCTTTCGTAACCTCTACCGAAGCAAATTCGTAGATCAGCGGGTTTTTGTAATTCCCGGCGGCATACACCCGCAGCGCCCCCAGATTTCCCGCCTCCAGTATTTTAAGTTCGATAAATTCCACCTTGGGTTTGGAATACTCGGTACGCACTTCGTTGATCCGCAGCGCGGGAACACGGTTGTTCCGGGTACGGAGGGGGGTCAGCACGTTGATGGTATTCCCCTTCTCGTATTCCACCAAAAGATCGGCGGTAAACCGTTCTCCCGGAGTGGTATTTCCCTCGATGTTTACCTTAACGGTACTTCCGTTCTCCACCGAATCAAAGGCAAGGCTGGGACTAAAACGCAGTGAAACCACTTTCACCGGCCGCGAAAACTGAAAATCAATTTCGGTTTCCGATGCCGCCTTACAGGCAAGAAACACCGGCGCTTCGGAACCGGCCCCCAGAATCTGTCCGGCCGCGCTTGCCGCCGCCTCCCCTGTGGAACAGGCGCATACCGTAAGGAACAGGGTGCATATCCCCACAAAGGGAAAGCAAAAATACTTCATTTTCATCATTTCCTCCGCCCCTATATATGGCGCGCAGATGGGAGGCGCTTTAGTGAATCGGGGAAAAAACAAAAAAATATGGCGATTGTGGTCTTAGACCCCGTTGTGGGGGCGGAACTTTTCCATGAGCGCCTCCGCCACCGGGGGAGGGACCATGCCGGCGATATTGCCGTTAAAAGAGGCCAATTCCTTGATTGACGAGGAACGGAGCACGAAATATTCGGGGGCGGTGGTCATAAAAATAGTTTCTATCCGGGGATCCAAAGCCCTGTTCATCATGGAAAGCTCAAATTCGTAGGAAAAATCATCCGTGCCGCGGACGCCCCGGACCAGCAGTTTGATGTCCTGTTTCTGCAAAAAGTCGACAATCAGGGTATCGCATACCGTGACCGACACGTTTTTATGATCCGCCGCAAGCCGGCGGATCATTGAAACCCGCTCCTCGGCGGAAAAAAGGTACTTTTTGCGGCGGTTTTCCGCCACCACCACTACCAGTTCGTCAAAAATGGCGGCGGCCCGCCGGATAATGTCAAGATGCCCCAAAGTCGGAGGATCAAAAGAACCTGGAAACGCTGCTTTCAACATACGCTAACCATAACGGGCGGCGGGGTGCTGGTCAAGGGGACGAATTTAAAAAAGATATTTGACAGGAATCCAAAAATTCAATAAAATATACGGTATGGTGAGGTCAAAGATATTGGCGTTTTTACTCTTTGTGCCGGCGCTCTTCTTTTCCTGTGCTTCGGCGCCGCAAGGCGGGGCCGTCCCGCCGGAAGCAAGTTCCGCTTCCCCGCCGGCCCCGGCGTCTGCTCCGGTTGTTGAGGCCTCTCCGGTCATACAGGAGCCGGTATTTGATCCTGTCACCGTCAGCGAGGAGGTTTTTAATTCCACCAAGATTGACGTGCAGCGGTTTATCGAGGATCTGAACCAGATAATCCGCGGCAGGAATTACGACGCCTGGAGGGCCGCCATTTCAGATGAATACTTCGATAAAATTTCGTCTCCAGAGTTTCTCGCGGCTATTTCCGAACAGCCGGCCATGAAAACAAGGAACATAGTTCTCAAAAACCCGCAGGATTATTTTAACAACGTGGTAGTCCCCTCGCGGGCCAACGACAGGGTTGACGATATTGAATTTGTCGGACAACATAGGGTAAAGGCATATACGGTAACCCCCAACGGCAGCCGTCTGCGTCTGTATGATCTTGAAACTACGGAAAATACCTGGATAATAATTAACTAGGAATTAAAAGGGAGCAATTATGTTAACAGTCAAGCGTTTTTTCATCATGTGCGCGGCGGTCTTCATCGTGGCGGGTGCCGTGGCGGCACAGACTTCCAATCAGGAGATGTCGGTTGAGGAGTCCTACCTTCAGGAATCCATCGAATTGATGGTTATTCGGGAAACCAGCCGGGCGGACAGCAGGGACCAAAAATTGGTGGCCCTTGAATACATCAGGGAGGCTATTGAGCGCGGCAACAAGGGCGAAGATATCTGCGAGGCCTTGGAGTATCTCTCAATGGAGGGGATACTGAACAAGACAAGGGAGAACGGCCGGCTTGTAAATAATTTCCCCGATGTGCGGCGGCAGGCGGTCAGATACCTGGGCAACATTGGAACAACTGAAGCGAAAGACACCCTGCTCAAGATATGCCTTGTCGACAACGAACCTATGGTACTGCAAGAAGCGATAAAGGCTCTGGGTGATATAGGTATGAACGATAATGATGAAACGGTCAGTATCATCACATGGATTGTCAGCCGCTTTGACGTACTCAACCCCGACAACCTTCTGGCCCTTTCCGCGATAGACGCCTTTGCCAAAATCGCCGAAAAGAACAACGGCATCAAAGACCCCAACGTCATACAGATTCTTTTCCGCATCGCCGAGGGCCCCTATATCAAGCCGGTCCAGAATCGGGCCAAGCAGTTGATAACGGATATGCGCAAGTACAACACCCAGTAGCAGATTAAGGGCTTATCCCTAAATAGAGTCTGTCCATAATGTAGACACATTATGGACAGACTTCCTTAAAAAACGCATTTTCGCAGCCGTTAGGCGAGAAAATGCATTGTCTGTCCGCAAAGTAACCGACTTTGTGGACAGATACTAAATAATAGGGGAGAACCTTCCGATGAGCCTCCGCGGGGCAAGCCCTACGGTATCTTTAGCGTTGGGTTGTGTCGGATCGGGGGCTCGTTCGAGGGGAAATTTGTCAAATACCCCAAAGCCGGGGGCTTGAATTCGTGAACCGCCCAAAACGATTTTTGTTGTTTGTTATTTTATCTCACCCTTTTAGCCTTTCCGAGTTTGCCCCTCTGCCCTGCTTAATTTAAATTCGTTTGAGCCTGTCCCAAAACTATTTGACTGTGCGCTAACGCGCACGGTTTTGGGACTGGCTCTTGCAGTTTTTCAGGCTTTCAGCCTTGCAAAACTGCGAATTTCAAGGTTGGGGCTGTCCGAAAAGTTTGAAAAACTTATTCGGACAGCTTCTTTAGTGCGGCATTTGCGTACCGTTTCAACGAAACGGAAGCAAATGCGAGGGATGTCCAGGAAGCAACAAACTTCCTGGACATCCCCCTCGTTTTACTCATTTATGTGTTTAATTATCTTTATCCTGGAACATCATACTTGTCCCTATTTTTTCTATCTCTTAAAAACCTTCTTGTTGTGTATTACAAGATCCAGTTCTGTATAAATTTGAAAACTTTTAATACTCCCGTAAAAGTCAAACTTGTTAAGTCCTCCGGCAAAGCCGGAGGTTTACCAATTTTACTTAATTTTGAGGCAATGCATCATCTATATGAAATATGGTATACTCTTCTACATCATGCTTTCGTCTACCCTTGCCATTGTCAAAGCCATCCGTTCAATTCCCAGGGGAAAGGTCTCCTGTTACCGGGATCTTGCCTTGGCCGCCGGGTTCCCCAACGGCGCGCGGCAGGTTGTGCGGGTGCTTCATTCCCTGTCGGAGAAGGAAAAACTCCCCTGGCATCGTGTGATCAGGGCCGACGGCAGTATAGCGCTGGATTCCGGCCAGGGTCTGGAACTACAGGCGGCCCTGCTCCGCTCAGAGGGCGTCGAAGTGTCGAAATACGGCCAGGTGGACATGGATAAATACGGGGTGGTTCCTATACCTGCCGTGAAGCCTCGTAAAGTACCTCACCCTTTTCCACGCTGATGGCCCGTACGCGCAGGCGGCGCAGGGAGCCGGAGCCGGTCAGCGAACAGGAGATGATGATCTGCGAACCGCTGAGGTGTCCGATTGAAACGGCGGTCGCGTCGCTTACGTCGCCTGACATCTGGAAACGCTGCTCAGCGATGATCGCGTTAATTTGCCGGCGGTCCACCACGGTGACGGTTCCCGAGTTGGCAAAGGCGGCGCTTAATTCATCAACGGCATAATCCAGCGCGTTTTGGCCGTTTGAGCCTATAACAGAGACCCTCGCTCCCCGGGGAATTTTTTTGAGCAATTCGGCGGAAATCTGCTTAACGGCGCTGTCGATAACCGAGTCGCCCTGGCCGCCGTACTCGCTGACTTTTTCCAAATCGGCGATATTTTTTTGCAGCCTCGCAAGCTCTTGTCGGGCTTTGGAGTCTGCGTTGCCTTCCCAAAGCCGCCGCATCTGCAGCGCCGCCCCGGCGATGTCCCCCATGATTTCAGTGCACAGCGCCGCGTTAAAACCGGCGGCAAAATTGGAGGTATCCGCGTACACCGCACTGTACACGGCATAGGCGGACTGAAAATCTTTCGCCTTGACCATTGCCTTGGCATTCTTCATGCGCGGATCTTTTGTTTTGTCCTCTTCAAAGACCAGCTTTTCATAAACCTGCCAGGGGGCTATTTCACGCTTGAGGTACTCCAGCTGCCGCGTCCCTATTGTTCTGGCAATTTCATACGCGGAGGGGAGATCTTTTTGAGCGGACGCGCTTTGGGTTTGGGAATCCCCCCTGACGGCCTGACCGAGTATGACGCCGTCACTGGTTCTTCGCATTGAGTATGAAAATTCAAAATTTACTTCCCTAAAATACGTATGGTAAATTTGCTCGTCTTTCCCTATGTTCGATTCTGTTCTGTCTTTTACGTCAAAGCGGCTTATCGCGCCTGAAAGAACCGCGTCCGCGTAATCGGCGGTATTTTCACCAGCACGTTCCTTTCCGGCAATTCCGGCATAATCAACCAGAATGAATTTTCCGGTATCCTGAATATTTTTAAGGGCGGTCGTTGTCAAAAACTGGGCAAGCTGGCGTTCTGTATTCCCCCGTCCGGAGCTGAAAGAATCGACGGCTATGCGGCTAACGGCGGCGGTATCCCACGACGGCGGCCTGGTTACCAAAACGGAAGCGGTAGCTGCGCAGGAGAACAAACAAATTCCGCCTGTCATGATAAACGGCAAATAACAACGGGATAATTTCATATATCAGACTCCTGTATCCATCTTAAAGCAATACTATCATACCGGAATTTATTTTACAAGTTTTTACGTTACGCGGCGGTAATTCGGCTTAACCGCGCCTTCCCAGGCCCGTTCCCTTCTCAGGATACACGCATGGCATTTTTTTTACCGCGAACCCGCCCAATTACCAGGATTCCTGGAGATTCAGCGCAGATTATCAGGAGGATAAGGATCGGTGAGGTCCGTCTATGAGAAATGCCAGGCACTTTTTACAGAATGTTTCCCGGAATTCTGCTTTTCTTGGCAACTCATTGCTTCTCAAAAAACGAAGTATCCCTGAACAGCCGTTCGGCGGCCCAGCCCGCCAGGGAATAGGTATACGGCGATCCTGAAACCCGTGCAAGGCGGCGGCCTGTTTCGTCAGGCGGGCCGAGGCGCACCGTCTTCACGCTGCCGTCTTCCAGCTCCAGCGTTATTCGGCTGTGGTTGAACATGAGGTCGCCTTCATCGGAATCGCTGAAATCATCCCCTTCGACGTTGAGGATTCCCCGCACATAAGAGTCCACCTTGTTCATATCCGCCTCGGCGATGTGTATGCCGCTAAAGATCCACTCCATGCCGTTACGGGTAAAAACGCGGAGTTCCGCCGGCGCGGCGGCGGTATCACCATAAGCGTCAGCGTCTGAGCCATCACCATCTTCATTGCCGGACATTTGCGCCCCGGCGTAGACGGTAAGGCGCTGTACGCTGTCCGCATCCAGACTGCCGTTTTCGCTCTCCGGAAAGAGCCGCAGATTGTACCAGGAGGCGCGCGGACTTTCGGTGTAGGAGGTAAAGACATCCTCGCCGGAACGAGCCTCGTTCTGGCCCCGCCTGCGCAAATACACTTCCTGTCCGGTATTATCCCCCTGCCCAACCAAGAGGTCCAAAAGCGGAAGCCCCACGCCGCCCGATACAAGAATCCGCGAAGCGTCGTTTTCGGTAAGTCCCAGCCGTTCATGGGACGAGGCGTTTGAGGATCGGACCGGATAGGGCGCGCGTTTGGCAAGAAGATCGATAAAGACCTCCACCCGCATTTGTCTGGCCGGGTAGTCTTTTCCGTTATGCGAAACAAACCATCCGGCGTTTTTACGAATCAGTTCCTTGGTTTCGCCGCCGCTTTCGATGGCGATACGGTCTATCCGGTCAACGAGCTGCGGATCTATCCAGGAAAGAAGGTCGGATCCGAAAGCGGTCCTTTCAGGATCAAAGACTATGCCCAGGGTATACGCAAGAACCAGCGCCGCGATTATCATTATATGAATAAAAAGTTTTTTGTTATACGTCATCAGAATGTTCCTTTGCGGATATACGGAAACGCGCTCTGCGCCTCCATGCGAGGAGAAGGCCCGCAAAAATAACCAAAAGCGGCATGAGGATCACATTGACAAACTGGGCAAGGCGCATGGCGGCGATTCTCTTTTCCGGATCAATGATACGGTCAAGCCGGCCCGCCTGGGATTCACGGTTGCGGATTCCGATAATATCATCGTCGTTGCCCAGCCAGTCGGCGGCCTGCAGCAGAAAATCCAGGTTTTGCATCCCCCCGCTGGCACTGATAAGAGTGGTGGCAAAATCCGTGTCGCCGATGACAATGATACGCGACGGCCTGGGTCTGGCGGGCATATCGGGCAGTTCCTCCTCCGAACCCTCCCTTACGGGCTTGGGCGCGTTGGCGAACCAGCCCGGAAAGGTTCCGGTAAGGCTCGCTCCGAGTATTTTAAGCCCCCGCGTTTGCACCGCGTCCCGTTCAAACAGGTAGGCGGCGTCGGGATTTGTGTAAAAAGTATCCCGCATCACCCAAGCGTCGCCGGTACTGGTAAAAAGGGGAATCGCCTCCACTCCTTCGGGCGAATGGAGTTCCAGAGGGCTTGCCCAGAAGAGGTCCACGCCGCCGAAATGGGCGCTCACCGGATGCTCAAGATTTCCGCTTTCAGGGAGAATCCCGATCCAGTGGGGATAGCGAATAATCCGGTACTGCACGCCCCCGCCGGGACTTCCGGTCCGGTATTGCAGGGTCAGGGCGGCCCGATCCAGGACGATCTCCGGACGGACGGTCACGCCGTAGGAGGCGACCATCTCCAGCAGCCCCTGATCGTTTTGTTTTCTCGCCTCAAGGCTGCCGAGGGTATCCACGTAGATTCCGTCCAGCGCGAAAAGCGCCTTTCCCCCCTGACGGATATAACGGTCAATCCGGTACAAGGCCCAGTTGTCCAGTTCTTCAACGCCTCCCAGCACAAACAGCGCCGGCAGACTGTCCGGAATCTCATCCCCCGGTGAAATGAGCCGCGGCTTGTAACCCGCCCCGGCAAAAGCCTGATTCAGGTAAACGTAATCCTCGTTCCACCGGCGGAAACTGTCCCCCACAATGATCCCGATTTGGCGCTCGCTGCCCCGCACCAGTGCGCGAATCCGGCTGGTCAAATCATACTCAAGGGTATCAAGGGAAAACACCACCGGCAGCACTTCTATCGTGTCCAGGTATTCAATGGCAAGACCCGTGTAGACCGTAACGAGACTCGACTGATCCTCGGCCACGGTCTGAATCTGCTGGGGCTGAATGCCCAGGCGTTCCACCTGTTCGGCAAGCCGGGCTTTAACCGGGTCCCTTACCACAAGGCGTATTTTCCCGCGGGAATAAGCGGCGTACTCCCTCAAGAGATCCTCAATCTCCCCCGGCATGGGATGCATGGAGCGCAGTTTGTCGGAAAGATAATAGGTTATTCTGACCTGATCCGGTATTTCGTTGTGGAGGTTACGCGACACTTCGGAAATCGTGTAGGCCCTATTCCGCGTAAAATCCAGGCGGAACCAAAAGCGGCGGCTCACGAGGAAGGCCAGCGCCAGGGCGATGAGCGACAATACCGTTAAAATTGCGGTCTGTTTTCTTGTCATCAGCCCCATCTCCTCATCAAAATTACCCTGGTATTGATGAATAAAAACAGCGCCGTGCTGAGTATGAAAAAGGCGAGATCCCGGCTGTCGATAAGCCCTTTGGAGAAACTTTCAAAATGAAATGTCAGGGAAATAAAGTTGATTCCTTCGGTGAGCCATTGGGGAAGGTTAAACGAAAAGGTCAGTTGATTGATAAGCATTACCACCATCAGCGTCGCCGCGCTTCCCATAAAACTGCCCGCCTGGTTTTTTGAGAGCGAAGAGAGCAGCAGCCCCAGGGCGACGGCGGAAGAACCCAGCAGCAAAGCCCCGGCGTATTCACAGAGGATCATCCCGCCGTCAAAGTCCCCTAGGGCGCGCAGGCTCAGGGGCAGCGGAACGGTGAGGGCCAACATCATCGCCAGTACCGCAAGCGCCGCGAAAAATTTTCCCAGCACGAGATCCCACTCGGAAAAGGGCATGGTGAGGAGCAGTTCCACGCTGCCGGTCTTCCGTTCCTCGGCCCAGCTTTTCATGGTGATCACCGGAATAACCAGAATGAACGCCACGGGAAAAGCTGCGAAATAGGGCCGCAGGGTGGCGGCGTCCATGGCAAAGTAACGCTGAAAATAGAAGAGCCATATTGAGCAAAAGAGCAGAAAAAAGACCGCCGCGCCGTAAAAGGCCGGCGCGTTAAGGTACGAGTGCAGTTCTTTCCGCGCCAGAGCCAAAGCCCGGCTTGAACGCTCAAAATGCCGTCCGTCCCGTCCGCTTTTTGACGCCTCTTTCATCAAGCAACCCCTCCGAATAATAACCGCTTAATTGCCGCTTAGTGGGATTTATATGCTATCTTACTACTTGGGAAGGAATTAGCCAAGGTATTCCAGGATAAACGTATAGCAATTTTTTAACTACTAAGCACACGAACCACACCAACAGAAGAGAAAAAACCAGGGACGACACGGACAAAAGGCTAAATTGGTAGGACAATACGGTACAAAAAACATACCAAAATTTTGCTTGTGTTATTAAAAAACCGAAGTTAAAATAATTCTCAAGGAGAATGTAAATGGGTGTCATTGCTAAACCCGGGGTGGGCTTTGGACTGAATAAGCGGGCATGGCTGGAAAAAGGCACTCTTTTTATCATTATTATTGCCTTTGTCATTGTTTTTTCAATCGCATCAGGCGGAAAATATGCGACTCCCCTGAACCTCATAAATATTATCGTTGCCGCTTCCCTTACGGGTATTGTTTCAATAGGCATGACTTTTGTGATCCTCGGCGCCGGTATTGATTTGTCTGTTTCAGGGATTGCGGTACTGACCGGCATTTCAGGCGCGTTGATGATAGATTCCGGAATACAATGGCTCCTGGCCTGTTTATTGATGCTGGCTATCGGTTCATTTATAGGACTTATCAACGGCTTGTCGATCACAAAATTGAAGATGGTCCCCTTTGTTACCACCATGGCGATGATGAATATAACCCGGGGCATTGCCAGGACCATGTCCAACGGTAAAACGATAAATCTGCCTGAAAAAGTAACTTTTTTCGGCCACGGCAGATTATTCGGCATTATTCCCATACCGATCATCATGCTCGCCTTGTGCCTGCTTGCCGGATTACTTATCCTGCTTAAAACAACCTATGGCCGCGAGGTTTACGCGGTAGGCGGCAACAAACGGGCCGCGTGGCTGGCGGGGCTAAAATCTGACAGTGTCATTACACTGACCTATGTTATCAGCGGCTTTTTCGCGTCGCTTGGCGCGGTCCTCGTCATATCCCGCCTGCAGAGCGCTTCTTCCACCATAGGCACGGGCCTCGAACTGGATTGCGTCGCCGCCTGCGTTATAGGCGGGACCTCCCTGTTCGGCGGCGAAGGCGGCGTCGGTGGTACGATACTTGGAGCCATCCTTATCGCCATGATCAACAACGGCCTTAATATCACCGGTGTAACCCCTTTCATGCAGGAAATTGCAAAAGGGCTGATTATTTTTGTTGTTATCGCGATTGACGCGATAAAAAAAACCTGGAAACAGGATTAATCTACGGAACTGGAGGAAACATGAAAAGGGTACTGTTTATTTTTCTCTGCACATTGGCGATTTGTATTCCCCTTTTTGCGGGCGGCGGCTCGCAGGGCGGTGGAACTTCGTCTCAGGCTGATGATCCCGCCAAACCGCTGGTCATAAACGGTAAACCGGCGCAGGTCGTCTTTCTTGCCAACGAAGTCAGCAGTGCGTGGCAGGCGGCAAGTACAGGATTTCTCGGCAACCTTGTTACCCGTGCCGGCGGCAGGTACAACCTGCAAAGTTGCGATCTGAAACCAGAAGAACAGGCGCAGCAGGCGCAGAATCTTCTGGTAACAAGGCCCGACATTGTGGTCATTAAACCCGCCGACTCAGGCGCGGTTGTACCGGCAATCCGGCAGCTAAATCAGGCGAATATTCCCGTACTTTCCATTGATGTCAAGCCGGACTCAGGCTGCGAAGTTCTTACCCACATCCAGTCCAATCAGTTTGAGCTGGGAGGTCTTGGGGCCCAATACATCGCGGACAAATTCCGCAAAGAAGGAAAGGTCGCCAAGGTCATTTCAATTATGGGCCAGTTGGAGATCGTGCTGGGCCGTGAAAGGCAGCAGGGGTTTGAGGATGTGGCGGCCAAAAACAGCGATGTTATTCAAATGCTGGATTATAAAGTCGAGGCAAAATGGGATAACAACGCCGCATACATCGCAACCAAAGACGGCTTTTCCAAACATCCCGATGCCAACGCGATCTTCGTTATGTCAGACTGTATGCTCGTCGGCGTCCTTCAGGCCCTCAGGGAAATAGGAAAACTCTATCCCGTTGACAATCCTAACCACATTACCATTGCGTCCATTGACGCCGACGAAAACGGCATAAAGGCAATCAATGACGGGTATCTTGATGTCGCGGTTGAACACAACGCCGCCTTACATTCGGATATTGCCGCAAGGGTCATCGTGGATTATCTTCACGGGAAAAGCATCCCCAAAGAAATAATCTTTGAACCCTTTGTCGTTACCAGGGCCAATGTAAACGATCCGGCCCGCTGGGGCGCCGCTGATCTTAAAGCCGTCAATACCTGGCCGCCCATGAAGCACGACCGGTATGTCAGTCAGTTTGCGAATACCGCTTTTTAATCCCTGGTAAACCCGGACCGGAAAGACTTATCTTTCCGGTCACTCTTTTTGACGCCGGGTACAGGATGGATCAGGAATGGATGTAAAACCCATCATTGAATTAAAAAATATCACCAAGACATTCGGCGGGACCCTTGCCCTCGACAATGTGTCCATAAATATCTATCCCGGTGAAATTCATTCCTTTGTCGGCGTGAACGGTGCGGGAAAATCAACGCTGATGAAAATCATGCTGGGAGTATACCCCTGCGACAGCGGACAGATTCTTATTGACGGCGCCGAAACTCATTTCCGGAATCCCGAAGAAGCAATAACAAACGGGATTGCCATGGTTTATCAGGAATTGAACCTGTTTCCCAAAATGACAATCTACGAAAATATCCTGATGGGCAGGTTCCTTAAAAGCAAACTTGGACTGGTGGACCGCAAGGCGGGCATCCTTAAATGTCAGGAATTTCTTGATTCCATCGGCATACCGCTGAATGCCGGCGCCCATGTTGATGAACTCAGCCTTGCCCGGCAGCAGTTGGTTGAAATCGCAAAGAACGTTTATCAGGGACCAAAAATATTGATTCTTGACGAACCTTCGTCCAGCCTTTCCTACGACGAACAAAAAATACTCCACGACATTATCAAAAAATTAAAGATCAAAGGACTGTCCATTCTTTTTATCACCCACAAGATGGAAGAGCTGGAACAGTTGTCCGACCGTATAACCATACTGCGGGACGGGAAAAAAATATCGGAAGGCCCCGCCGGAGAATACAACTTATCCAGAATTACCCTTGAAATGCTGGGTCAGGATATCAATTTTAACATCAATACCGAAGCTTTTGATTATGCAGAGGCCGCTGAAATAATGCGCGTTGAACATCTTTCCTGCGGGAAATTGGTTAAGGATGTCAGCTTTAGCCTGAACAAAGGCGAAATTCTCGCAATTACCGGACTGGTCGGGTGCGGAAAGAGCGAAGTCGCCCGTTCCCTTTTCGGAATTTACGGCAAGACGCCGGGACGGGTAACGATCAACGGCGGCAGCATTGAAATCGGAAAACCGGCCGAAGCGATAAAACATTCCATCGCCTATATGCCCATATCCAGAAAAGACGAAGGTATTTTCGCCAATTTTGACGTAACAAAAAATATTTCCGTCGCGGTACTGGATCAATTCAAAATTCTTATAAACCGGCGCAAAGAAGAGCGGACGGCGGAACAATGCCGTAAAGATTTCAACATCAAGGCGGCGAGCATGTCCGCCATGATAGGTTCCCTGAGCGGCGGCAATCAGCAAAAAGCAATATTGGCGCGGTGGGTATCCCGCAGCGAGCAGATATTGCTCCTGGACGAACCGACACGGGGAATCGATGTCGGCGCGAAGCAGGAAATCTACATGAAGCTGCGGCAGTTGTCGGGGGAAGGCATGAGCATCCTGTTGATCTCATCTGAAATAGAGGAAATACTGGGGGTGGCTCACCGCATACTTGTCATGCGCCATGGTGAGATTGTCTCGGAACTCAGTCCCCGGACAACGACCCGGGCCGAAGTGCTGCACAGTATGATGGCCGGCGCGTAATGCCGCGGAAAATAAACGGCGGAAAAGTTCCGCCTGCATGTCAGGGAGAAATGCTCAGGGTACGCCCTGCGCTTCCGATTAAACAACGGCGGTTCATGCCGCCCAAGGCAAGGAGTAAACATGAAAACCGTATTTGACAGGGAATTTATAGCCTACGGCGTTGTTCTGGAAGGCTATGATTTTTCGGAACTGTTACATACCCTTGAGGCAAATACCGATAAACCCAAAGAGGGGGTTATCTATGTCCCAAGCGACCCCAAGCTGGAATCACTTCCCATATTTCCCGAATTAAGGGACCGCCTGTTTGGAGGAATACCCATACAGATAGGTTACTGCAACGGCGCTACGACGAAACTGAACTGCCTTGAATATCACCGGGGCGCGGAAGCCTGCGTTTCCACCGATGATATTATTATGCTTCTTGCGAAGAAGCAGGATATCAGGGACGGCAAGATCGACACTGCACAAGTGGAAGCATTTGCGCTGCCAAAAGGAACGGGCATATTGTACTACGAAACATCAATGCACTACGCCCCAACCATAGCGGACGGCGCCTACCGGAGCATTATCGTTTTGCCGCGCCAGACCAATACCGATCTGCCCACATTCACCGCGGGTAACGCCGAGGACAAACTGCTCCGCGCACGTAATAAATGGCTGCTTGCCCATCCTGAGTCTCCCGAAGCCGGCGAAGGCGCGTATGTAGGACTAACCGGCAAAAACATTGACGTAAGGGAACTGGCTTAAGCGTTCCGTCATTATAGCTGATGAAAATATGCCGTCTCTCTGTAAATTGGTATGACAATGCGGTACAAAAAACATACCAATATTTTGCTTGTTAATAATTTTTTTTATGCTATAATGATCTGCATGCTAGGTTTTTCAGTATGTTATGGTTTATCCGCTTTAGGGGGGGAGGGGATGTAAATGTCTAAAAAGTACTGCTGGGTTTGGAATATCAAGCCGGAATGTGTGGAAGAATATGTAAAAATGCACCTGAATCCCTGGCCGGAGATCATGAAGGCGCATTCAGCGGCGGGGTTCAGGAATTATTCCATCTTTCAGAACGGGACTCAATTTATCTACGAATTTGAGTGTGACGGCAATATAAACGAAGCCTTTGCCAAAATGGTAAACGATCCCGATTGCATACGGTGGAACAGTATTACCTCAAAAATGATTGACGCGCCCTTGGAAAACGGCGATGTCAGTACCGGGGTAAAGTATTTACGTGAGGTTTTTTATCTTGAATAGGATTCCAAAGAACAAGACTCGAAGAATCATTCATGGGAAGACCCAAATAATTTCCAAAACAAGGGCATGAGGAGTATAGTATGCCGGGGCAGTCCCCAATCGTAAGTGCAAAGGGAATTACCAAAACTTTTAGCGGTGTTTGTGTTCTCAAAAATGTCGATTTTGATATTTGTCCCGGTGAAATTCATGCCTTAATAGGCGAGAACGGAGCCGGAAAATCCACACTGGTTAAAATAATCAGTGGGGTTCATTCCTTTCTTGAAGGTCAAATACTGGTCGGCGGCGTTCCCATGCGGTTCAAAAGTCCGCACGCGGCCCGGGAGGCGGGAATAGCCCTGATCCATCAGGAGCCGCTGACTTTTCAGGATCTCAACGTAACGGAGAACCTCTACCTGGGGCACACGCGGGGAAAAGGCGCCCCCATCATCAACTGGAGCGAATTGCACCGGAAAACGGACGCCCTGCTTGAAACGCTGAATGTCCGTATGCGGAGCCGGGACCCGGTCCGGGGAATGACTATAGCCGATCAGCAGATGATAGAGATAGCGAGCGCCTTGTCACAGAATGCCAAGGTGATCATCATGGACGAGCCCACTGCGGCCCTTTCGCGCGGGGAAGTTGAGAATCTTTTCACCATGATAAGAAGGCTCAAGGAACAGGGGCACGCGATTGTGTTCATCGGACACCGGTTGGACGAAATTCTGGAAATTTCCGACCGGATAACGGTGCTCCGCGACGGCGTTCTGGTGGGTGAATGTAACAAAGAAGAAGCGGATCAGGACAAGCTGGTCCACATGATGATAAACCGGACTTTCAAGGAACTTATTGTCAAGGAAACCGTTCCCATAGGCGAGGTGCTCCTTGAGGTAAAGGGGATAAGCTATCCCGGCCAGTATTATGACATTAACCTTACCGTCAGGCGGGGTGAAATTGTGGGGATGGCGGGTCTTGTGGGCGCGGGACGCAGCGAGATGGCTTCGGCCATTTTCGGCACTCAGCCGGCGCTTGCCGGAGATATCATCATTAAAGGTGAAAAGGTAAGCATAAAGAATCCCTCACAGGCCATGCAAAAGGGCGTTTCCATGGTCTCCGAGGACAGGGCCCGTACCGGACTGCTAACGGCTTTCAATATAAAGTACAATATGACATTCGCTATCCTCAGACGGATCATCTCAAAACTCGGTTTCATACAGCAGAAAAAAGAAGATGAACTGGTCGATCGGTATGTAAAATACCTCAATGTGCGGATGAGGGACGCGAACCAAGCGGTCAGGGAACTTTCCGGCGGCAATCAACAGAAAGTCGTTATCGCGAAGTGGCTTTTAACCGAATCGGATATTCTGATCCTCGACGAACCTACCCGCGGTATTGACGTGGGGGCAAAAGCGGAAGTGTACAAGCTGATCAACGAATTGGCAAAGCAGGGCAAGGCTATCCTGATGATTTCGTCGGAACTGCCTGAGATACTCCAGTTGTCGGACCGCGTCTACGTCATGTGCGAAGGGCATATCACGGCGGAATTCAGGCGGGAAGAATTGGACAGTAAAAAAATAATGACGGCGGCCTCGACTGTCAGGGAACGGAGCGCGGTGTAATGAATAACTTTACGAGGTTTCTTAACAACAATATAAAAGAGCTGGTAACGGCAGGTATCATCGTCTTGATATTCCTCATTTCCGGAATCGCGAGGCCGGAATTGTTCACCGCCCAGCATCTGCCCAGTGTTATTAACAGCATCCTGCTGTGGATGCCCCTCAACCTGACCATGGCGGTAGGCATGATGATGGTTGTTATTGTCCGCGATATTGACCTTTCCATAGGTTCCGCGGTGGCTCTAAGCGCCATGGTGGCGGGTATCCTGTTCCGCGATTTCGGCGTTTCCCTTTGGACCGGCATCGCCGTTTCCCTTTTGGTCGGCTGCCTCTGCGGGGCTTTTAACGGCTTCCTTATCGCGTACCTGAAAATTCCCGCAATCATCGTGACACTGGGCACGATAAACGCCTACCGCGGCCTTACCTACATCATATCCCGCGGTAAAATGGTTACCGGTTATGAACTGCCGGACGGCATGAGCAATATTGTCTCTCAGGGGATCGCCATCGGGGAAATTTTAATTCCCTGGCTGGTGCTGATTGCCTTGGTAATCGCCCTGATTTTTTTCCTGGTACTGCGATATACCCACTTCGGCCGGGAAGTGTACGCTCTAGGGTCCAACCGGGAGGCGGCCCACCTGCGGGGCATAAACTGTAAGAAGACCGAATTCATCATCTTTGTCATAACCGGTGTACTGTGCGGCATTACCGCGATGATGTCCGCTGCGCGCTTCGGTTATGTAAATCCGAACAATACCGGCAACGGCCTGGAATTCGTCGTCATTTCCGCCACCATCATAGGCGGCGTCAGCGTCTCCGGCGGCAAAGGTACGGTGCCGGGGGTCGTCCTGGGTTGTATGCTTCTGGGAACAGTCAACACCATGATCGCCATGGTCGGTATCCCCGGAACGGTACAGCGGTTCAGCTATGGATTTATCATCGTTATCGCGCTGCTGGTGGATCGGAGTGTATCCATCATACAGTCCAGAACAAAAGCAGGCGAAAAAAACGCATTAAGGAAGTGATATGAGCACCGGAGAAAAAAATATTAATAAAAATGTCATGTTACGGCAGTTGTTGGTACGCCGTGAAATGGTTCCCTTCGCGCTCCTCATTGTCGTTTTAATAGTCAGTATGTCGCTTTCCGCCAGTTTCAGGGATCTGGCGTACCTTCTGCGTACTTCCACCCGGTACATGGAGTTGGGAATGACCGCCCTGACCATGACGCTGATCATTACCGCGGGGATGATCGATCTTTCGGTTCCCGCGGTGATGTGCTGTTCGGCTACGGTTACCGCCCTCTGTTTTCACGGGGGGCTTCCCATGGGTCTTGCCATCGCGGCGGGGGTCCTCACCGGCGCGGCTTGCGGGGCCATTAACGGCGGACTCATAGCGTATCTCAAACTGCCGGCAATGATCGTTACCATAGGTACGATGAATCTTTTCCGCGGCGTATCGCAGATATTTATCGGCGACAAGAGTCTTGGCTCCTTTCCCCAGTGGTTCAACAGTTTTGAAAAGAAAAACGTCTTTACCATAGGGAACGCGAATTTCGGCATCACCCTTTTAATTTTTATTCTGGTCAGTTTTGGATTTTATCTCCTGCTTCACCGGACCAGTTTCGGCAGGAAGGTCTTTGCCATAGGGGCGAATGAACAGGCGGCCATCTACAGCGGGGTCAACACAAAGCATGTCAAGGTTGGGCTTTTTATCATGTCCGGCATGGTATCCGCCGTATGCGGCATTCTGACCATGTCGCGGCTTCTTCTGGTCCGCTACGACATGAACCTCAACGCTGAAATCGACGTGGTTATCATGGTGCTTCTTGGAGGCGCGGACATCAACGGCGGCCGGGGGAGTATTATAGGAACCTTTACCGCGGTGATCATGGTCATCATCCTCAAAACCGGTTTGATTGTAGCCAATATCACTTCGGACCGGCAAATGTTCGTCATGGGCTTGATATTATTGGCATCCATAATAATCCCAAACATCAGCGGTCTGCTGCGGGATTTGAAGGATAAATAGGGAATCCGCCGGATCTGTTAATGGTCCGGCTTATTTTCATATTACTTTTGGAGGAAATATGAATTTAGCGAAGAAAGTGCTGCTTGTGGGCTTGTGCCTCATTATAGCGGCGGGCGCCGTATTTGCCGGCGGCGGTAGACAGGCGGGAAGCGGGAAGACAAAGATATATTTTATTCCCAAAAATCTCGGTAACCCTTATTTTGAGGCAATCCGCCTTGGGTTTGATGAGGCCTTGAAGGAATTGGACCCTGCTCAGACGAAGTACGATTTCATCTTTACCGGCCCGGCTACCCCGGAGGCTACCAGCCAGATCGAGTACGTTGAAGCGGCGGTACAGAACGGGGCCAAAGCGATCTTTATCGCGGCCAATTCCAATGATGCCCTGAACGCGACATTTGACGATGCCCGCCGGAGGGGTACCCGTATCTACATCATCAACCAAGACATCCCCGGCAGCGAAGCCCACCGCGACGTGGCCATTGAGCCGTGCGATATGTCTACCGTCGGCCAAGCGCAGCTTGATCTGCTCCACGGCCTCATCAACGGCGAGGGCGAATTTGCCATTCTCTCCGCTACCACCGACGCTCCGGATCAGAACACCTGGATAGATTCGATGAGGGCTATTTTGGCCAGGAACGATCCAAAATTCGCCAATATGAAGCTGGTAGAAGTGGTATACGGCGATGATCAGCCGGAAAAATCCACCACCGAAATGGAAGCCCTCATCACCAAGTGGCCCAATCTGAAGGGCGTTATCGCGCCTACCACCGTGGGTATCGCCGCCGCCACCAAGGTAATTCAGACCAGGGGTATCGCGAACCGGATAAAGGTTACCGGCCTGGGCCTGCCTTCCGAAATGAAAGAATTTATAGTTGACGGTTCCTCACCGGGCTTCCAGCTCTGGGATCCCCCCGCCGAAGGTTACCTGGGCGTATATATGGTGGATGCCGAAGTCAACAAGGGCTTCACCCCCGGCCCTGGTGCCAGTTTTCAGGCCGGCAAGCTGGGTACCATCACGATTCAGCCCACAGGTAAGATCTTCACCATCGCGAGACCCAAACTTTTTGACAAAAACAACCTACAGGATTTCGTGTACTAAAAAATACGGCATTGCCGGCTATTGCCTTCGGTATTTCCGGGGGCAATAGTTTTAGGGACTTCTACGGCTCACGTCTTTGGAAGTTCCCTTACCCTATACTCTCAAGGACAGGAAGACATATATGAAAGGTTTAAACGGAAAATCCGCCATTGTTACAGGTGGTTCCAGAGGCATAGGCAAATCCGTAGTGGAACGGTTGCTTGAAGAAGGGGTAAAAGTTCTTTTCTGCGGACGGAATGAAAAAACAGGACAGGCTACCCTTGATGTATTCAGCAAAAAATACGGCGATAAAGTCGCTTTTATAGCCTGCGATATGGAGGATAAAAATACGCCGCAAACGCTCATCGCCAGGGGACGATCCCTTTTTGGCGAGCTTGATTTTCTGGTCAATAACGCGTTCCCCTTTACGGCAAAGGCGATAGACGCGACATACGAAGATTGGATACATACTTTTATGGCCGGGCCCGCCGCCTACGCGCGGATGATTGCGGAATTCGCCACACAGCGCCGGAAAAAAGAAGGGGCCATTGTCTGCGTTTCCAGTATCTCAGCCCACATTGCCCAGCCGAAGCGCTGGACATACAACGCCGCCAAGGGAGCGGTTAAACAACTGATCCGTTGCGCCGCTTTGGATCTTGCGCCGGCCATACGGGTAAACTGCATCAGTCCCGGATGGGTAAAAACCGACGAGGTTCTGAAAGCTACTCCCCAAAAAAGCTGGGAAAGTACGCCCAAGGCATGGGAAGAATACCACATACTGCAAAAGCTTCAGGAACCGGAACAGATCGCTTCTTCCGTGGCCTTCCTTCTCAGCGACGACGCATCAGCCATAACCGGGCATGATCTTTTCGCCGATTCAGGTTATCTGGCAATGGGCCCCGAAGGGCTCGGTAAAACAGCCAGCTTTGCCGGCAGCGAATAGGTTCAGGATTTCTTTAGCTTTCTCAAATGGGGGATTTATATGAGTAAGATTATCGATCTGACCGCGCCCATGTTTGACGGCGCTCCGACCATGCCCATGGATCCAAAGATGTCTCTGTCGTGGCATTGTTCTCTGGATACCCTTGGCTATAACCTGTCGCGGCTTACCACCTCGACCCATCAGGGTACGCACATGGACGCGGCCAAACATTTTTACAAAAATGGCGAATGTATTGACGAGGTCTCTCTTGATCGCTGCGTCGTGCGGGCGGTAAAGGTTGATCTTACGGCCAAAAAACCGGGAGATCCTATTGAACCTTCCGATCTGAAACCCTATGAAAAGTTTATCGACGAGGGGGCAAGCGTATTGCTGCATACCGGCTGGGATAAAAAATTCCCCGATCAATCTTTTTTCTCGGGTTTCCCTTTTGTTACGACGTCCCTCGCCGACTGGTTTGTGGAAAAAAAGACAGGCATTGTGGGCATGGATATGCCGACGCCGAACGGAACCGACTGGAAATATGTCCATGTTAAAATGCTCGGCGCGGGGATTCTGATTGTCGAAGGACTGTCCAAAATGGAACAGCTTCCCGCAAATACGCTGTTTACCTTCTATTCCCTTCCCCTCAAATTGCAGGGACGTGACGGTTCTCCGGTTCGGGCTATTGCCATTTTGGATTAAAGCAAGGAGAAAAGCATGAATCAGGAAGCATATTACGGACATCAAAGCCAGTTATACGGCGTGGAGGAACACCGGCTTATAGGCGGCAAGGGTGACGGAATGCGTCTGCTGGAAGCGAAAAACGGCCGCGGTGTTGAATTCACTGTTGCCGCGGATCGTTGCGCCGATATATCCCGAATTTCGTACCGGGGGGTTAACCTGGGCTACTTTGCCCCCTGTGGTTATGTCGCCCCCCAGTATTACGATATTGAACCCGCGGGCATGGGTTTTCTTAAATCTTTCACTGCCGGTTTTATTACAACCTGCGGATTAACGTCCGCTGGTTTTCCCTGCGAGGACAGCGGCGAAAAAGTTCCCCTCCACGGGGATATTTCCCACACGCCCGCGGAACATATCTATTCGGTTATTGAGGACGGCAAAATAAAAATACGCGCCCTTATATTAAACGCCTGGATGTTCCACCAGAAGCTGGAATTAAACCGGGAGATTGCCCTGTCCCTTTCCGAAAATTATCTGGAAATTACCGACAAGGTAAAAAACAAGGGAACGGAAACTTACCCGTTGATGCTGCTTTACCACATCAATTTTGGGTATCCCATGCTGACCGAAAGGGCGGTAATGCAGATTTTCTCAAAGGAAAAACATCCCTTTAACGAGATTGCCGCCAAAAACCTTGACAAATGGGACAAATTAACTCCCCCGTCGGACGATTTCATTGAGCAGTGCTATTATCACTTCTTTGAAAAAGAAGGCAAGGCTTCGCTATACAACCCCGATTTGAAAATAGGCATTACCCTTTCCTTCGATATCAATGAACTCCCCTACATGGTTCAGTGGAAGCTGCTTAAAACGAGAGATTATGTCATTGGTTTTGAACCCGGTAATTGTCATGCCCTTGGGCGGGATAAAATGAGACAGGAGGGAAAATTGCAATTTATCGCGCCCGGAGAGGAACGCGCCTTCCATGTCCGCATACGCATTGAGGATAAGTAGCGGTTCTCCGGTTCGGGCTATTGCGATTCCTGGCTAAATTTTATGAGGTTGTTCTGGGCCTTGACCAGATGTTCGGACATTGCCGCCGCGGCCTTCTGTTCATCTCCGGCCCGGATAGCCTCAAAAATAACCATGTGATCGTCAATGCTTTTCACAGGCTGGCCGGGTATGTCCAGGGTTGCCTTGCGTGATTCGGCCAACAATTCGGCGATCAACTCCACAATGATCGCAAACGCCTTGTTTTGGGAAGCACGGGCAATCTCAAGATGGAACTGGTTGTCGCCGAGTACGCCGTTGCCGCCGGCCTCAATTTCCGATTGCATATTGAGGATGGAACCGAAAATTTGAGACACCTGCTGTTTAGTGGCGTTTTTAGCGGCCAGTGCGGCCATGTGTACCTCAAGGTGCCGCCGTACTTCAATAATGTCAAAAGCCAGATTTTTGTCCTGGGCAACCATGGCCGAAAGGGGTGATAAAACATGTTCAAGGGACACCGAATTGACATAATTGCCCCCGCCGGTAACGGAATGAATGTACCCCATGCTTTCAAGCGCGCGCAGGGCCTCCCGCAGGGATGTACGGCTTACCCCCATTTCCTCAGCCAATATCCGTTCAGGGGGGAGTTTTTGCCCTACTTCAAGGTCGCCGGTACGTATACGCTGGATTATCATATCCACTACTTCTTCAGATATTCTTTTGTGCTGTAAAAGTCCAAACATGCTATCCTCCTGATTGGTTTGTAAATAATACCAATTTATATATTGTAATACCAGTTTTAGTCTGTTATAATGTATTTGTCAAGTTCATTACGAGGAGGATTAATTATTTGAAACAGGAAAAGACATACAGCAAAGAGCTTTTGCTGGATATTTACCTGGTAATGAAGCAGATCCGTCTTTTCGAAGAGACAAGTTTTCAGTTTTTTCAGGAAAACAAGCTTCGCGGATCGGTACATCTGTGTATAGGGCAAGAGGCGATATGCGCGTCTATTATCTCCCTGCTCAACGACGGGGACTACATTACCTCGACTCACCGGGGACACGGCCACGGAATCGCCAAAAGCCGCGATCTTAAAAGCGCCTTTTCCGAATTAATGGGAAAAGAAACCGGATTTTGCCATGGACGCGGCGGTTCCATGCACATCTGCGATCTTGCAAAGGGAAATATGGGGGCCAACGCCATAGTCGGCGGCGGGCTGCCTATCGCGGTAGGCGGCGCCCTTGCCCAGAAAATGCACAAAACCGACCGCGTTACCGTAACATTCTTCGGCGACGGCGCGTCCAACCAGGGTACTTTCCATGAATCACTCAACCTCGCTTCGGTCTGGAAACTGCCGCTGGTATTTGTCTGTGAAAATAACGGGTTTGCCATTTCCGTTCCGGTCAGCCAATCCACTTCGGTAAAGGATATAGCGGACCGGGCCGCCGGCTATGCAATGCCGGGCATCGTGGTTGACGGAAACGACGTTATCGCCGTTTTGGATGTCTTTTCGCAGTGCCTTGAACGGGCACGGAAAGGGGAAGGTCCTTCCCTCATCGAAGCGAAAACCTACCGCTGGAAAGGTCACTGGACAGGCGATCCTGAAGTGTACCGCACCAGGGAAGAAGTGGCGGCGTGGATGGAAAAATGTCCAATCAAACGGTTTCGTACATATCTTTTGGAAAAAGGCGTCGCCGCTGAAAATGAACTGGCAGCCATTGACGCGCGGGTGCAAAAGGAAGTTGCGGAAGCCGCCCAATTTGCCCTCGCAAGTCCCAATCCGGACCCCGCTCATGTGATGGACGGTATGTATGTAGAGGGAGGCGAACCGAAATGAGTATTAAAACCTACGCAATGGCCATACGGGATGTACTGGCCGAAGAAATGCGCCGCGATTCTGAAGTGTTCGTCATGGGAGAAGATGTCGCCAAACAAGGGGGTATATTCGGCTGTACCCGCGGCCTTATTGATGAATTCGGGGAAGATCGGGTACGCAATACCCCCATATCGGAAAATACCTTTGTGGGCGCCGGCGTAGGCGCCGCCAGCGTCGGCATGAGGCCGGTTGTGGAACTGATGTACATGGACTTTCTCTACCTCGCTATGGATCAGGTGCTGAATCAGGCGGCAAAAATGCGGTACATGTTCGGCGGCAAGGTAAAGGTGCCCCTGGTAATACGCGGCCAGCAGGGAATAGGGCGGGGTAACGGCGGCCAACATTCGCAGTCCGTGGAATCCATGATGATGCATATTCCGGGCATAAAGATTGTCTGCCCTTCGTCTCCGGCCGACGCCGCGGGTCTGCTCCGCACCGCCATACGGGACGATAATCCGGTTCTCTTTTTTGAACACAAAGCCATGTACGCGATGAAGGGGGAAGTAAGCGATGATCCTGAATTCGCCCTGCCCTTCGGCAAATGCGACATCGTAAGGGAAGGCAAAGACCTTACCATTGTCGGCTCTTTTCTCTACCGTGGAAAATCCCTGGAAGCGGCGGAACGCCTGGAAAAAGACGGAATCTCCGCCGAGGTGATCGATCCCCGGACTTTAGTCCCTCTGGATATAGACACCATTGTGGAATCGGTGAAAAAAACCGGCAGGCTGGTAACGGTTCACGAAGCCCACAGAACCATGGGCTGGGGAGCGGAAATCGCGTCACTGGTAACCGAAAAAGCCTTTCAATATCTGGATGCCCCGCCGATACGGGTCGGTTCAAAAATGTGTACCCTGCCGTTTAACCTCGACCTGGAAAACGCAGTAGTCCCGCAGGTAGACGATATTGTCGCGGCGGCGAAAGTAAGCCTGCATCTGAAGTAGAAGGAGACGTCATGGCGGAACGTATCATCCTGCCCAAACAGGGCCTGCAGATGACCGAGGGAACCATACTCGAATGGCTGGTAAAAGAAGGTGAAAAAGTTACTCAGGGCCAGCCTTTGTTTGAAATGGAAACCGACAAGCTAACCATTGTAATCAACGCCCCGGTTTCGGGAACGCTTCTTAAAATCATAGCCGGTAAAGGGGACACACGGCCCATAACCGCGGTGATCGCCATAGTGGGAAATCCCGGCGAAGATATTTCCGGTATTCTTGCGGAACTTGATTCCGGGGGACAGACCGCGCCTTCGGCAGGCGGACTTTCCGCAGGCGTTGGGATGATGCCGGGCGCCGCTTCGGCGGACGGCGGCGTTCCGGCGGCTTCCGCTTCTGGTCCTGTTCCCCGAACCGGCGGGGGAATTTTTATTTCTCCCCGGGCAAAAATGCGGGCGCGGGAATTCGGCATAGATTATAAAAATATCCGCGGTTCCGCCCCTGCCGGCATGATCGTGGAGCGCGATATTATCACCGCAAAAAACGCGGGTGTTTCCCCGGTGTCCCAAACAGCCGCCTCCCCGCTTGCCAAAAAAACGGCGGGGTTGGAAGGGGTGGATCTTTCACTGGTACAGGGGACGGGAGCCAGGGGAAAGATCATGCGCGGCGATGTCATAAAAGCCCGCCGGCTTTCCGCATCGGGCGCAAAAAATATTATCCCCCTAAAGGGCATGCGGAAGATCATCGCGGAACGCATGAAGCAAAGCCAGAATGAAAACGCCCAAACCTTTCACCGTATCAGTGTGCGTATGGACGAAGCGGTCAGGGTACGAACGGCTCTGGAAAAGGCGGTAAGCTACAACGATCTTATCGCTTTTGCCAGTGTACGTTCCCTTGTGGACTTCCCCGCCATGAACGCCGAGCTTACCCCCGAAGGAATATGGCGCAAGGATTTTGTCAATCTTGGAGTTGCCGTAGCCCTTGGCGAAGGCCTTATCGTTCCGGTGGTAAAGGACGCCGATCTTTTAACCCTGCGGGAACTTTCATCGGCAATAAAAGAACGCGCCGAAAAAGCCAGAAACGGGACGCTTGCCCCTGATGATTATTCGGGCGGCAGTTTTACCATTTCCAACCTTGGGATGTACGGCCTGGAGGAATTCGCCGCCATCATCAATCCCCCCGAAGCGGGAATACTTGCCGTAGGCAGGATTGAAGATACCCCGGTGGCCGTTCAGGGTGCTGTTGAAATTCACCCGGTGATGAAGCTGACCCTTTCCTATGATCACCGCGTTGTTGACGGCGCGCCCGCGGCAGAATTCCTTGCCCGTGTAAAAGACTACCTTGAAAATCCCTATAAGCTGCTGTAGGAGGAAAGCGAATGTTTACCCTTGAAAATAAAACCGCCCTTATCACCGGAGCTGCCGGGGGTATTGGCGCGGCCTGCGCCCTGATTTTCGCCCGTCACAAAATAGGCGGGCTGACCCTGACCGATGTGCGCAAGGAAAATCTTCTGCATAGTGCATCTCAGATTGAAAACGAAACCGGCGTTAAAAGCGTCTGCCTTGACGCCGATCTCCGTAAGGAGGAAGCGGACACCGCTCTTATCGCCGAAGCGGTAAAACGGATGGGACGCCTTGATATCGTGGTAAACTGCGCGGGTATTTCCCGCATGGGAAACATCTATTCGGTAAATGAGGAACAGTGGGATCTTACCTTCGACATTAACCTGAAAGGACTGTTCTTCATCTGCCGGGAAACCTTCCGTGTCATGGAAAAACAGAAGGACGGCTGTATCATCAACCTTTCGTCTCAAGCTGCCCGGGGAGGGGGTATTCTGGTAACTCCCGATTATCCTTCCTCCAAGGCGGCGGTACTGACCCTTACCAAAAGCCTCGCCAAGGCGGGGGCGCCGAATAATATACGGGTAAACACCGTTTCCCCCGGCCTTATCACCACCGAAATGACCACGACCTACGGCTATGATCCAAAGACTGTGCCCCTCGGCCGCATAGGCACAGGGGAAGATGTGGCCGGCGCCGTACTCTTTCTGGCAAGTGATTACGCTTCGTACATAACCGGAGCCTGCATAGATGTGAACGGCGGAATTTCAATGATATGACGGATGAGCCCGGAAGCTGTTCCGGCGCATGGTAATATTCCCGGTTTCAAAACACCTGATTCTGAAACCGGCGCAAATAATTTTGTTTTAAGGAGCGAAACATGGAAATCGCAGAACTTGTTAAAAAATCACGGGCAGCCCAGGCTGTCATTGCCGGGTATTCCCAGGAAAAAATAGACTCTGTAGTCCGTATGCTGGCAAAGGTTGTCTACGATAACGCGGAACCACTTGCAAAAATGGCAGCCGAAGAAAGCCGTATGGGGGTCTATGAAGACAAGATCACCAAAAACAAGGGGAAAGCCCGCCTGCTCTGGTACGGCCTTAAAGGCAAAAAGTCCGTAGGCATACTGGAATACGATGAAAAGGCCGGCATTGCCCTGGCAGCAAAACCCATGGGCGTTATCGGCGCCGCTACTCCCTGTACCAATCCCATCGTTACGCCCATGTGCAACGCCATGTTTGCCGTAAAGGGCGGCAACTCCATCATTATAGCCCCTCACCCA
Source organism: Treponema sp. (assembly GCA_031279635.1). Classification (GTDB taxonomy): domain Bacteria; phylum Spirochaetota; class Spirochaetia; order Treponematales; family Breznakiellaceae; genus WQXQ01. The sequence continues at coordinate 9,007 of JAITIC010000183.1, read as the reverse complement.
AGGGGCAAAAAATGCGCCGCCCGCCTTGCGGAACTCTATTATGCGGAATTGGACAAAATGGGCGTACCACGGGATATCTTTCTTGTTATTGAAGAACCTACCATCGAGCTGAGTACAGAACTGATGAAATCGGTAGATGTGGTAATAGCTACAGGCGGCGCCGCCATGGTTAAATCCGCATATTCTTCAGGGAAACCCAGCTTCGGCGTCGGCCCCGGCAATGTGCAGGGTCTCGTGGATGATGACGTGGACATTGAAGAAACCGCAAAAAAAATGATCCAGAGCCGCATATTTGATAACGGGATTATCTGCTCCGGTACCCAGACCATCGTTGCCGCCAAGAAGGATTTTAAAAAAGTGATCGACGCCTTTGTGAAAAACGGCGCCTTTTATATTGACGATCCTGCGCTGGTGGATAAATTCAGAAAAGCACTTTTCCCCAACGGCCAGATTAATAAGGATTCAGTCGGTCAGTCTGTCCAGGCCATCGCCAAACTGGCAGGTGTTGATATCCCCGCAGGGACCAGGGCAATTATCCTCAAGCCTGAAAAATACGGAAAAGAAGATTACCTTTCCCGCGAAAAAATGTGCCCTGTGATGACCGCATACGAATACAATACTTGGGAAGAAGCGGTGGATATTGCACACGCGAATCTGCTCTGCGAAGGCGCGGGCCATTCAGTGGACGTGCAGTCCAATAACAAGCAGCGCATTGAATATGCGGGCCTTAAACTTCCTGTTTCCCGTATCCTCGTAAACCAGATCTGTACCAGTATGAACGGCGGTGCTTTCCAGAATTCTCTTTCTCCTACCACCACCCTGGGCTGCGGCAGTTGGGGAAATAATTCCATAAGCGAAAATCTCTCCTACTATCACCTGTTCAATAAATCCCGTATCGCTTATGTCAAACCAAACTGGAATCAGCCCAGCGACGAGGAAATTTTTGGATGAAACTGCTGGAATACCAGGCCATGGCCGTAATGGATAAATACGCTGTTCCAATTCAAAAGGGCATCGTCATTGACGCTAAGGAGGGAGCAGCGGAAAAGATTAAAAATGCGGGATTACATTTTCCCGTGGTTATAAAGGCCCAGGTTCAGATTGGGGGCAGGGGCAAGGCCGGGGGCGTCAAATTCGCCGATACGGTTGAAGAAGCCGCCAAACTCTGCGGAGAAATGCTCGGCATGGATATACGGGGGCATAAGGCCAATGAACTTTTGGTGCTTGAAAAAAAGGATATCAAAACCGAATGGTATCTTTCAATTATGCTGGATCGCTGCTCCAAAGCGCCTCTTCTGATTTTTTCCCCCGTAGGCGGCATGGATATCGAAGAAACTGCCAGAACCAGCCCGGAAAAAATAGCCAAGGTTCCCTTGGATCCTTTAAGGGGAGTTCAGGATTATGTGATTAATTATGCCCTGGATAAAACCGGCGCTGATAAACAGTACAAACATCAGCTTAAAGAAATGGTAGAAAAACTGTACCGCATGTTTTTTGACTATTATACCATGCTGGTTGAAATTAACCCCCTGGCTGTCGACGAAAACGGCAGATTAACCGCCCTGGACGGTAAGGTGGAAGTGGACGACAACGCCTTGCCCCTTCTGCCTGATATCACTGCCTTTAGGGATAAACTCCAGGAAGATCCCCAGGTCATTGAGGCCAAAAAGGTCAACTTCCTTTTTATTCCTATTGATGAAAGCGGCGCCATTGGCGTTATGTCCAACGGTTCAGGTATGCTCATGAGCTGTATTGATCTTATCTCAAAAAAAGGAATGAAGATTCATGCGGCCCTGGATCTGGGCGGCGGCGCAACTTCTGAACGTATTGCGGAGGCAGTGCGCATTATGCTTGGCCGTTCTCAAATCGACACGGTCTTCATCTGCATTTTCGGCGGCATTACCCGTTGCGATGAAGTCGCCAAAGGCGCCTGCCTTGCCATGTCAAAAAAAGAAGCATCCGGGAAAAATCTGATACTCCGTATGGAAGGAACCAACAAAGACGAGGCCGCAAAAATTGTTGCCGAATCGGGTCTTCCCATCACCATAGCCGAAGGTATTCCCAATTCAGTGGATACCATTTACCGGATCAGAAAGGGAGCTTGAGATGAGTATTATTATTGATGAAAACACAAGACTCCTTGTACAGGGCATTACAGGCCGTGAAGGAAATTTTCACACCCAGACCATGCTTGAATACGGCACAAAAGTTGTAGCAGGAGTTACTCCCGGCAAGGGCGGCCAGAATGTCAATTTTGACATCAAGGGAAAAACTGTTTCAGTACCGGTTTTCAATACCGTTCGGGAAGCGGCGGAAAAAACAAATTGCAATGCAACCGTGATCTTTGTGCCCGCTAAATTTACCCCCGCCGGGGTTTATGAAGCGGCGGATGCGGGAATTCCTGTGATCATGACTATCTCTGAACATACACCGGTCCACGAAATGATGAAGTGCTACTATGTAACCAAGCAGAAGGGACTCCGGCTTTTCGGTCCCAATAGTTTTGGCATCATCTCTCCGGGAAAATGCAAGGCCGGTTTTATGGCTCACAAATATTACACACCCGGCCCTGTGGGGGTAATGTCCAGGAGCGCCACCAACTGTTACGAAACAGTGATGATGATGACTGCCTGCGGCATAGGACAATCCACCTGCATTGGCGTAGGGGGCGACATGATCCCGGGTTCCGCTTTTGCAGACATTCTTCCCGATTTTCAGGCAGATCCCGAAACAAAATACATCGTCCTTATCGGTGAGATTGGAGGCAGTGAAGAAGAAATTGCCGCCGAATATATCAAAAAGCATGTGACGAAACCTGTTATTGCCCTTATTGCAGGCAAGAATGCGCCCAAGGGAAAAAATATGGGCCACGCCGGAGCTATCGTAGGCGCCGGCGGAGAGGGCAGCGCGGAGAACAAAGAAAAAGCCCTTCGTGCGGCGGGGGTACATATTGCTGAAAGCACCATACATATTGTTGAAATCCTTAAAGAGGTAGTCCATGACTGAAACTTTTCAGGCGGCAGTAATAGGGGGCGGCCCCGGCGGTTATATCTGTGCTATACGCTGCGCCCAGCTTGGCCTTAAGACCGCCCTGGTCGAAAACCGTGAACTGGGGGGAACATGCCTTAACCGGGGCTGTATCCCCACCAAAGCCCTGCTCCATACGGCGGAACTCTATGATGAAGTTGCAAATCATGGTAAAGAACTGGGGCTTGTTACAAACAGTATTACTGTCGATTATGCCGCCCTTGCAAACCGCAAGGACATGATCATTACCAGACTGCGCAAAGGGATTGAAGGCCTTATAAAAGGCCGGAAGATCACCTTGATACAGGGAACGGCAGCGTTGACCGGTCCCACAACATTCAGCGTTACGCCCTCTACAGGCGGTAATTCCGCTTCTGAATATGCGTCCGCTTCCATTGTTTTAGCAACAGGGTCAGAGCCTGTTTCCATTCCGGTACCCGGTTCCGATCTTCCCGGTGTGATCAATTCCGATGCCTTCCTCGCCCTTAAGGAAATCCCCGACTCCGTAGTAATAATTGGCGGCGGAGTTGTCGGCATTGAATTTGCTGCCCTGCTATCCTCTCTGGGGAAAAAAGTTACAATAGTAGAAATGCTGCCGAAGATCCTCAACGGCATGGATGACAGTGTTTGTGATACCATGAACAAGATCTTAAAAAAACGGGGAGTAGCAATTCACACCCCGGCAAAACTGTGTGATATTAAAACTTCGGGTTCCTTTCTGACCTGTACTTACGAAGAGGGCGGCGGCAAACAGGAAGCTTCAGGGGCTATTGTAATAATGGCTGCAGGCCGCAGGCCGGTAACAAAAAACCTGGGACTTGAAACGGCCGGTGTAACAGCGGTCAAAGGTTTTGTTACGGTGGATGAATACCTGCGCACCAATGTACCAAATATATATGCCATAGGAGACATCACCGGAAAAGTGCAGCTTGCCCATGTCGCCGGCGCCCAAGGTATGGCTGCCGCCTCGAATATAGCCGGCAAGAATATAAAGATGCACTACGATATTATTCCGGCCTGTGTATATACCAATCCGGAAATCGCCTCTGTAGGCATGACTGAATCTGCAGTCAAGGCCGCTGGATTGCCCTGCAAAACAGGCAGTTTCCCCGCCATTGCCAACGGCCGTTCCATCATCATGAATTCCACTGAGGGTTTTGTAAAAATTCTCACCCATAGTGAGACAGGAGAAATACTGGGCGCCCATATCATGGCCCCCAGAGCCACCGACTTGATAGGTGAAATCGCCGCCGCCATGCGGGCGGAAGCCACCATCGAAGAATTGGCCGACACTATTCATGCCCATCCCACTATAAATGAGATGATCATGGAAGCCGCCCACGATGTGGAAGGGCTTTGCTGTCATAAGATGTAAGGATTGGCGTTCAGGAAGGATCAGGCACTGTCACACAGCCGTCAGGCAGTATCGTTATCCGCGGAACCGCTACGCCTCCTGCCCTTGCCCGCCGGAAGGCTTCATCGAGAGCAGCCTGGGGCGTCTTTTCTTTGTGGATAAACATGCTCTTAAGGCGTTCCTCACTCAGTTCAGACACTGCGCTTATAACGGCGCGTTCGGAAACAGCCGCCATCTTGGCAGCCTTATGGTACCCCAGCTTATAGCCTTCGCGGATTTTGGCCAGTGCGTCCGCCGGGCTTGAAGCGGAAGAGAGCAAGTTGGCGTAGGCCTCATCCCCTATGCCGTCGCGGCAGGAAGAAACCAGTATAAGAGTTCCGCCGTCTTTCAGAGCGGCGGCGCCGTTATCAATGGCTTTTTGGGACTGGTAAAGATCGATGTCCATGGGAAACTTTGCAACTGATACCACAATGTCCGCCTTTGCCGGCACGGAAACACTAAAAATTTTCTTCGCAACATCAACCGCCCCCAAAAAGGAACCTATAAGGTCCCCCGCTGTTGCGGCCGCCACTCCCTGATCTTTATCAAGCACCGTCATAATTGAAAAAACCGGCGCCTTGATCAGGGGAAGGACGTCCATCATGTCTTCATGAACCGGATTGCCTTCCAGGGCAAGGGAGCGGGCCGCGGGGGACAATGCCTGTTTATGATTTTCCTGAATAGTTCTGTAGGCGGCGATTCCCGGGAGAAAGGCTTTGCGGCCGCCGGTAAAGCCTGCAAAATAATGAGGCTCTACACTGCCTGTAACAATGATGCGGTCGGCTTCAAAAAGGCGCTTGTTCAATAAAATCGGAGTTCCGTTTCTGGTACTTCCAAGGTCAAGCATTTCGGCGTCATTGCGGGCGTCATGGGCAATACAACTGTTCCGCAGGGAGTTATAATAAATGCCCAATATCTGCCTGTATTCTTCTTCGGAAGGTTTTCGATGAGCGCCCGCAGCCACCAGGATCGTGCAGTTCTTCCAATCAATACCCGCGGCTTTTATGGCCGGTAGAAGGCTTTTAAGTATGGTTTCTGTCGGTGTAGGCCTTGTAGCATCATTAACCAGTATAAGAAGTTTTTCGCATCCCGAAAGAAATGCATCCAGGCTTTGCCCCGTGCCCTTTCCCTCTCCCGTGGTATAGGCAAAAGCTTCGGCAAGTATTTCTTCGGTACTTCCCGATGCGTTAAACGCGTTGGGTTCGGCTATCGCAAGGAGATTCTCATCGGGAAATTCCAGGGGAAAAGTAGTGTTGAGATAAGGGAGTGTTACTTTCATACTTTGCTGATTGTATCACCGGTGATTATAAATTTCTAGTCGTATGTGCGGTTGTTTCTCTCTTCCATACAACGTCTACGATTACCATTAACTTAAACGGCCGCCTTCTTCGCCGCTTCTATTACATGTTTAATAGTAACGCAGGTTGTAACGCCGCCGACGCCGCCTGGCACGGGCGTAATCGCTTTTACAATGGGTTCGGCTTCGGCGAATTTTACATCGCCGCAAAGAGAGCCGTCACTTTTTACATGAATACCCACGTCAATTACGATCTGCCCTTCCCTGAAGAAATCTCCGGTAAGAAATTCGCTTTGCCCCGCCGCGGCAATTACAATTTCACCTTCGCGTACAACAGACGGCAGATCCTTTGTCCTTGTATGGCAAATGGTAATCGTGGCGTTTTTGTGCATAAGCATCATTGCCACGGGGCGGCCGATTACAAGGCTGCGCCCCACCACCGTTACGCGCCTGCCGGTAATGTCGATGCCGTAATGGGCGAGCACGGTCATGCAGGCCTCGGCGGTACAGGGCGGAAAGCCCAGGCCGGTGTTGGCAAACACCCCCGCAAGGGAACCGTCGGTAATGCCGTCGACGTCCTTCGCGGGCAGGAGCGCAGCGCGTATCGCGTTGCTGTCAATGTGTTTGGGCAGGGGCCGGAAGAGCAGTACGCCGTGGACATTCTTGTCGATGTTTACCGTATTTATAACGTCCAGTAATTGCCGCTGCGGAGCGTCCACGGGCAGTACATATTGTTTTACCACCACGCCCGCCGTATCACATCTTTTTGTTACGCCCTTTTCGTAGGAAATATCGTCGGCCCGTTCTCCCACGCGGATTATCCCCAAGGCAGGGACAATGCCTTTAGCCTTGAGCGTCTCCACGTCTTTTTTCATGCCTGCCACAAGGGAGTCAACTACTTCCTTACCTTTCAGTATCTGTGCCATTCATTTCTCCTCGAATTAACGGAAATTCTAACCACAAAGAACACAAGGGGGGTCAGTAATTTTTTTCTCTTTCCTTCGTGTCCTTTGCCCTTCGTGGTTAAGTTCTTGAAAAACCACATTTCCATTACAATCACAAATTAAACTGTTGATGGGGATGTGCCAATTCCATTAGCTTGTTGACAGTGGGGAGCGCCGCCCCGCAAAAGGCGGAGTTCCGGTTTAGCGTCCGATGGATATTCGAATTCCCGCCAAAAACCAGTCAAAATCATCTCCAGTTCCTTGTATCGCCCCGAAAAAAGCGTTTTTTCACTCTTTTGCTCTTTTTGGACACCGACAGTTCCTTTCTTTGTAGTTATAATATATACAACTACATGGGAGGATGTTATGGCTTATATCGTTGAGCAAACGGTAGGCAACAATATCTAATGTCTTGTCCAAGACATTAGACGACATTATAACTTTCCTTCACTTTAGCAATGGAGGCAAGGATTGTATCGGCCGGTTTCGTCCATTTGAACACCCGGCTCGACTGGTTCCAACTCTCAATATAGCTCCTTATCGCCGCTATTAATTGCTTTACCGATTCCCAACTCTCCCGCCGTATCCTTTTATTCGTCAGTTCCCCAAACCACCGTTCTACCATGTTACACCACGATGAATGGGTCGGTATAAAATGCAACATAAACCGTTTAGTCTTTCCCTCAAGATACTTCTTCGTTTCTTTCGACTTATGCGCAGAGTACTTATCAACTATGATGTGCAGTTCCTTCCCCGGTTTGCATTCTTTGTCCAGTTCTTTAAGAAACCCGATGAAATCTGTGCTGTTATGCGTTGAAACGCATTCCTCTTTTACGTTTCCGGTGAGCATATCCAGCGCCGCAAACAGGGTCGTTGTCCCGTGCCGATAATAGTCAGCGCTGTGTCCTGCCGGAACATGCGGCAGGAGCGGTAACAACGGGGCGCTTCTCTCCAATGCTTGTATTTGCGACTTCTCGTCCACACACAGAACTATCGCGTTGTCAGACGGATTCATATGCAATCCTACCACATCGGTCTGTTTTTCCGCAAAGTACCGGTCAGTACTAAACCGGAACTCCTTTTCCAGGTGCGGTCTTATCCCCCGTTCTCTCAGGATATTGTTTTCCGTGCTTTTGCCCGGCGAAAAGCGTTTCGCCAGCGCGTGGGTACTCCAATGGGTCACGTCCTTCGGCCTTTCCGTGCACGCTGCTGTACAAACCTGTTTTTTTATCGCCTCGCTGACCGGCGGCGTACCGCTCTATAGTACCGGATGCTAATAATTTTTCCATAATTATTTTGTCTTCCGGCGCTAAGTTGGGCAGTAAACTTTTCATGTATCCGGTGTATCATGTTCTTGCTCTTTTGTCTACTATATTGGTATTCGTCTTGGACAGAACACCAGGCGCTGTAGAAAAGGTTGAAATACAAGGCAACTTATGGTAGGATACCGGCGGGGGGGAAGGCATATGGAGGAAAACAAGCGCGTGTATCCGATAAGTGAAGAAGAGTTTAACCGGAAGGTTCTGCCCATCATTGAAGAGGCGTACATCTGGAAAGGGCGTCCGCCCAAAATATCCCATTACCAGGTATTGTGCGGGATCCTATATATTCTGAGGACCGGCTGTCCCTGGCGGGATTTACCTGAGGAGTACGGTTATTGGCATGTGCTCTATGACCGGTTTTCCTGGGGAAGCAAACGGGGATTATGGGCAAAGATTTTATTACGCCTCCAGGAGGAAGAAGGGATAGTATTGAACGAAGTCATAATAGACAGCACGACGATGACAATAACACGGCGGTACTACCGGGGAGAAGGAACCGGAAAGAAGAGATAGTCTACGCCCCAGAGGTGTATAAGAAGCGTGGACTGATAGAGAGGATATGTGGGAAACTGAAAGAGAACCGTCGATTGGCAGTTCGGTATGAGAAATCGGACATAAACTTTTTAGGTTTTATCTTTATTGCATTTCTCAAAATACTCCTTTTCTGACAGTGTCTACCACGGCCTGGACGATTTCCACGGGCCACAGGGAATCATGAAACAGCTTACCAAGGCGCTGATCAAGCGAACCATGGAAGCTTAATTGACCTGTCATCTTGGCTACGAGAAGCATGACTAGTACTCTGTGTCATCTAAAACTACACAATTATTGGATAGAGCCGCTTTAGTTTGGTGCGTGCGTTGTCGGTAGTAAAGTGCCAATCAACGCCCTTTTGTCCGGCATTCTTCCGTGCTTCCCACGAGGACAATTCCTTGTTGAGGGACTCAATACTTGGAATCCGGCGAGTACCGAGACATTGAGCCGCAAGTGCCGACAGTTCGATTTCGGCGATATCAAGCCAACT
>JAITIC010000125.1 GCA_031279635.1 Treponema sp. | reverse complement strand
CCCCGGCGCAAGGCCGGGGAAAAAACTAAATGACCATTTCCGCAATTTCTTCCGGTAAATCAGAGGCAAATTCAAACACACAGGAAGCGCATTTTGTTTTGTCTTTACAGGCGGCGCATACTTTTTCCGGTTTGATAATAGCAGGTAAACAGCAGACAATTTTTTCTACCGCTTGCCCCATGTTCATTTCTAATGCCCATGCAAGGCGCCGGACGGAGACCGCCGAGATGGCGGAGAACTGCGGCGAATAATACCGCTTTTGTGTTGTGGGATACATTGTGTACACCCCTTGAAAACCCGATATGTTACCGGGCGGATATGGCTGGAACCAGGCCAGCCATGACCCCAGAACCCGCCCCTTTGTTTTTCCCCGGTTTAAGGGGGAGGGCCGCCGGGGGCCACCCCGGCCACCCCCCGGCCCTCCCCCGTCCGGGGAAAAACCACCCAGCCGTTGGCCTTGCCACACTGCGGAATAACAGCGCTCTTTGCGGCGCGATGGAGGGATAAATGCCCCGGTGTGCGAATGGAGAATGCCCCGCACCCGGAGGCCGCAGGCCGGAGGGTTGGCGTGCCCCTTGCGCGCCCGCTCACCGGGCGCATAAGCAAGGGGCATGACAAGGGGTGTTACGGAATAAATGCCCCGGTACTTGGGATAAATGTGGCGGTTGGCGAAGGTTAATGATTTCAAAAATTGCGACAGTAATTTTTACCAACTGTGGGGGTTTGGGGGCAAAGCCCCCAGGAGAAGGGGGGAGCGGAAAAGCCGCAGGCTTTGAAGCGTGGGGGAAGGCTTTCCCCCTTTATGATAAATCATCAAAAATGGAGAAATACACTGTTATTGTGTATAATAATTCATACGGCTGGTGTTCAAAGCGGCATAAAGCGCAAAAAGATGGAATTTCTTGCTGGCAAAGTATGTAGGCGCTTGACTAAAAATATTCTAAAACTGTATATTATCGCTAAAGGTTTATAACATAATGAATTATCTTACGAATACCTGTACGCTGGCCTCTGTTTTTGGAATTCTTGGCACGGTTTCTGCTCTCTCTCTCTCTCTCTCATAAATTCGCTCATCTCGCTTTTCCCATTTTTACAAAAAAAATTTGTCCTCAGCCCAGGGGCATTGTTTCAGCCGGAAGGGGTGAAGTATGGGTTTTTGCCATAATACCGGTTCCTTTTTGCCGCCTCCGGGTGTGGCGTTCCTGTTTTTGGGGGGCTGTGAAGGGAATTGGCCCTCCTTTAAACATGACGGAACGGGACATTGCCATATTATTTCGGATAAGGAGGACGGTATGAAAGACAGAATCGAACAATTTGAGTACGAAGGGAAGAAGTTCGTCTATTACGATTTGAGTAATCTCAAAAACAACGGCCAATTCAGGGAATTTATTGAATGCGCAAAGAAAGACATCCAGCAGTATCCCGGAAACGGTTCGCTTTTTTCAATCACCAATATTGAAGGGGTACTGTACGACACGGAAACCAAAACCATTGTCAGCGCATGGATGGATTTTAACCAGCCCTATATCAGGCACGGGGCGGTGATCGGATTGGACGGTATCAAGCGGATCATGGTCAATTCCATATTGAAGATGACCGGACGGAAGAACGTGAAATTTTTCCGTACCAGGGATGAGGCGGTAAAATGGCTGGCATCGTTATGAAATTTTTTAGCAATCTGTCCATCAGGGCGAAATTTTTGTGTAGCTCCATGTTCGTAATAGGGGTTTTGACTGTTGTCGGCTGGCATAGTATCAGCGCGATAATAAACTGTCATTATGCGTGCAGAGCCTTGTTGGCGGGAGCCTATGCCACCAAATCCCTTGCCCAAAGCGCCCAAGCCGAGTATTACGCCCATGCCGAAAGGGCAAACCAGATTTTGGTTTACGCGGAACTTGGAGACAGCGCCCGGAGCGGGGAACTGCAAATTGCCTTTAACTCAGGCGCACAGGCTCTTGCCCTCTCCCTTGACGGCGTTCTTGCCGCGCTCAACGCGGATCCCCTTGTGGATAAATCCATTATCGGCGATCTTGTTGTTTATGCGGACGCCGCCAAAGCCACCCTGAATACCGAGTACGCGCCCCTTATCAAAGCTCTGGCGGAGGGGCACAACCCCGGTTCCGGCGGCACGGAACAAATAACCGGGAAACTTGACCGGACCGCGGTGATCTCCCAAAAAATCGCCGCCGACATCGGCAAGGTGTTTCAGGGTATCTCCGTTGCCGGGGATAATGTGTATACCGGTTATGTCAAATATCTTATGGCGCTTACCAGAAATTTTCGGATCGTTCTTGTTATAACCGTTGTTCTCTCAATCGCGTTTATCGCCCTCATCCAGCGAACGGTACAAAAACAGGCTATGCGGCTGGTGGAACTCAAGGACGAGGCGGACACGGCGAACCGTACTAAAAGCAGTTTTCTTGCCAAGATGAGCCACGAAATTCGTACTCCCATGAACGCCATTACCGGTATGTCGGAACTTATCCTGCGGGAAAAGACTCCCCCATCCGTGCAGGAATACGCCGCCGGCATTAAACAGGCCGGCAACAATCTGCTTTCGATTATCAACGATATTCTGGACTTCTCCAAGATTGAATCGGGAAAGATGGAAATTGTTCCGGTGGATTATGAGTTTGCATCGCTGATAAACGACGTGGTCTCGATTATCCGTATGCGCCTGTGGGAAAAACCCGTTTATTTTGTGGTGAATGTGGACAGCGTTATCCCCCAAAAGCTCCGGGGCGATTTGATCCGTATGCGGCAGGTGCTCCTTAACCTTCTGTCCAACGCGGCAAAATATACCCGCCAGGGACATATCATCTTTACGGTTGATGTGGAGGAGTACCGGGAATCCTCTCTTGTCTTGAAATTTGAGATAACCGATACGGGGATTGGCATAAAACCTGAAGACATGGGAAAGCTCTTTGGTGATTTTTCCCGGTTGGACGGCCTGGCGAATCAGGGGGTAGAGGGTTCCGGGCTGGGGCTGGCTATTACCCGCAATCTCTGCCACATCATGGGCGGCGATGTTACGGTCCAATCCGAATATGGGGAGGGGAGTACCTTTACGGCCTACATTTCTCAGGAGGTTCGGGACAAAACGCCCTTTGCGGAGGTTGTCAAACCGGAAACCATGAAGGCCCTTATCTACGAGACCAGGGAGATCTACGGGAATTCTATTGTCTGCTCCATAGACAACTTGGGAGTTTCCTGCAAATTGGTTGCCGAGACGGAAGAATTTGTCCGGGCTCTGGAAGTGGAGCATTTCGACTTTATCTTTGCCGCGTCTTTTCTGTTTAAGGAAGCCCAAGGGGAGATACAGAAACGGAACATTACTACGACCCTGGTACTGCTGGCGGAATACGGGGAAGTAACCACCGAACGGCATGTCCGTTTTATCGCCATGCCGACCCATTCTATAAGCATCGCCAATATTCTCAACAGGGTAGAAGAACTGCGGGGGTACAGCGAGGATGAGGACAACGCGGGGATCCGTTTTACCGCGCCTGACGCCAGGATCTTGATGGTGGACGACATTAAAACCAACCTTGATGTGGCGGAGGGTCTCCTTGCCCCCTACGCCATGAAGATAGATTCCTGTTTGAGCGGCCGGGAGGCGCTGGGGCTGGTACAGGAAAACAACTATGATCTTGTCTTAATGGACCACATGATGCCCGGCATGGACGGCATTGAAACGGCCGGGGCTATCCGCGCCCTGGCGGGGGAATCTTTTCAAAAACTACCCATCGTGGCGCTTACCGCCAACGCCATCGCGGGAATGCGGGATATGTTTTTGGAGGCGGGCTTCAACGATTATATTTCCAAGCCTATTGAGATCGCCAAACTGGATACCATTATCGCCCGCTGGATCCCCGCTGAAAAACAAATAAAAAGCGGCGGTATAGTTAAGCGGGAAACCTTTAGCGGCGAGACCGGAATCGTTATTCCCGGCGTGGATGCCGCGAAGGGCATTGCCATGACCGGCGGCACGGAGGCGGGCTACAAAAAAGTGCTGGCGCAGTTTTACAGGGACGCGCGGGAGCGGCTCTCCCTGTTACAAGCGCCGCCGGACGAAGCCGTCCTGCCCATCTTTGTAACCCAGACACACGCCCTCAAAAGCGCGTCCGCCACTATCGGCGCGGCGGAAGTCTCTGCGGAGGCGGCGGCTCTGGAAACGGTAGGGAAGGCCGGGGATATACGGACAATCAGCGAAACCTTGCCCGGCTTCCGTAAACATTTAACAGAGCTTATCGAAGCAATAGGAAAAGTGTTGGAAGAAAAGAATAAAGAGTTAAGAGTGAGGAGTGGAGAGAAAGATTCAGTCCCCACGCTCCAATCTTCGCTTGCCGCTCTAAAATCCGCGCTTGAGACAAAAAGCATGAAGGAGATTGACACCCTGCTTGAGGAACTGGAACAACTGCCCTTGGACGCGGAAACGCGGGAAACGATAAACGCCGTTTCGGACAAGGTGCTGATGGGAGAGTATGCTGGGGCGCTTGAATTCATAGATGAAGCCATAAAAGGAACACATCATGGGGCTTAAAAATCTGTTTTTGAATATTGTCCTGTCGGGAAAGACTTTTGAAAACGACGAAACGGGCATAAGCAATCTGTTTATCCGTTATGCCCTGATGAACCTGGCTCTTGTTACCGGTTTTATCATTCTGTTGTTTTTTGCCTTTGAATCGTTTCTGGCGGGATCATACCTTGACGCCGCCCTTAACGGGGTAATGGCTTTTTTGTGCTTTCTCTCTTTCTTTATCGCCCGGACAAACATTGCGCCCGAGGTTCCTATCCTTATTTCCGTGCTGGGCTATCCCTTTCTCTGCGCGGGCCTGGTCTTGAACGGCGCGGCCCAGGGAGCGGGCTTTGTCTGGATGTATATGTATCCCCTCATGTCAACCATATTGATGGGATTGAAATTCGGCGTCCTTCTTTCGCTCCTCATGATTATCCCTGTTGCCGTTATAACCCTTGTGCCCGGTCTTTCGGGTTATGTCTATGAAACCGCCGCCGCGCTACGCCTGATCATCGCTTATTTTTTGGTGCTGGGCATGACCATCACCTTTGAAATCGCCCGGGCGGCCAAAGAAAAGGCCAACCTGGAGCTGACCCGCAGCCTGAAGGCCCAGCGGGATGAGATCGCGGCGCTCAAGGAAAAGGCCGACACCGCCAACGAGGCGAAGAGCAGTTTCCTTGCCAATATGAGCCACGAGATCCGTACCCCCATGAACGCGGTTATCGGCATGACCGAATTGCTCCTCCGGCAAGACCTGGGCCGGGAGGCGAAGGAAAATCTTTCCACCATCAAACAGGCCGGAACAAACCTCCTTTCGATAATCAACGATATTCTGGACTTCTCGAAAATAGAAGCGGAAAAACTAGAACTGGTGGAAGGGGAATACCTTTTCGCTTCCCTGGTCAATGACGTTATCAATATTATCCGGATACGGCTTGGAGAAAAGCCCCTGCGCTTTACCACCATGATTGACGGAAAACTGCCGGCAAAGTTATTCGGCGACGAAACACGGGTGCGGCAGATTCTTTTAAACCTGCTCACCAATGCGGTGAAGTACACCAATAAAGGGAGCATTACTTTTTCGGTGCGGGGGAAGGAGGCCGAAACCCCGCAGGGTTTTACGCTGTGCTTTGAAGTAAAGGATACCGGCATAGGCATAAAGGCCGAAGATATGGACAAACTCTTTGGCAACTTCATGCAGTTTGACAGCAAACGGAACCGGGGTGTGGAGGGGACGGGGCTGGGGCTGGCGATAAGCCGGAATCTGTGCCGCCTTATGGGGGGCAGCCTGACGGCGGAAAGCGTGTACGGCGAGGGCAGCGTCTTTACCGCCGAGATACCCCAAAGGGTACTGGACGGCAGGCCCTTCGCCCCGGTGGAAGACGCGGAACACAAGAACTGTCTGATATTTGAGGGGCGGAAAAGTTTTGCCCTGTCCATTACCTATACTCTTGAGCGTCTTGGGGTTGCGAATACCCTTGCCGGCAGTAAGGATGAGCTTATACGTGAACTGAAAAGCGGCGGGTATCAGTTTGTGTTTATTGCCTGGCCTATAGCGGAGGAAATACAGGCGGCCCTGAAAGAAAACGCCGGGGAAGTAACCGTGGCGGTTATGGCGGAATACGGGAAGAAAATTCCCCTGGGCTGCCGGGAACTCTATATGCCCACCCAGCCGGTTATGGTTGCCAATATTCTTAACGGCAAGAATACCGACTTTGGGTTTCAGGACACGGAATTTCTTGACATACAGTTTACCGCCCCCGAAGCCCGAATCCTCGTGGTGGATGATATTGCCAGCAACATCGATGTGGTAAGCGGCCTGCTTGCGCCTTACAAAATGATCATAGACAAGGCGGGGGGCGGGGCCGAATCGATAGAGACGGCAAAAAAGCAACGCTACGATCTTATCCTCATGGATCACATGATGCCGGGCATGGACGGTATTGAGGCAACGGCGCTTATCCGCGCCTGGGAGGAATCGCAGGGCAGGGAGAAAGTGCCTGTCATAGCTTTGACCGCCAACGCTATCACCGGGATGAAAGAAATGTTTTTGGAAAAGGGCTTTAACGACTATCTTTCCAAACCCATAGAGATCGCCAAGCTGGATGAAGCAATGGCCCGCTGGATACCGGCGGAAAAACAGATAAAGAGCGGCGCGGTTAAGCGGGAGACCTTTAGCGGGGAAGCGGGGATCGTTATTCCCGGCGTGGACACCGCGAAGGGCATAGCCATGACCGGCGGCACAGTTGCGGGATACCGGAAGGTGCTGGCGCAGTTTTACAAGGACACGCGGGAACGGCTTACCCTGTTACAAGCGCCGCCGGAACCGGAGGCCCTGCCGGTCTTTGTAACCCAGGTACACGCCCTCAAGAGCGCCGCCGGAACCATCGGCGCGGCGGAAGTCTCGGCGGAGGCGGCGGCCCTGGAAGAGGCGGGAAAGGCCGGGGACACGGCGGCGATTACAGAAACACTGCCGCAATTCCGTCAACACTTGACAGAACTCATTGATGGGATAGGGAAAGCCCTGGAAGAAAACCGCAAAACACAAGAGGTCATTCCTCAGTCTTCACTCTCCAATCTTCACTCATCACTCTCCGCTCTAAAAACCGCGCTGGAAGCAAAAAACATGAAGGAGATTGACAAGCTGCTTGAGGAAATAGAAGGGCTGTCCTTAGACGCGGAAACGCGGAAAGGGATAAACGCCGTTTCGGACAAGGTACTGATGGGAGAGTACGCGGGGGCATTGCGCGGTGTCAATGTGCTGCTTGGGGATACGGATGAATAACCGTATCCCTGCGGGGCAAAAAGCCAAGGTGACGGTTGTCGTTGCCTATTCACTGGCTATAGTGATCGTGATGCTCTTTATTGCCCAGGAAAATGTTTCCATACGCAGGGGCGGAACCACGCCGCTTTACATCAACCTGACGGAACAAGACGCCTGGGCCGCCCTTGGCTTTGATATCGAGTCTATAGAAAAAATCCCCGATCCTGAATTGGGGTTTAAGAAATTTGCCCCCGGTGTTCCCCGCAGAATCATTAACGCGAAACTTCCCGGTCTTCCCCGGCGGCGCTTTTTTTCACCCTTTGGAAAAGCCCCCATGGAATTCACCATCCTCATACCCTTTGAGGTAAACGATTCCTTCAAGGCTTATCTGGACGGCAATGGTAAGACCCTGCCCGGTATTTTTCTTGCCTGTATCGGGGATAATTGGGAAATCTATCTGAACGGGACGTGCATCCGTCAGGAGATACACCTGGACGGGGAGGGGGCGGACCTCCGGATACGGTCAGGCAGGACGTACCGGGACGTATTTTTCCCGGTGGACAAGGGACTTTTCCGCGCCGGTGAAAATATTCTTGGCTTTAGAATAATAGGAGATCCCACCTACGACGCCACCGGACTTTTTTACACATCCCCCTATTATATCGAAGAATATGCCCTTATTGAAAGCCAGCAAATCGATACCCTAACCATAGTCCTTTTCGGCATTTACATCTTTATGGCCTTATACCATTTTCTGTTGTATTTAAATCTGAAGCAGGAATCATATAATTTATATTACGCTCTCTTCTCGTTTTTCCTGGGCCTCTACACCCTGGCCCGATGCCGTGTTGTGTACCAAATCATTGAGGATTCCAATACGGCGATCCGCCTTGAGTATATAAGCTTATTTATGCTTCCCTTAACGGCGGGGATCTTTGTTGAAATTCTGCAGAAAAAGCAGGTTATTCTGCCCACAAAAATCTATTCTGTTTTCTGCGTATTTTTAAGTGTAACCCAGATCTTTTTTTGTTCCCAATACGGTGATGAGGCTATGATATTATGGAATGCAACCGTCATTCCCTTTATTCTCTATATCGTTTTTTATATTCTCCTTTTCCGTTTTATCAAATCCTGCCGTGAAGAACCTGGGGAAAAGCGTACATTTACGGTCGCCCTGCTTAAAGCATCCGGCAGGGCCATCGTTGAATCTCCGCTGGGAAATATTATAATCGGTATCGTCATCGTATTCATCAGCGGCATCTACGACTCCATCGACGTTATGTTTTTTCATACCTCCGTGATGCTGTCCCGGTACGGATTTTTTGTTTTTACCGTGGGGACCTCATTTACCCTTTCCGGCAGGTTCAGCCAATTTTATCACCGCCTGGAATTGATCAATACCAATCTGGAAATTACCGTTCATGAACGTACCAGGGAACTGGAAGAACAGACGGAGCTTGCCCAGGCGGCTTCCCGTGCGAAAAGTGAATTCCTGGCCCGGATGAGCCACGAGATACGCACGCCTATGAACGCCATTATCGGTATGAGCCATATTGCCCTGCGGGAAGACCTTAGTCTCCGCGCAAGGGACAGCGTAAACAGCATACGGCAGGCTGGGGACAATCTTCTTTCCATCATCAACGATATTCTGGATTTTTCAAAAACAGAATCAGGCAAGATGGATATTATAGTCGCAGATTATTCTTTGGCATCGCTTATTAATGACTGCGTCAATATTATCCGCATGCGGATGCAGGATAACCATGTTCAGTTTTTAATTAATGCTGATAGTTCCTTGCCAAGTGTTTTACGCGGCGATGCGGTACGTCTGCGTCAAATTTTGCTTAATCTGCTTACCAACGCCGTAAAATATACCCGCGAAGGCTCTATTTCACTCACCGTTGCCGGTGTTGCCGCCGATGATACATTTACTCTGTGTTTTACGGTAACCGACACCGGTATCGGTATAAAACCTGAAGATTTGGACAAGCTGTTTGGCGAATTCCGGCAGTTTGATAAAAACAAAAACCAGGGTATAGAAGGTACAGGACTTGGTCTTGCAATTACTCGTAACCTCTGTCGGCTTATGGGGGGCTATATTACCGTATCTTCCGTTTATGGCGAGGGTAGTACGTTTATCGCAAATATTCCACAGGAGATAATAAATGCCGCGCCGCTTGGAGATACGCTGAACGGCGCTCCTGCGGATACGTTTACCGAAAAAACCGCTCTCCGGTTTATTGCGCCTGATGCAAATATTCTGGTGGTAGACGATATTGTTACCAACCTTGATGTGGTCAAGGGACTTCTTGCTCCGTATCAAATGGATATTACCGTTTGTACGACAGGCGCGGAAGCGATACAACTGGTACAGGAAAACAGTTACGATGTCGTGTTCATGGATCACATGATGCCCGGCATGGACGGCATAGAGGCGGCAAAGCGGATACGTGCTTTGGGTAATGGATATGAAAAACTTGTCATGATAATTCTGACGGCAAACGCCGTTTCCGGCATGAAAGAGATGTTCCTTGCCGAAGGTTTTAGCGATTATCTTTCCAAACCCATCGAAATAGCCAAACTTGACGAGATTATGGCGAAGTGGATTCCCCCGGCCAAGCAGATAAAAGCCGAAACCGGAATAAAGCGGGAAATTCTTACCGAAAAAAGCGGCATCGTCATTCCCGGCGTGGACGTAAAAAAAGGCATAGCCATGACCGGCGGCACGGCCGCGGGCTACCGGAAAGTGCTGGCGCAGTTTTACAAGGACGCACAGGAACGGCTTACCCTGTTACAAGCGCCGCCGGAACCGGAGGCCCTGCCGGTCTTTGTAACTCAGGTGCACGCCCTCAAAAGCGCGTCCGCCACCTTGGGTGCGGCGGAAGTTTCGGCGGAGGCGGCGGCCCTGGAAACGGCGGGAAAGGCCGGGGACACAATGGCGATTACAGAAAAACTGCCGGGGTTTTACAAAGGGCTTTCTGAACTGGTAAAAGCGATAAGCGAAGCAATGAAAAATGAACAGGGAATAATGAACAATGAAGAAAAAGATAATTATCCACTGTTCGCGGATACTTGCTCATTGTTAAAAGCCGCGCTGGAAGCGAAGGACATGAAGGAAATCGACCGGCTGCTTGAGGAACTGGAACAACTGACCTTAGATGCGGAAACACGGGAAACGATAAATGCCGTTTCGGACAAGGTGCTGATGGGAGAGTACGGCGAGGCGCTGGAAAGGGTGAACGCTTTATTTGACAACACAGCCGGAAGAGGGAAGGAATGAAAAATTATGAGAGGAAAGAGGCGGGATTGATGACAACATTATTTCTTAATACAGATTATCCCCTTGTCATACCGTGCAACGGTAACATCGACGGTAAGCAAAGTTATTTCTTCGCTCCGGGCCTGGGCGATGAGAAGCCGGTCAAACGGGTCTTTGTGAAGCGGCGGCAGATCGCCTGTAGCCAGGACATGGCGGCTGGTAATGTCAAGTTCAACATACCCCCGCTCCAAAAGCCCCTGGCGCAGCACAGCGGGGTCTATATTGAAATCAGACCGGCCCAGCCCCTTCTTAATGACCACTTCCCAAATACTTGCCGGACTGAACAGCAGGATGTTATCCGCATTGGCAATGAACGGAACCGCCTCTTGCGGCAGTGTTCTGGCCGATGCCCAGATAAGTATGTGGGTATCAAGCAACAGCTTCATGGGGTTTCGCCAAAAAGAGCGGCAATTTCCTCTTGTCCCATCGTGTCAAAATCCGGCGGGACGGAAACCTGCCCTTCCATGAAGCCGGTGCGAAAAAGAAGCATATCCCGCGCCTCCGTCCGTTCCGGTTTGCCGGAGACCGGTGTAAAGGTAAGAATAACCGGCCCCGCCGGCACTTCCGGGGGCACGTCAATAACCAGCCGGTGGCTGGCGGGTATATCTACGGTTTGCGTAACTTCCATAGGGTAACTATAGCATGGAAAAAGCGGAAAAACAAGTTATAGGCAGGAGTGGGGAAGATGCTGAGAGGATTACCGGACTTGAGGTATGTCATACCGCGCAGAGCAACAGTCAAGTACACCGGATTGGTCCCGTCCTGAATGATACGCGGGGGCGCTGGAGGCTATTAACATAACAATGAACACAAAGAGGAGTTGAATCATGGAAAAGAATTACGACAAGATTATTTTGGTTGACGATAACCCTTCAAACCTGAGAACGGGGAAAAATGTATTGTCGGGAACCTACGAGGTCTACACCGCCCCCTCGGCGGCGAAGATGTTTGACCTTTTGGCGGATATTAAACCGGCAATGATCCTCCTGGACATCGATATGCCGGAGATGAACGGTTACGAGGCGATCAAGATTCTCAAGTCAAAAGATGAAACCAAAACTATTCCGGTGATCTTCCTTACCGCCAAAACTGATACGGAAAATGAGCTTGAGGGCCTTGACCTGGGGGCTATCGACTATATCACCAAACCCTTTATGCCGCCCCTGCTTTTGAAACGTATCGAGGTGCATCTTTTGGTGGAATCCCAGAAGAAAACCCTGGAATCCCAGCAGCGGGAACTGAAAGATTTTAACGACAATCTGCAAAAGATGGTGGATGAAAAAACCCAAACCGTACTGGAATTACAGGACGCTATCCTGAAAACCGTAGCGGACCTGGTTGAAAGCCGGGACGACATTACCGGCGGCCATATCGAGCGGACCCGGCGGGGCGTGGGCCTGCTGGTTGAGGCCCTGCGGGATCATCCCGTATTCGGCGGGGAAGTTGCGGGGTGGGATATTAAACTGCTGCTCCAGTCGTCCCAGCTTCACGATGTGGGCAAAATCGCCATTAGCGACCGGATACTGCAAAAACCCGGAAAACTTGACGGTGAAGAATTTGAGGAGATGAAAAAACACGCCGCCTTTGGGGTTCAGATAATTGAAAAGATTGAATCCACCACTACCGCCAGCGATTTTTTGAAGTACGCGAAAATTTTCGCGGGAACCCACCATGAAAAATGGGACGGCACGGGCTACCCCAACAGACTGGCGGGGGAAGATATACCCCTCCAGGGCAGGATCATGGCCCTGGCCGATGTATACGATGCCCTTGTCTCGGAGCGGCCTTACAAGAAGGCGTTTTCCCACCCGGAGGCGGTAAAGATTATACAGGACGGCGGTGGGACGCAGTTTGATCCTGTCTTAACCGGTGTTTTTGTCGGGGTTATGGGGGGTTAAGGGAATACCGGAGCGGTGTATTTGTAATTTTTGTACAAGATAGTATTTTGTTATTTATTTAAAACGGTTTTTTATCTGCAAGCCGCCGTTTACGGCAAAGGTTACGATGACTTCGGCTTCCTCTGCCCGGTTGGTCAGGATTTGAGTGGTTTCCAGCATAACAAAAGAAGCGGTTTTATCGTCTGTTTTGAAGGTGAGCGTATCCCCCACAACCGAAACAGCGATCCCCTCCGGGCTTTCCAGGGTTGTTTCGGTGATTGAGTCCTGACCATCCGGGGTCTCGATATTCACGGAGAATACGGTTTTACCCCGGAGCAGGGCGGCGATTTGGGCGGCTTTGGATTGCATATTTCTCTAATATAAAGTTTTTACGGAAATAAGTCAAAAAAGTACTAAAACCTATACGACCGGATGATACCGGCGGGGCGTAATGCTGGCTATCCTGAATATGGAGGATACGCCATTGAACGACAGCCCTGCGGGTGGACCTTCGGGATTTACCCTTCATACCTTGATACCCCTTGAGGAATTTAAGGCCATTCTCGGCATTGATGATCGGGAGGATTGCCTTGATTTCGCGTCCGTGCGAAATCAAGACTATGAGTTTTCGCAAAACGAAAACTCAACGCATCTACTCCAGCCGCCATCCCTGGCGGCGTTTTGCCTTACCACGGCAACATTCACCATAGAGCAATACTGCAAACGGCGGTTTTTCCTGAAAAAGCATTTTGAACGCATCGAGTTTTACGGCGATCTGCTTCTGCCTCTACGGGAATACCCGGTGCGGGAAGTCTTAGCGGTTTATATCGTGGGGGCCTTTGAGGAAACCGGAGAACTGATAGAGACCGACCTTTACCGGGTTATTCCCGATTTGGAAGGGGAAACCGGGGAAGGGCCGGAGGATACGGTCTATACTCTCTCCCTTTCTCCGGCCCTGAACCGGGGGAGAGGGTTTTCTGCGGTCAAGGCGGTATACCGGGCGGGGTATGCCTGCGGGGAAGCCCCGCCTGACCTGGCCTCGGCTTGTCTGGAGCTTGCGGCCTGGAACATGAGCCGTTACCGGGGGCGGCGTATCGGAATGACCGGGAATGTCCGGGGAAACGGCAAGGACTGGGAACATCTGGAAGCCTCCATGCCGGAGAACGTCCGGCTGCTACTGGAACCCTACAAGAGGAGGACCATTTAACGATGACGGATATGACGGATAAAGAGTTATTTATAGAAGAAAAATTGTTGAATTCGGTCAAAAAGCTCCTCTCCGGGCGGCTCAATGAGCTTTTAGAGGGAACGGAATACCCCATACCCCCGGTTGAGTTTGGCAACTACCGGGGCGGTTCCGCTGTGGTTCCAACGATAACCCTTTCCACCTGTGAACGGACGGAAAAAGAGCGGGTTATCCGGCTGGACGCCTATACCCTGACCGTTGCCTTTATCGTCCCGGAACACCCGGCGGGGGAACGGAACTGTTACGCCTACGCCTCATCGGTGGCCACGGCGTTATGGGAAGACCCCACCCTGGGCGGGATTGTTGACCGGGCGGTACTGGCGGGAAAGAAGTATGTCCCGCCAAAACAAAGCGGAACCGGGGGAGATTGGGAAGTTATTTTGACCTTACGTGTAACAGTGGAGGGAATGGCAAATGCTGGTTAATGGGTGCGATTGTCTGATTGTGATTAAAACCCAATACCGGGAAGTAGGCGTACCCTACGCCGAAGAAACCATCCGGGAAGCGGTATCGCTCTTGACGGAGGAAGCCGCTATCGAGGGGGACGGCCTCTGCCGGGCTATCCGAAAAAGCGGCGGCGTTACCGGGTGCGTGGTTACGCCGCTGACTATCGGGACGGCTCCCCTCCTCCTTTACCTGGCTATGGGAAGCGCGGGGCTGCCGCTGTATGTGTCCGAAACCCGGAATATTTACCGTTACAAATTAGACCTTTTACCAATGGAGAACAGTACCCGGTTTGATCTGGTACAGGAACGGGGCGGGGAACGGAAATTGTATACGGTCTGCCGGGTGAACGGCTTTGAACTGCGCTTTAACCGGGGAGAAGCCATTCACCTGAAACTGGACATAAAGGGGGAACGGCCCCCGGAGATATACCCCTACGCCGATCCGCTTCCCAGGGAAAGCGGGGAACGGTTCATGGGAGACCGGGTTACCTACCGGATAAACGGCACGGAATACCACAACATTTACGGCCTTACTCTTTCAACAGAAAAAGAGAGTGGGACACGGACGGAACTATGGATTAAAAGGTCTTTGGAACAAGGCCCTGACATTCCGGGGATAATTGAGGAACTGACTATTACCGCCCAATTATTGCGGGACAAATACGAGTACCGTTATTTTGGGATGTTCCGCATAACGCTGACCCGGCTTGTTCTGATTTCTGACGAAACGTCTATCGACAGCGCCGATGGGGTTATCGGCCCCCTGCGGTATTACGTTGCGGGGACGGTAAATGCGGAGGTATTCACCATTGACGGGGGTAGTCTGGAATGAAATTTTACGAAATAGACAACGCCCTTATTGAAGCCATTGAAACCGGGGACAAGCCGGTACGGGTACGGATAGACATTGATTTTACCGGGGACGGCTCTTTTGAAAGCGTCTTTGAACAGGATATTCTGGAAGCCGACTTTTACGGCCTGAAAGAAGCTGCCGGGGGAACCTCGGCCAGGGGTGAAGTGCTGCTGGTTAATCCCCAGGGAATTTATTCATACACGGGGGCAGGGCCGGGTACGAAGGTAAAGGTTTCTTTTTCCCTCGGTGAAGGGCTGCCCTGGTTTGAACGGTTCATTTTTTATATTGACGATAACGGCCTACAGGACATTCGTGGGCCTGGACGGAAGCGGTTTGTCCTGTTGGGGCTGCGGGATTTATCCGCGAAACTGCGAAAGACCGATGAGTCGCGGGACTGGACGGCCTCGGCGGTATTTACCTATAGCGTAATATGCGATAAAACCCAGCCGGAAAAATCATTGGTACACGGTATAGCGCAACGGGCGGGATTAGGCGTTACCGATATTGACTGCTCCACCATTCCGGTAACGCTGCCTTATGTCCGGTTAAAGAAAGACATTTGGACGGAACTGTCGGAACTGGCAACAGCCTGCCGCTGTCATCTTGAGTGCGCCCCTGAAAAGCCGCTGGTGTTTGCCCATTCGCCCTATCAGACGGAACCTTTACAGGATGATGACTATTCATACACCTTTACCGGGGGAAATATTTTCTACCTGCGGAAAACGGCGAAGGCGGAACAGTACCGGAACACGGTACGGCTGAAAATCAACCTGCCGGTTATCCTTGAAAAGCAGGAAATATGGGGGTATGACGAAACTCCGGTACTCTACGATGATGACCTCCAAGCCCATTACCCTTTCAAGGCTCCCCTTGTCCGGGAGATAGAAGCGGGGCCGTATGAAGCCCGCTACCGGATTATTGACGGAAGCGGCAAGGAACGGTCTGTAGTATTTGCCGATGACATAGACACACAGGGGGAAGCGGAAAACCACCTTGAATATGAGGGCGGACCGCTTTCTTACTCCATCTATGATGTTACCACCCACACGGACCGGGCAATTCTTACCCTGCGTAAAGAGGCGGACTGCGATTTATATAAGGCCGCTATTTACGGAAAGCCGATTGTCCTTGACCTCAATCGCTCATGTTTCCTGCGGGATGATGACGGAATAGCATCCTACGGAACGGCGGCCCTGAACATAAGCGGATCATATTTTTCTGAATATGAGATAAACGGCAAGTCGCACTACGAAGATTGGGTTTGCCGGGAGTTAGCAGAGCGCATACAGAACAAACGGGAATTCACCGTGAAAACCCACCGGGGACTTTTTAACGCTCGTGTGGGGGCGAAGGTACAAATACAGACGCAAAGGGAATTGCTGCGGGGGACTATAAACACTTTTACCTTCCGTTACCGGAAGCATGAGGCGTTTCAATCGTCGTTTCATATAACGGAGACAGGAAATGAAAACTAAAGGGAACACACAGGGGGCAAGTATGACCAATGAGGACAGGCGTTTGATTGTAGAGACGCTGGGAGAAATGCGGGAACTGAAAGGGGAAATGAAGGAATTCAAGGAACACGTTATTGAGCGTGTCCAGCGTCTTGAGAAAAAGGAGGCGGAACGGGGCAAGGAACGGCTGTCTGTGATTAGCGTTTTGATTTCCAGCGCGGCGTTGGCCGTAAGCGTGATAATAAACTTTTTCAGGAATGGGGGTAAATGAATGGGTATCAAATGGGACAAGGTTTTTGAGAATGAGAAGCGTCAATTTGAAGGGATGACGGAACAGGACAAATTTATTTATTTCCTGTTGCTTCAATTCGGCTCGCCGTATTCGTGGGGCAAAGAGAACCCGGAAGGTTCGGACTGTTCCGGGGCGGTATGTTTGGCCCTGTACGCCGCTACGGGGTTGCTGATTAGGACTACCGCCGATGACCTCTATAGGCGGGTGTTTACCAAAGTAAACCCCCGGCCTACTGATATTCGGGCGGTGTTTTACCTGACAAAGAAGGACAAGAAACACGGGGACGGTTACGCTTCCGCCGGTACTGCCGTTCATGTGGCGGGGATATTGGAGGAAGGGATTATTCTCAACTCTCAGGAACCTTACGCCAAAATACGGCGGATTACCGATGTATCCGACTGGTTCCAGCACAACGGGCATGAGGTGGCTGTCCGGGGTCTTGACCGTGAAGCGTTAGCAAGGCTGGCGGCGGGGGGGAAAACCCGGTACGGCCTTGACGGTGAATTTTCCCGGTATTTTGATTTAGGGGCATAAATTGAAAAGAGCAAAAAAAGAAATTTGCCTTGACTGTTTGCATTGCAAGGTCTCGGCAAAATCGACGCCTGATATGCGGCTGTGTTTCTGCGGAATGGCCGATAAGACAAAAAACCATAAAGAGTTTTATTGGCTTACCAGGAAAGTCTGCAATGCCTTTGCAAGTATGGATTAAGGGGGAGCGTAATGAGTGATTCAGACGGGATACAAATATCGGACAAGCCTTCCTGGGAGCATACGGCTAAAGAACTGTTTGGGATACTCGGCAAGCGGATTATTGCCCTGCCGTCTAAAATGCTGGGTTTCAAGCCGTTCTGCCTGTACCTTGCAACCTGGCTATTAGTGCGGGGGTATATCAAAGACTGGATATGGTTTGCGGTAGTGGTGATGGTCTTGTTCGGGATTGTGGGCTTAAAGGTTATCGCACACTGGAAACCCAACCAGTAGCCGTCCTTGTCGGGGAGGCAGGGGGAAATATGAATAGTTTTTGGAAGGGAGTAATTACCGGAGCGGCTGGTATGCTTGCTCTAGTTTTGATTATTACGGTGTTCCGGTTTTTCTCGGAAAGAGACCTGAAAATCTATGAATATATGGAGGCGCAGAAT
Organism: Treponema sp.; assembly: GCA_031279635.1. Taxonomy (GTDB): domain Bacteria; phylum Spirochaetota; class Spirochaetia; order Treponematales; family Breznakiellaceae; genus WQXQ01. The sequence goes on along the minus strand of JAITIC010000125.1, from coordinate 404 downwards.
GAACTACAGACTATGCAGGAGGATATTGGCAATCGTCCTCCTGATGAGTTTCTGGAGGATCCCGGTGTTCGGGGAGCCGCAGACAGCGCAGACGCGGAATTCAGAAGAAAGCGGGATGAGGCAATACGTGCAATCCGGCGAAGCCGGATTGCCAGGTAAAAATGCGGAGCATTTTTACACCGAATCAGAAGTAGATACGCTGATTGAGGATTTGACGGGGGCGGCGCATGAGGCGGTAGAACGGGCGGCGGCGGAAGCGGCTCGGGCTGCTGCCCTGGCGTCCCTGGAACGGGAGGCGTCTCTTTTGCAGGCAAAAGAGCTGGTCGTCCGGGAAGCCCAACGCTTGCAGGGGGAGAACAGCCGGTTAAAACGGAGCCGGGTACAGACGGCGGTTGTAACGGGGG
>JAITIC010000088.1 GCA_031279635.1 Treponema sp. | reverse complement strand
TCAGACTTTGGCCGCGTATAAGCACCAGCATCTCCTCAATAGCCAAAGATATGGACATGGTCAGCTTTGAGCCCAGCTTGTTCAGTTCACAGAATTCCGTGATTCCGGCGGAACTCTGTGTGATGCTTTCCAGGTCATTTTTAACTGAAAACGATTTGTACACCCCCGTTAATTCCGCCTCCCGATCCACCAGGAATAAAGGGGAAAGGCGCTTATTACGGTGGCTGCAAACCAGGCTCAGAACCACGGCGCTTGACAGGCAAAGCGATTCGGCGATCCAGAAACTGTGCCAGACGCCGGTTACTCCGATTCGGTTTGACAGCAGGGGGGCCGTGATGACGATCCAGAGAAAAAGACGCGAAACTATAAGTACATTTGCCAGGAAGATACGGTTTGCAGCCTGATAGACGCATATAAGGATGTTATTTATCAATGCCGGGACAAGGCTCAGGGCAAAGATCCGTATAGCCGGAACTGCCGTCGCCAGCGCGTCCGGCGAGGTCATGCCGAAAAGTCTTACCAATTGGGGCGTGAAGATCTCACTCAGGACAATGTACCCAAGGATAAACAGGATACCCCATTTAAAGACCTGGGTCAGAAGTTGGCGAATACTTTTACTGTCTTTTTCTACAACGAAGACCCCTACAAATTGGATGACCGGACCTGAAACGGCAAAGATGAACACCAGGGCAAAGGCGTTGAAAGAATCGATAAGTTTAAACGAGGACAGCGCGAGTATGCCGAAGGAACGGGCAATCAGCCTGTTCAGCACGACGGAATAACCCAGGATACACAGGAATTCCATGGCGCTGGGACTTCCGGCCGCAACAATCCTCCCCGTGATCCGGGGGATTTCAGGCCGGTGCATTTTCTTGAATACTGACAGTGTAAAGTGGAAATTCTTGCTACCCGAGAATAACAAGAGAGCGCCGGCCAGTCCCGACACCGCGGCGCCCGCAACGGCGGCCAGCGCCACAGCTTCCACCCCCCGGCGGAAAACAACCAGGAACAGCAGGTCCAAGATTATCGTAAGCGCCGCCTGGGAAAAAAACACGGCGACAGAAACCCCAAAACGACCGTCCAGCCTGAGAAGGTTATAGGCCGGATAAATTAACATGAAGAAGAGCCCGCCGGAAATCAGGATGGAAACATAACGTTTTGTTTCCTCAAAAAGCCCGTAACCGGCCCCAAGAAAACGAACCAAGGGATCGATGAAGCAGAGCAGAATAAAGGCTAAGACCGCCGCGACAAGCAGGTTAAGCAGGTATGCGACCGTAAAAATCTGGTAACACTCGTTGAACTGCCTGTTCCCGATGGCCCGGGCGCAAAGTACCGTACCGCCGACCCCCAAAAGGGCGCCTGTCATCGAGAACAGGGCCTGGATCGGCCGCGCCATCGCCATTACCGACAGCGCCCCGGATTCCAGGCATTGTCCGGCGATGATAGCGCTTGCTATCTGCCCAAGCGTAGCTCCTGCCAAGGCCAGCATGGACGCAAACAAACACCGCGCATAGAGCTTTTTGATGAATACATCATCGTCATTCACGTTATCTACTCGACGGTCAGGACCTCGGAGAACCCTGTCATTGCAAAAATCTCCTGTATTTCCGCGGAAACATTGACGAGGCTCATCGTCCTGCCCTTGGCCTTGGCCGTTTTTTCACCCAAAAGGAGAACCCGCAGCCCCGCGGATGACACGTAAATAATCTCTTTAAAATCAAGCTGGATATGTTTCGCTTTGTCAAATTCAGGAATAAGCTGTTCCTGCAACTCCGGAGCCGTGGTCGTGTCAAGGCGCCCTTCCAGAGATATAATAAATTTTTCTCCGATCTGATTTTTCGTTATAGTCATAAGCTTACTCCTTCCGCACCAGTATACATTCATCCACTTCGGCATAGGCTTCCGTCAGTACCAGCGAATCCATATACAGATTGCCGTAAAACCAGAAAAAGAGGTCCATGCGCCGGGTGTTTTTTGAAAGCAGGGCAGAAAAACGGGCATCCGAGGGAATGGTAACAAACTGTATGTTTTTACCCAGCACCCGGCTTAACTCGCTCATGAGGGCTACATTGAATCCCGCAGGTCTCCCGTCCGCCGAAATATAGTCGTAGGGAGGCAGGTCTCCGTTAATACCCACCAGGATCGTCTGAGCCCCTTCGATCAGGGGAAGCTCCGCCGGAGCGACCGCCAGATTATCCACGGTGACATTGGTGATGTACTGCCCGTAAAGCCTGTCCAGTACGCCCTTGGCCCGTAATACTTCGATGCCCGCGTTCAATTCTGTCAGCAACGCGGTATCGGTATCCCGAAGGATCATCCGCAGCCCGCTGCTTGACCGGTTTACATCAATAACGTCCAGATTCGCATCCGCGGAAATCAGGAATCGGCTGGTTTCCGTGGTGGTCAGCATCGCGTCTACACGCCTGGTTTTAAGGGCGGTAAGCAAATCAGTGGAGGTGGAAAAGGCCCTGACTTCCGAGGGCAAAAATTCCTTGTCATCCTGTACATCCTGCGGTCTGATCAATAAGGGAGACACCAGAACCCCAAGCACCCGGTTGTTCAGATCCTGAAGACCACGTGGTTCCCCCCGGGCTTCCCTGCGGGAACAGCCGGGGGAAAAAAGGAGACACAGCAAAATAAATGCGGCGAAAATCGTATTCTTTCTCATACAAAATTCCTCCTCATGGCAGCGAAGTGTCTTTATCGATGAACTTGATAGCCGCTTTTAACTGTTTATCCAATTTTGGACCGACAAAGAATTTTTCCCAGTCGGAACGTTCCATGGGAACATCAATATCAGGCGGAATGCCAATACCTTCGTACACATTGCCGTCGGCGCATTTATATTGAACAACGGAGCCGGCTACCCGTTCCACAAAAGAACCGACGCTGAAGGCGCCACCGTTGTAGATAAGGCTATCCACCGTATTGCT
>JAITIC010000246.1 GCA_031279635.1 Treponema sp. | reverse complement strand
AAACGGTTTGTAAAAGAATTGGGTTTGCCGAATGTTGGGCTTTTGGGGGATACACATCACAGCAATGTTGAAGAACTGGATTTACCGCAGGCGTTTTACGATGCTCTGCCTGAATTAATACATGTACATATCTCTGAAAGTACAAGAGGAACGCCAGGTAGTGGGCATGCTATACCTCTGGAGCTATTCAAAAAACTGAAAGAAGGCGGCTATGATGGCTACTACACAATTGAAGCTTTCCATGGCGGCGCAACGCCTTCTTTAATTTCCGCTCTTCATCTGTGGCGAAATGCGGCGGATAATGCGGAAGAGATAGCCCGCAAGGGGTATAAATTTATTCATGATTCAATTGCAGCAGTCTAGGAGCCTGTGGGAGTTGAATCCGTGTTCAAACCTATGGTGTAAAAAATGACCGGAAAACTCGAAGGACGGTTCTACATGCCCTTCGAGTTTTTCACAAATTATTAAAGAGTGGTACCTTGGCTTGACAGTTTGTTTGGAGGAAGAGAGGAAATTGTTGTATGGCTGATATTAAGTCTTTAATGATGGAAAAATTTGTACGAAGAACCGCCATTATTTGGGTATTGCTGCTCCTGATTATAGGCATGACTTTTTTCTCGCCCATGTTTATATCGCCGGGGAATCTCCTTCTGGTAGTCAAACAGAGTACCATTACCGGGATTCTCGGTATCGGTATGACTCTTGTGATTATCACCGGGGGGATAGACCTTTCGGTAGGGGCTGTTTTGGCATTAAGCAGCGTTTGTTCCGCCATGTTCGGCGGTCTTGCGGCTCAGCAATTACCCATTATTGCAGCTATATTGGCAGGTGTTTTTGCCGGACTACTTTTTGGTATTATTAATGGCTTAATTATTTCTTATCTTAATTTTCCGTCTTTCATTATGACCCTGGCAACTTCGATGATTGCCCGTGGAATTGCCAAAATACTATGCAACGCCAAACCGGTATTGGGGATATCGGATTCTTTCAAAAATTTGGCCAACGGATTTTTTCTGGGCATTCCCAATCTGGCGGTATGCTTTGCCATTGTGTTTGCCCTGGGGGCGGTACTGTTAAACAAAACCGTCCTGGGAAGCAGATTTTTTGCCATAGGCGGCAACGAGATCGGCGCGCGGCTCTCCGGGGTAAATACAAAGCGGGTAAAACTTATCGCCTACACCTTTTGTGGAATCCTTGCCGGATTCTGCGGGGTGCTGATGACTTCCCGGATATCTTCGGGCAGTTCAATAACCGGCGAGGGTTATGAATTAAACGCCATTGCCGCTGCGGTAATCGGCGGGACCAGCATGTCGGGCGGCGTGGGTACCATTTGGGGTACGGTGGTGGGCGCTTTGATCATTGGGGTAATTCAGAACGGCCTTGACTTTATGAATGTATCTGCCTTTTATCAGGATATAATTAAAGGGGTAATTATTATTATCGCCGTGTTAATGGATTTGAACAGCAAAAACAAAAAATCGTTATGATGAATTCCAATAATTCATCTTGTGATGGGTTGGAATATATTTTTTTGGAGGAGAGGTTTATGAAAAAAGCAGTTCTGATTGTTTTGTGTGTGCTCACGGTTGGGATCCCTCTGTTTGCCGGCGGGGGGAGCCAGGCATCATCATCAAAGTCCATAGCGTATTTTCTGCCGCACAAAAACAACGAATGGGCAAATGATCTGGCCGCCGCGCTGGACAGGGAGATTAAAGCCGCCGGTTACACCCCGCTTGAATATGTGGGAGATAACGACGTGCAAAAACAGATCGGCCAGGTTGAGCAGGCAATCCAGAGAAAGGTTTCCGGATTGATCCTCGACGCCCTTGATCCCGAAGCGCTCGGCCCTGTGGTAACCGCCGCGAAAAACGCGGGCATCCCGCTCGTTTTGTGCCATGAAGGGTTAAATGATCCAACGGACGCGGTATCCAGCATTATTCCGGACTTCAAGAAAGGTGGTCAGGATAAGATGGCGGAAGCAATAAAGGATCTGCCCAACGGCGGTAATATCGCCTTTATGTATGGTCCCCAGGGCCATCCGGCGCAGCAGCTCATTTCCGCGGGATATCCCCTGGCATTAAAAGGTGTGGAAGACAAGTATCCGGTGGTGTTTACCGCCTATGGCGACTGGTCTGACGTGTCAGCTCTGGACCCGGTTTCCAGTTGGCTTTCATCAGGTAAACAAATCGACGCCATTATCAGTGACAATGGCGGTATGGCCATTGGGGTGATCCAGGCCATCGAAGCCGCCGGCAAAACCGGCCAGATTAAGGTCTACGGCCTTGACGGCGTTCGCCGGGAGTTTGAGGCGATTAAAGAAGGAAGGATGTCGGCCACTATCTACACCGATGTTCCCGCCGAAGCGAAGAACAGCGTTGAACAAGTGGTGAATGCCATTACGAAAAAACCGGTTACGAAGAGTATATTGCTCCCCATGATCGTGGTTAACAAGGACAATGTAGATCAATACCTGAAATAGCATTAAATGACCTTTCCCGCCCCTCAAGGGCGGGATTTATACCTGCTTGCAGTCAAGCTATACGCATGTCATACTGAAACACAGGGGGGCTTATGGCCTTTATCACGGATAAAAACAAGGCGCGGGAGCTGATTTACGGCGCCGCGGAAAAGGGCGCCTGTACCGCCCTGTTTTGCACCGGCAGCTTTTGGAACACCGAGGCAATTCTGCGGGGGGCGCTCAATTTCGCGGACAAGCACGGATTGGCGAGCGTTCCGGTGGTAGCGGCCATGACTTCCAATTATTCCCATATGGCTCAGGCAAGGCGGATAACCCGCTGCGGGGATGACCGCATCGGCATAAAAGCGGTAATGGATTATTGCCGGCTCCTCTGTGACGGGCCTGACGCTCCGTACAGTCGGGTCGATGTAATGCCCCATCTGGATCACGGAGATCCCAAAGCGGACCGTTGGGCCTTGACGGAGGGGGCAGCTTATTTTGCCAGCGTTATGTTTGACGCCCAGACCTATCCCTACGAAGAAAACCTTACGATGACCAGGGACTATGTGAAGGACATGGGGGACAGGGTTCTGGTTGAGGGCGTTTTTGAGGGCCTCTCGGTGGGAGACGGGCAGAAGGCCAGGCAGCAGGACGACTATGTGGAAAAGGCCCTCCGTTTTGTAAAAGAGACCGGGGTGGATTTTCTGGTGGCCGATCTGGGGACGGAGCAACAGTCCGCCGGTACGGAGGCCACATACCTCAAGGAACGGGCGCAGAGCCTGACGGCGGCCTTGGGGAAGCCCATGCTGGTGCTTCACGGGGTGTCGAGCCTCAAAGACGAACAGATCGGAAGCATTTGCGGCGACGGGGTTATCAGGGCCAATATGTGGACCAGGATAGTCCGGGAATCGGGACAGTACGCGGCACAACGCTTAAGCGGACGCGCGGACCGGATAGCCGCCAATGATTTTGAAGCCTGCGAAGCGGCGGCGTATATCAACGACAATATTGATAAAGCTGCAGAAATCATGGAAGGCATCATGGGGCAGTTGGGTTATGCCCTGTTAGCCACATAAGCGGTAAGCGGAGAAGACTATGTTATTCTGCGGATTGGATGTAGGCACATCAGGCGTCAAGGCGGTGGTATTCGATGAAAAGGGAACGGAGACAAGCGGCGTTTACCGCCCCTATGTCATCCAGGTTGCCCCGGACGGAACCCGCCTGCTGCGGGGAGCGGAAATCTGGGAAAAGACCAGGGAAGCGCTGGTGGAAGCCGCCGCGCAAAGCGGAGGCCGCATCGACACGGTCTGCGCCGATTCTTTCGGCGAGGCCTTTGTGGCCCTTGACGCGCATGGCGCCATTATCTGCGATCCCATGCTTTTTACCGACCGCTGGGGGGAACAGCAGTACATTGAAGCGGAACGGCGCACGAGCGCCGGGGAGATAGCCCGTATCTGCGGCCTTCCCCTCTCCCCTTCCTACAGCCTTTCAAAGATTTTATACCTGAGGGACGAGTGTCCCCGTATATACGAAAAAACGGAAAAGATACTCCTCATGCAGGACTTTATCAACTTCATGCTCTGCGGCGAGGCGGCGGTGGATTACGCTTCAGCTTCCAGAAGCATGTTTTTTGACGTGCGGGAATGTACCTGGAACGGCGAACTCATGGGAAAATTCGGCCTTGAACGGCGGCACTATTCCGCGCCCGTACCGATAGGGACTCTGTTGGGTAATCTGCGTACAGACCTGGCCGCGGAATTGGGGGCCGGCGGCAAAAATGTGCGGGTGGTGGTGGGAGGCCATGACCAGCCGGTGAACGCCATAGGCGCGGGAAACCGGAAGGGTTATGCGGTCAATTCCATGGGTACTTCCGAGTGTATCACCCCCATAACCGGCGCTATGCTGCGCGAGGATTTTATCGCCCGCAGGGGCATTCCCTCAGAGCCGTTTTTGGGAAAGGGCGAATTCTGCTGCCTTGCCTACAATCAGACTTCCGGTCTCCTCGTACAGTGGTTTGTCGGCGCCTTCAGCGACGGCAAGGAACTGCCCTACACCTTGTTCGATACCAACATTCCTCCAAACCCGACAAGAATAATGGTACAGCCCTACCTTATGGGCAGCGGCACTCCCTATATGGACAGCAAGGCGCGGCTTGCCATAACCGGCATTGATTACGGCGTTACCAAATTCGACCTGTACCGGGCTGTTTTGGAAGGGCTTTGTCTGGATCAGCGGCTGAATGTTTCGGTGCTGAGCGAAGAGGGCGTTTTTGTCGATCACCTGATTGCGGTCGGGGGAGGCAGCAAGAGCCGCTCGTGGCTGGGGATCAAAGCGGACATTTTGCAGATACCGGTGAGCGTTTTACGGGTACGGGAGGCGGGCGCCCTTGGCTGCGCGATCCTCTCGGCGGCGGCGGCCGGCGTGTACGCTGATACGGCGGAAGCGGCGCTCAACATGTCCCATATCAGGGAAACCATTGAGCCCAATCCGGCTCACGCCGACTTCTACGGGGAGAAATTTGAACTGTACCGCCGGCTGCATGAGCATGTAAAAGAAGAAAGCGCGTTTGCGGTAAGCGGAATTTAACCACAGGCCGCACGGAAAACACGGACAGGGAAAGAAGACGGACTAAAAGATGTCGCTTGCCGTCTCATGTTACGCAGGGAAAAATTACCACGGACGACGCAGACAGACACGGACAAAGAAAAGAGAGCGGCATTGATACAAAATCAGCATAGTTTCAATATGCTTGTGGCTTTTCCCCTTTTCTGTGTGGTCAGCGCTTCGCGCTGCGAAGCGCAGGGGCCGTGGTTATTCGAAAGTCTGGTTTAATACCCAGGAACCCGCTTGCGCGGGGATATAAACTTCCTCTCGAACAAGCCTCCGATCGGGCACAACCCAACGCCAAAGATACCGCAGGGCTTGCCCCGCGGAACTTTAATAAACCTGTTAATCAGGATATAATGGACTCCATGAACAGGATAACAGCGGTACTTTCAGGTTTTTGCCTTGCGGCTGGTATGGCGGCTGTTTCTTGCGCCGGCGCGCCGGAAAGGGCCGGGGCTGTTCCGGAGCGGGCCGTCTCACCCCCCGCCCCGGCCCTTCCCCCGTATGCCGGGGACGGCGTTTCGCTTGACCAGGCGCTGGCGGACATTGCGGCGTATTACGGGGAAAACCTTCCCGCGAATACCAGAATCGCCCTCCTCAGTTTTGAATCGGATTCCCCGCTGCTCTCCGGGTATATTTTCGAGGAACTCTCGATTCACTTTGAAAACAGCCGGTCTTTCGTTCTGGTTGACCGGCAAAACCTGGAACTTATACAAAGGGAACTGGAATACCAGCTTTCAGGCAAGGTGAGCGACGAGTCGGCCCAGTCCATAGGCCGGCAGTTCGGGCCGCAGACCCTGGTGTACGGTAAAATCACGCCCCTGGGCGGGGAATACCGGCTTGTCGTTCATGCCACGGACGTGGAGCGGGCGGTCACGAGCATACGGTCGGCAACGGTCATTCCCGGCCGGCGTTTTGCCGCGCTGCTGGAGCCGGCGTCCGGCGGCGCGGCGGGCATGGCGGACGCCCTCTACTCCGGCGCGGGCAACCCCTGGCGCTTCACGGTGCGGACGGACCGGAGCGATGGCGATTACCGGGACGGCGATTATATGACGCTGCGCGTCTATTCCGAAAAAGACGCCTGGTTCAGGATTACGCATATCGACGTGAACGGCAACGCCCAGGTGA
>JAITIC010000118.1 GCA_031279635.1 Treponema sp. | reverse complement strand
ACTGTGCGCTCACGCGCACGGTTTTGGACCAGGCTCTTGCGGTTTTTCAGGCTAAAGCCCTGCAAAACCGCGTTTTTTAAAGGTTGCTGTTCCAAAACTGAAGTTTTGGAACAGCCTCATTTGGGTGAAGGATTTGCCTTTACCTCAATGATAGACATTAAAAGGACACATTGCAGGTTTAGTCAGCGAAGAGAGGCGGTACTCCCGATCTTCTCCGGTACGGGGATCGGGGAAAAAAAGCCCCTGGGAACGGAGTGCAAGAAAGCCGCGGGCCGCTTCCGGGGTGGTTTCAGGCGCACCATACAGGGGATCGTTCAGGATCGGGTAACCAATCCAGGAAAGATGACAGCGGATCTGATGCCGAAAACCGCGGATGATTTTCACGGTAAAACGGTAAAGCGGAATTGCCCCTGTTCCACTGCGGCGCGGCGCCGAATCATCCGGGTGAATCGGTGAAGCGGCGCTTATTTCGGTTGTGTAAAATCCGCCCCGGTTTTTGGCAATTTTCCGGAATTTGCGGCCTTCGCCGCTTACGGGCCGGACTTGCTTTCTGCCGGGGCCGAAGGGGCGGAAAAAACTTTCGATGATAAGGGGAGGAAAAGGGCTAGACGAAGAAAAACCGGGGAGCGCCTGAGGAGGCGGAAAACCGGGGAGAGGCGCGCCGGCTTTCAGGCAGAGAGCGCCGTATTCTTTCACAAAAACGCCCTCATCCTGCCGGGCCAGCAAAAACTCCAGCGCCTGCTGATTCTTCGCGACAAGCGTCAGCCCCCGGGTTTCAAAATCCAGACGGTGGACAAGGCCGCCCTCGCCGTCTTTTCTGCCTCTAAGCGCGAGAACCGCGGGAAAAACACCGGCGTACCAATCGAGAAGCGTCCCACCCTCACCGGGTTTCAGGGGCGCGCAGTGCATACGGGGAGGCTTCCACAGCACCGCAAAATCGTCGGTCTCATCAATAATACGGGCCTCTTCAGTTGCTTTTATTATTTTCTCCTTGCGCATTTTGGCGCTTTGAATCGAGGCTGTTCCAAAAGTGAAGTTTTGGAACAGCCTCAATCCTTAAAGATATAAAATCACACATTGACAATAAAATATACTCCGATGAGCCTGTCCCCAAACTAATTGACTGTGCGCTCACGTTCCCGGCATAGCCGGGGGCACGGTTTTGTGAGAGGCCCGTGCAGTTTTTCAGGCTTTCAGCCCTGCAAAACTGAGAATTTCAAGGTTGCTTCCCCAAAACTGAAATTTTAGGAAAGTCTCCGATTATTGCTAATTATTTTTAGCCGCGTTATTGTATTCCATGGACGAAAAACTACTTATCTGGCGCGAGGAAGTAAGCAGGCGGGTTTTTGAGTGCCCGGTGTTTTCCATTCGGGAAAGCCGCTGCCGCTCTCCGGACAATGGGCAGGGGACATTTACGGTTATTGACGCCGCGGACTGGGCCATTATTATTCCGGTTGTGGACGGGCCTCAAGGCAGGCGCTTTGTCATGGTGTGGCAGTGGCGGCACGGGGCAAGAGAGCTGAGCCTGGAATTCCCCGGCGGCGTATTTGAGCATGGTGAAGATCCCGCCGCCGCCGCGGCCCGCGAACTTCGGGAGGAGACCGGCTATACTCCGGGAAAAATACAAAAGATAGGGGAATTCAGCCCCAATCCGGCGATTATGTCAAACCGCGTACATTTTTTCCTTGCCGAAGATCTGGTAAACACCGGAAAGCAGGAACTTGACGAAGATGAATACGTGGAAACCGTGCTGATTGATGAGGATGAGGCCGTGGGGGGCATGGGGCGGCCGCCCTATATTCACGCCCTCATGGGCAGCGCCCTGGCCCTGTATTGGCAGGCGCGGTGCAGGGATGCGGACTAAAGCCGCGGCGCAGAGCGGCCCTTTCGGGCCCCCCTTCGCTATCTAGGATCGTTCCACATGCCCCGCCGTTCTTCGCCTTTGATGCTGGGGATGTCCAGCACCATGCCGGGATGGATCAGGTCGGGGTTGTCGGGATCGGGCATTTTCGCGCGGTTGGCGTTGTACAGGAGCCGCCATTGGGTGGCGTCGCCGTAGGCCCAAGAGCGGTCGGCGATGTTCCACAGGCAGTCTTTGGACTCCGCCCAGGGCCTGACCGTGTACTGGGCCGGCAGGAACACCTCGTCGGGGACGGGGACAGGAGCCGGGACAGCGGCAGGAGCAGGGGCAGGGGCAGTGCTGTCACTGGCGGCAGCAAGGTCCGTTTCGGTCTTGTCCGGCACCCGGATATCAGCCAGCGTACTGATGACCCTGCGTGCGGCGGCTATGGCATCGTCCCATTCCTCGGCAGCGCGGGCCGCGAGACTGCTGTCGTAATAGCCCTGGGCCCGGCCGTACTCGGTGGGAAAGTAAGCAGCCGCCCCGCTTGAAACGGCCCAGTCAAGGCGCTGTTTGGCCGCGGCTATCGTATCATTTGCTTCTTTTATTTTAAGTTGCAGTGCGACATATTCGTCCGAAAGCTGGGTATAACGGATCGCCTCCCTGGCGTGTTCGGCGGACAGATCGTAATCGCCGTACTCGTAAGTGTCCTTGGCAAGCTTATTCATCCTGAGGCTTTCAAGATAATAGCGGTTGTTGCGGATATACCCCGGCACAACCGGAACCTCATCCCCGGCCTGCGCCATGATGAACGTGTAGGCAGGGGACCAAAACAGGGCCGGCGGCTCCGGTTCCGGCAGGACGTATTGGGCGAACAGCGGTTGTACTCCGATAAACACGACAACGATTAACAGAAAATTCAAACGGCCTCTCATATAGCGCCTCCCTGGATAAGTAATTCAGCCTGCCAGGCGGCCTCATCGCTGGCCTCTATCCTTCGTTCAGCTTCCCTTAAGACCTCGTCGGCAAGCCGGCGCTTTTCGGCAGCGGACTGGCCCGCCAGGAGAAAAATACTCTCGGATTGGGTGTAGAAGCCCGCCGCGTCTTTATAGTTGCCGATCCGCAGGGCCGCGCCCGCCCGGGTATAAAAGCCCTCGCCTTCGGCAAACGTATCCTTAACCGCGACATTGGCCTTAAGGTCCAGCGCGGCCTGCCGGGCCTTTCGCGCTGCCTCGCCCAGTTCCGCCGCATGGGCGGCCCAGGCGACGGTCAGCACCCCGTTATAACGGCGCAGGGCTTCCCCGGCATTCCGCAGCGCCGAGTCAATGTCTCCTGCGAAATAGGCGTCTACCGCGGCCAGGCCGGCGTCGTCCGCGTCGGCAAGCCCGGCGCTGTTACGCTCGACAAAACCGTTGTCAACAATTTCCTGCCGCGCGAGCCAGGCGTCGGCGGCCACTTTCATGGCCTGATACCTTCCCAGCACGTCCGTGGCGGTATCCTTCGCGGCGGCATAATCCCCCTCTTCGTACTGACTCACCGCCAGGAGACCGGAATCGTCAACCTCCTGCAGATACTCAGGGAATGAAGCGGGCACGCCGGTGGCGACAAGCGCGTCCCGCGCGAGCCAGGCGTCGGCGGCCACTTTCATGACCTGATACCTTTCCAGCGCGGCAGCGGCGGTATCCCTCGCCGCGTAATAATCCCCCTTCTCGTACTGACTCACCGCCAGCAGGGCGGACTCATCAACCTCCCGCAGATACTCAGGGAATGAAGCGGTGACGCCGGTGGCGACAAGCGCGTCCCGGGCGGCCATTACCTCGTCTTCCCGCGCCTGGGCATAGAGGGGAATGGTCCTGTTGAAAACCCCGTCAAAGGCGTCCGCCGAGGCTTCAAGCGCCGCTGTCGCTGCCGCTGTCTCGGCATCGGTGCCCTTGGGAAGGCCTTCGGCCGCCGTGTACTGCGCCTCGGCGCTCTCCCACTCACTGGGGAAATAGGCCGGGCTTTCAAAATCAACGGCCCTTTGCCGGGCCGCCTCCGCCTTGGCGGCTGCCTTTTGCAGCGCGTCAAGGGAGGTCTGGGACGGTCCTGTAGGCGGCGCCGGAGCCACCGGCGCAGGCACAAGTTCCGCGGCGGGCGGCGACTCTTCCACCACAGGCGCCGCCGATTTACAGGAAATACCCGCCAAAACAAGTACTAATAGCATCAAAAACCCAAATCCGCTTTTTATTTTCATCAGCTACTCCTTTGGAATTAAAATATCTCTCTCTCGCGTAGAACAGTATATCCGAATAAACCAATTTCAACAAGTTTTATTACAAAATTGGGTGCAATTTCTTTTTCGGGGCAAAAGGGGAAAGTATGATATACTTGAGGTATCCCACGGGAGGGGATACCTATGGACACAAAAGAACGGGAAAAACTCATAACGGACGCGGTGGC
>JAITIC010000117.1 GCA_031279635.1 Treponema sp. | reverse complement strand
GCCACCGCGTCCGTTATGAGTTTTTCCCGTTCTTTTGTGTCCATAGGTATCCCCTCCCGTGGGATACCTCAAGTATATCATACTTTCCCCTTTTGCCCCGAAAAAGAAATTGCACCCGTCCGTGGCGCGTGGTTTTCTTACTCCCTCCATTGGTGTATAATTAGTGTCTGTCCATAAAGTCGGTTACTTTATGGACAGACCTTGCAGTTGCTCCCGTTTTGTACCAAAACGGTGCGCAAAATGCCTGTTTTAAGGTAGTCTGTCCATAATGTGTCTACATTATGGACAGACTCTAATTATAGTGGCGAGAATACAAATTAAGGAGCGTGCGATGGGATCGTCTTTTAATCCTGAGGAATTGTCGGAATTTGCCCGGTACTACGGGTTTCATTATGATAACTGGGAGCCGCTGGCTCTGGTTAAGGATGTGCTCATTGACATTGAACGGGGCCTTAAGGGGCAGAGTTCCAGCCTGCCCATGATTCCGTCTTACATCAGCCCGGTGTCACGGGTACCGCCGGGGAAGACCGTGCTGGCCCTGGACGCGGGGGGGACTAACCTGCGGGCAAGCCTCGTGCGTTTTGACGAACACGGCGGCGCCGTGGCGGAGGGAACGAGAAAAGTCCCCATGCCCGGCACCAAAGGCAGGGTGGACGCGGAGAAGTTTTTTGATGAAATCGCCGGGGCCGCTTTTCCGCTGCTTTCCGGCGCTTCCGGCATTGAAGGGATCGGTTTCACCTTTTCCTACCCGATGAATATCACTTCCGACGCCGACGGGTTTCTGCTGGCGTTCAGCAAAGAGGTGGACGCGCCTCAAGTAATCGGAAAGGCCATCGGCGCGAGCCTGCGGGAGGCCCTCTTCCGGCAGGGCTGCAAATACGACGGCCGCATTGTGCTGCTGAACGACACGGTGGCGACCCTGCTCTCCGGCGTCGTTTCCATTCCCGCGGATGGCGAGGCGGCGCGGCCGAAAAATGCCTACGGTTTCTCCGGCGGACCGGTTATCGGCTGCATCCTGGGTACCGGATTTAATACCGCCTATCCTGAGACAAGCATCCCCAAAATCGGCTTTGAATCCAAAACCGCCCCCCAGATTGTAGTATGCGAAACCGGCACTTTCAAAATCCGTCACCGGGGCCAGCTTGATCAGGAATACGACAGCACGACCAAAAACCCCGGTACCTATACTCTGGAAAAAGCCTGCGCCGGCGCTTACCTTGGCCCGCTGACTCTGCATATCCTGAAACAGGCGGTAAATGACAAGGTGATACAATTTAAGAAATCCGGGGAACTCCTCGCCATGCCCCATCTTGAAACGCGGGTGCTCAACGAATTCACCCACGCCCCCCTTGCCGCGGAAGGCCCGCTGGGCGGTCTCTTCGGCCTTGACGAAGGAGACGCCCTTGCCTCAGTGCAGTACCTCGTTTCGATTGTCACCGAGCGGGGCGCGCTCTTTTCGGCGGCGGTGCTGGCCGCCACTGTCGAGCGGATAAATCCCGGCTTCGAGCCATACGCGCCGGTCCGCATCGCCGTGGAAGGAACCACCTATCTTATCTACAAAGGCATGCGCCGTTCTCTTGAGTCCTGGCTGCACTTCATGCTGTCCAAGGGAAAACCCCGGCCCTATATCATTTCGCCGGTGGAACAGGCCAGCCTTTTCGGCGCGGCGGTAGCGGCCATGAGCAAATAACAAGGAGTTCCGCATGTCATCAAACGAAATCCGCATCCCCGCCCGCTCGGAAATCGCGTTGGCGGACACCTGGGATCTTTCAAAGCTCTTCGCCGACGACGCGGCCTGGAACGAGGGGCTTGCCCTGTTTGAAAAAATGGCGGAACAAATACCCCCGTTCCAGGGTACGCTGGGAACATCGGCGGAGAGCCTCGCCGCTTATCTGGATTTTTCCAAAGAGCTGCATATTCTGTGGGAGCGGCTGGCTTACTACGCCGACCTCAGACAGACTGAGGACGAGGGCGCGGCCGCGGCCCGGACCATGACCGGAAAAATCGCCATGGCCGGGGCAAAAGTCCAGGCCGCCGCCGCCTGGGAAAGGCCGGAAATACTCGCCATTCCCGAAAAGGACATGGAAGCCTTCCTCGCCCACCCCCGCATCTCCGATTACCGGATATACCTGCAACGGACGCTCCGTTACAAACCCTATATTCTCAGCGACCGGGAAGAGCGGATCATCGCCCTGCACGCCGAAGGGGAAAACATCCCCGGAGACGCTTTTTCCATACTGACCAACGTGGATTTTGATTTCGGCCTTATAGACACGCCGGAGGGAAAACGCCCCCTCTCCCAGTCCACCTGGCATGTCTTCATGGAACACCCTGATCGTGAACTCCGATGCCGCGTTTACGGGGCGTTCTACGGCCGCTTCGAGGCCCACAAAACCACCTTGGCAAGCCTCTACTCCGGCTCGGTCAAGCAGGACGTGATCCGGGCGCGGGTACGCGGCTATTCCTCGGCGCGGGCGGCCGCGCTTTTCCCCGACAACGTGGACGGGGCGGTCTATGACAACCTCGTCTCAACAGTGAACCGCAATCTGGGCGATCTGCACCGTTACTACAGCCTGCGCAAGCGGGCGCTCAGGCTGCCGGAACTGCGCCACTACGACGTTTACGCCCCGCTTGTCCCCGCGCTAAAAAAGCGCACCGCCTGGAACGAAGCCGTGGACCTCATCTCCGAGGCCCTTTCTCCCCTGGGCGATGAGTACGTTTCCACCCTGCGCGGCGGGCTTCTGGGCCGCTGGGCCGACCGTTACGAGAACAAGGGCAAACGCTCCGGCGCTTTTTCCGCGGGCAGCTATTCAGGCGAGCCGTACATCCTTATGAACTACAAGGACGAAGGCCTCCGCGACGTATTCACCCTGGCCCATGAAGGTGGCCACTCCATGCACTCCTGGTATTCCGCCCGCTCCAACCCCATCATGCACTACAATTACACGGTCTTCGAGGCCGAAGTGGCCAGCACCTTCAACGAGGAACTGCTCTTCCGCCGCCTGGAAAAAACCGCCGCCGACCGGGAAACGAGGCTGTACCTCGTCAACAAGCGGGCCGACGATCTGCTTTCTACCCTGTACCGCCAGACCATGTTCGCCGAGTTTGAAAAAATCACCCACGAATTTGAGGAGGCCGGCCGGCCCCTTACCGCGGAACTGCTTCGGAGCGAATACCGCGGCCTGCTCGTCAAATACTTCGGCCCGGAAATGGTCCTGGAAGAAGCAAGCGACCTTGAGGGCCTGCGCATCCCCCACTTCTACAACGCCTTCTACGTGTATAAATACGCCACCGGCATTTCCGCGGCCCTCGCCCTGGTGGAGCGCGTCCTTTCAGGCGGCGGGCAGGAGCGCGACGATTACTTTGCCTTCCTCAAATCCGGCGGCTCCCGCTTCCCCATCGAGTCCCTCAAAATCGCCGGAGTGGACATGAGTTCCCCCGCGCCCGTACAGGCCGCCTGCGAAGCCTTCGGGCGCCTGGTGGATGAACTGGAGGGACTGTTGTAAGGAGTGCGAGGAAGGAGCAAGGAAGAGAAAAAAGCGGGAATTTCGCCCCAAAAGTCCGGCGCTTTGCATAGCGAATTTTACAAAACATGAGCCTCCGCGAAGCAAGCTCCGCGGTATCTTAAGCGCTGCATTAGTTCGATCGGAGGCTCGTTCGATAAGAAGTTTATTATACCCTCCCCCGCGCAAGCGGGTTCTTAGGTTTAATACCAAAATTTTGTAAACGTTGCGTCATTTGAGCCGGAGCAGCGCTCCGGGGTATTAAACCAGCCTTTCGAATAAAGTATCCGTGGTTTTATTCCATTATGCTATCTGTATAAGAGAGAAAACCAGAGCGGTCTCCCGTTGAGCTTTGCAAAACCGCGAATTGCAAGCCTGCTTTCCCAAAACTGAAGTTTTGGGAAAGCAGGCTACATTTTTTTTAAGATTTCTAACAATTTTTGAAAATTTTTGTTGACAAACAGGAATTTAGGATTTACACTGAACCATCAAATGGTAAAATAAGTTTACCATTTTGTAATAATTGGAGGAGCAAACATGGTATTGTTGGCCGGCAGGCAAACACCTGTTGATGAAGATTTCTATAAACGATTTGAAATAAAGCTGGAAAAGGGAGATATAAAAGCCGGAGATTTGAAAGAGGGGCTTGCCTTTTTTGCTATGGTCTGCAACAGCGATGAAGAAATTGGTTATGAACTGCGGAATTTGACCGGCGGAGAGGCCAGTCCGCATTTTCAGTTCAACCTGGGCGAAGAATCAAAGACCCAGGTGTATACCGTTGTTTTTACCGGAGGGGGCTGCGAAACCTACGAGGGGCCTTCGCCGAAACCGGCGGTTGTGTTCAATATCGGAGTTAAGACCGTTCTGGATATTCTCAAAGGGAATATCTATTCCCTGGTGGCCCAGATGGGCGGCTCTATCAAATACACCGGAAACCGCCCGGACGCGATGAATTTCCAGCGGGTTTTTGAGATTTTCCTGGACAAGTTCCTTAAAAGGGACTGGACCAGCCTGAAAAAGGAGGCCGCGGCCGCGAAGGACAAGGGTAAAAAAGTCCGCTTCGGCATTATCGGCGGCGGACAGGCCTTCCATTTTCACAGTAACGGTGACCGCGGCTCTCCAATCATTTCGTATAACGCTATTTACGATATGAATTTTGAGAACGCCAGGAAAATGGCCCTCCGTTACCGGGACGGGATCATGGTCCCCTACGAGAGCCTGGACGAGATGCTTGCTTCCGACATAGACGCGGTGCTGGTCATGGTGCCCCATCTGTACCATGTGGAGATGGTCCGCCGGGCGGCGAAGGCGGGCAAGCATGTACTCTGCGAGAAGCCGATGGGCACTACCGTGGAAGGCTGCCGCGAGATGATCCGGGCATGCAAAAAAGCCGGGGTGCAATTCATGATTGCCGAAAACCACCGCTTTCTTCCCGCCCACGTGTGTATGCACGACATTGTTAAACAGGGGCTTATCGGAGAGGTGCTCATGGTGCGGGCTTACGAGGGCGTCAACGAGATACACGGCCTTTCCCAGAGCGGCTTTTGGAAGGGAGACCCCATCAAGGCCGGCGGCGGCGCTTTTATGGACATGGCCGCGCACAAGTTCGTCACTATCGAATACGTCATCGGTTCAAAGGTGAGCAGAATTAGCGCGGTCTGCGCAAAGCAGGCCGTTAATCTGCCGGAAAAGGCTGAGGACAACGCCCTGGCAATCGCCGCCTACGAAAATGGTGCGCTCGCGGATGTGGTGGTGAGTTTTACCCAAAAGACCGTGCCCTACAACAGCATGGAAGTGTACGGTACCAAGGGAAGTATTTTTGAAAACCACGCCTGGGAAAAACCGGTGCGCTTCTGCTCCTTTGACGAGCGGATGGGCGAAAACCAGCAGAAATGGGTGGAGCCTGATGTGGAGCACGCCCCCTTCCCCGAGTACTACACCATCTCCGTGCGTGAAACCGATCACCACTTTGCAAGGTGTATCCTTGAAAACCGGGCCCCGGAGTTTACCCCGGAGCAGTCCATGAACGCTATCACCGCTATCCTTGCCGGCTACCTTTCCCATATCGAAGGCAGACCGGTGGAAACCGCGGAAATTGAAAAGATGGCGGATGCAAAACAGTGCAGCGAAAAAATTCTGGAGCGTCTCGCTCCGTCAATACCTATCAACAAAAATCTTCCGGAGGTAAAAACCGTGGAACCAATCGGCTTTAACCAAAAAAAGGCCGCGCGGATTATGGGCGAATACGATCTCGATCTGCTTATCGCCGCGTCGCCGGTGAATGTCTACTATCTTTCAGGCATGCCCCTGCTCCACAGCGCGGCAAATCCCATACTGCTGGCCCTGAACAACCAGTACCCGAACCTCGCCATGATCCGCCGGGAAGGGGACGGTACGGTGATCCACTGGAACGTGTTCAAGAGCGTGGACCGCTTTAGTTGGTTCCACGATGTTGTGGGAATTGAGAGCCAGGCCGACGTGGGTAAGGCCCTCCGTTCAAAGATCCGCAAATGGGGCCTGGCGGGCAAACGGGTGGGTATTGAATCTACCGCCCCCAAATTCCTCGTGGACGCCCTTAGCGGCGAAAAGGCGGGGATGACCGCGGTAAGCGCGGATCAGGCTTTTCTCGACATGCGGCTGGTCAAGACGCCCCTGGAGATCGAATATCTCCAAAAGGCGGCGGACATTACCGAGGCCGCCCTGAAGGACACTATCGCCAGGGTAAAAGAAGGGGTGACGGATTTGGAGATCCTCAAGATCGGCAGAAACGCCCTGCTCAAGCACGGCGCGGACGATTGGGATCATCTGACACTTACCATCGGCGATTCTGACCCCGAAGCCCCCGGCACGGGCAGGGCGGTTAAGAAAGGCGAAATTGTCCGCCTGGACTTCGGCGGCATTTACAAGGGCTATGTGGCCGACATCAACCAGGAAGTGGTAGTGGGCAACGCCCCTCCCGACGCGGACAGGCTGATAAAGGGCCTGCTGGATTTCCAGCGTTATTTCGAGGAACGGATCAGGCCCGGCGTCAACATGAAAAAACTCAGCGACGAAGCCCTTGCCTGGTACAAGAAGACCGTGCCCGATGGCATCGCTTTTTCAATCGGCCATTCCATCGGCCTCCAGTGCGAGGATCAGCACATCTTCGGCGTGCTGGGCGCGCTCGACCGGGTCTTCGAGGAAAATATGGTTTTTGAGATCGAGGCCTGGGAGCCTTTTAACGGCGCCCTTATCGGGGTTGAGGACTGTTACGTGGTTACCGCCGGCGGCTGCCGTAAGATGACCACCATGCCTAAAACCATAATCCGGGTTTGATATTTCCGTCAGGCGAAATCGTCTAACGGTACAAACATAATACGAGTAAAAGCGAAGGAGTGAAACATGAAAAAGAATCCCCTGGTGATTGTCGCCACGCCGAATATCTGCTGGCTGAACCCCAATGTGGATTATCCCAAAAAAGCGCCGGAGATCATCGAAGAAACCGTCCGCTGCCGTGAGGCGGGGGCGGGCGTCCTGCATACCCATGCCGAAGGTCAGTGGTCCGAGGTGATCAACGGAGTGCGGGCCAAGTGCGACATCATCATCCAGAGCGGCATGTCCAGCATTCCCCTAAAGGAAAGAATCGAGCTTTTCGAGCAAAAATCCGACATGGTCTCGATTATTGCGAATCACCACGCGGAAGCCTTTGCCCAGGTGAACTGCGACGTGCTGCACCCCCTGGCCGAGCTTGAGGAATACGCCGATGCCTGCCGCAAGTACGGGGTAAAACCCGAATGGGAGATATGGCATTCCGGTTCAATCTGGAACATCAAAAAGCTCATCGAAAAAAAACTGCTCGACCCGCCCTATATCACCACGTTCTTTCTGGGCTGGCCCGGCGGCACTTGGTCGCCCCCAACGGTACACGAATACCTGTACCGCAGGAGCCTTATGCCTGAAAACTGCGTAATCACCGTGAGCATCATGTGCGAAGAGCAGATGGATATTTTAGCCGCGGCCATTACCCACGGCGACAACGTCCGGGTCGGCACCGAGGACTGGCCCTATCTGCAAAACGGAAAAATCGCCAAAACCCACGAACTGGTCAAGGAAATAGCCGATATATCCCGCTCCCTGGGACGGGAAGTGGCGACCCCGGCGATAGCGCGTGAACTGACCGGAATCAGGAAATAGGAGAAAATGATGGAAGACAGGAAAACAGCGATTGTTACCGGGGCCTCAGTCGGTATCGGCAGGGCCGCGGCGATAAAATTCGCCAAAGAGGGTTACAATGTAGCGATCATCGCCCGCGGAAACGGGATACACGATGTGGGCGGCGAGATACGCAAGCTTGGCGCCGGGTGTATTGATTTTCAGGGCGACGTCGGTTCGGAGCATGATGTTAAAACCATGGTCGCCCAGGTGGAAGGCAAATGGGGCCGGGTGGATGTGCTGAACTGCAACGCCGGTATTGTTGTCGTGAAGCCGCTGGAAGACACCACTTGGGAGGATTTTGTCAACGTAACCCATATCAACATCGGCGGGCACTTCCTCTTTACCAAATACGTCATGCCGATTATGAAGCGGCAGAAACGGGGCGCCATCGTCAATATGGGTTCGGTTTCAGGTCACGTCGGCCAGACCGAACACGCGATCTACGGCTCCACCAAAGGCGCGATTATCGCCTTTACGCGGGCCGTCGCCTGGGAACTTGCAAAGTACAATATCCGGGTGAATTCGATCAGCCCCGGATCGGTGGACACCCCCATGCTTCGCAGTGATATTCAGCTTGAGTCCACACGGACCGGCATGCCTTTTGACGAGGTGAAGAAGCTGCGCGAACACGAACAGGCTTTTGACCGCTGGGCCGATCCTGCTGAAATCGCCGAGGCAATTTATTTCCTTGCCAGCGACGCCGCGTCGTTTATCACCGGAACCGATCTTCTGGTTGACTGCGGCTGGGTGGCGAAGTAACGGAGTCCTGAGTGACGGAGACCCTTAACCAATACGCTTTCAGCAATGTCAAACGGATCAGCACTGTGGAGCGTATTGTCGAAAATCTGATCAATCTCATTAAAACCCGGAGCTTGCAGATGGGGGACAAACTTCCCCCGGAACGGCAGCTCTGCGAAATAATCGGAGTCAGCCGGCCTATTCTGCGGGAGGCGCTGAAAGCCCTCCAGGTGATGAACATCATCGACATACGGCAGGGGGCGGGGGCTTATGTTAAGACTCTCGAACCGGAAGATGTAATAGAGCATCTGGATATTGTATTCCACATGGACTCGAGCCTTTACCGGGATCTGTACGAAGCCCGGAGGGTGCTGGAAGCCGCTATAGCGGAAATGGCGGCGGCAAATATCAGCGATGCTGAAATTGAGGCAATTGAGGAAAACATTCGCCAGGCCGCCGCCCATATAGACGACGAACAGCTGTTTCTGAAGCGCGATCTGGAACTGCACGAAATGATCATGAAGGCGGCGGGAAATCGGGTTATGTCTGTTTTTATGCAGTCCATCAACAAACTTTCACTGTTGATACGCAAACAGAGTAACGCCCGGCCCTTTATCCGTCAAAACACTATCAAGGATCACGAAACGATCATCAAAGCCCTGAAAAACCGGGACCCGGCAAAAACGGCGCGGGCGATGGAACAGCATATTGCTAATGTTGAAAAGGCGTTTCTTCACATGGAGGATTTATGAGCAACAGCAAAACGGCGATTGTTACCGGCGCCGGGAAGGGAATAGGAGAAGCCCTGGCCCTGCAATTGGGCCGGGCGGGAATAGCGGTCTGCTGTAATTCAGTGACCAATTCCGGCGCTTCGGTGGCGGAAAAAATACAACGGGGGGGGGGCAAGGCGTTTTTTGTCTGCGGAGATGTCTCCAAAAAAGAAGACGTCGCGAGGATTGTCGGGGAAACGGTCAAAACTTTCGGGGGCGTTGATATCCTGGTGAATAACGCCGGGGTAGTCCTTCCCGGAACCCTTGAAACCACCACGCAGGAAGATTGGGAAACGACTATGAATATCAATGTAACAGGGCTGTTTCTGCTATCTCAGGCGTGTGTTCCGTATCTTGTTGAACGGAAAGGGGTGATTATTAACGTCGCTTCGTCGGTTGCTCTTAAAGGGGTAAAGGATCGTTTTGCCTATACCGCGTCCAAGGGGGCGGCGCTTTCCCTTACCCGGTCCATGGCTGTTGACCTGATAGACAAAGGAGTACGGGTTAACTGCGTGTGTCCCGGCACTACCTTTACCCCGTCGCTGGACAGCCGTCTGGCGAAATCTGAAAATTATGAACAGACAAAAAAAGAATTTATCGCCCGGCAGCCGATGGGCCGCTTCGGAACTCCCGAAGAAATCGCAGACGGAATTTTCTATTTAATAAACGCCGGTTTTTGTACTGGTACCATGCTGTCTGTGGACGGCGGCATGACCATGTGATCCGCATAACGCGGAGTAATTTGCGCGGCGCTTGCCGGTACAGGCAAGTGAAAATATAAAAGCCGTTCAGCCGCAAAGAACGGTAAATTTTCTTTATGGAGGAAATGTTATGAAAAAGAACCAAACATTCCGTAAGATCGTGGTAACGCTCGTGGTGTTCTGCCTGGCAGCCATGAGCGTGCAGGCCGGCGGACAGAAAGCGGCGGCCGGGTCAGGCGACATTCTGATTTATGCCTGTATGCAGGGAAACCAGAGCGGTTTTGTCCGTTACCAGGTGGCGGCAATGAATCAGTACATGGAAACACAGAAACCCGCCAATATAAAACTCAGGGTTGTGTTTGCCGACGATGACGCTTCCAACCAACTGCGCCAGGTGGAGACTGCCATTTCCGAAGGCGCCAAGGCGATCATTTTGAACACGGTGGACCAGGTCCAGAGCGCCGCCGCAGTGGAAGCCGCATACAAGGCGGGTATTCCGGTGATCACCTTGAGCCAGAGGACAAGTAGCCCGAACGAAACCGCTTTTGTAGGCTCCGACGATGTGGAATCCGGCAGGCTCCAGTTTGAACGGCTTTTCAAAGTCGGCCCGGCGAAACCCCGCGTCGCCTACATCAACGCGGTGCTCGGCCATTCCGCCCAGATACTCCGCGAGCAGGCCTATAAGGAAGAGCTGGCGAAGAATCCCAGCGCCACGCTGGTTGTGCAGAATACCGCCGACTGGTCCGGCGACAAGGCCCTCCAGCTCGTGGAAAACTGGATTCAGACCTACCGCAGGGGAGATGATCCCGGCATCGACATGATCGCCGCCCACGCGGACTGTATCCTGGTAGGCGCAATCACCGCGGTCGAAAACGCGGGACTGCAAGGCAAGATCCTGCTCAGCGGAATCGACGCCGACATGCCGGTACTTGAAAAAATCAAGGCAGGCGTAGTGGACAATACTATCTGGCAGGACGGAATCGTCCAGGGTGAAACCGCCCTCAAGGTAGCTATTGACGCCGCCAGCGGCAAACCGGTTAAGGATGTGCTCGTCCCCTTCCAGACAGTCACCAAAGATAATGTGGATGAGTACATTGCCAAGGCCAACGCCCGTAATGCCCTCTCCGCGAAATTTTTCTAGCAGTTTGTACTGAGGAACCCCCTGAAACCTCCGGGTTTCAGGGGAACCCCGGCGGCGGGCTTTGTGTCTCGCCGCCGGTTACGGCAGTGTGTTTGTTTGAATGTGAAAAAACAGAGTCAGGAGGCGTCTATGGAAAATGATGTGATCCTTGAAATGAAAAATATTTGCAAGCGGTTCGGCGGGGTTCAGGCTTTGGATGATGTGAGCCTTACCCTGCGCCGGAAGGAAGTGCACGCTTTGGTAGGTGAAAATGGCGCCGGAAAATCCACATTGATGAAGATTTTAATCGGTTTATACCAGAGCGACGAAGGGGAGATACTCCTTCAGGGTCAAAGAGTGAATTTAAAGACCGTGAAAGAAGCCCAGGAAGCGGGCATCAGTATGATCTTTCAGGAATTTAACCAGGTGAAAGTCCTTTCGGTAATGGAAAACATATACCTCGGCAGGGAACCCAGGACAAAAACCGGCGCGGTGGATTTTAAAAAAATGTACGCCGACTCGCGTGAGCTCTTAAAAGAACTCGGCGTGGATCTGGATCCAAAGACAAAAATCCGGGACCTTACGGTCGCTAAACATCAACTCGTGGAAATTATCAAGGCAATATCGCTTAACGCTAAAATCATAATTATGGACGAGCCAACTTCGGCTCTGAGCAAAAATGAAATTGAAAATTTGCTGCGAATGGTGCATATCCTGCGGGATCAGGACAAATGCATCGTATATATCTCGCATAAGATGGAAGAAATTTACAGCGTCTGCGAATCGGTTACGGTTTTGCGTGATGGAAAATTGATCTATAACGGCAGGGTCGCGGACGTTTCGGAAAAAGACCTTATCCGCATGATGGTGGACCGGGAAGTCAACGAGCTTTTCCCCAAGCAGGAATGTGAAATCGGCGACGTGATGCTTCAGGTTAAGGGCCTCACCGTAGACGGGGAATTCGAGAATGTCAATTTCGATCTCCGCCGGGGGGAGATACTCGGCATAGCGGGGCTGATGGGCGCGGGCCGTACCGAACTCGTGGAAACCATTATAGGTGCGCGCAGGCCGAGCAGAGGGGACATCTACCTCCACGGACGGAAAATCGTAAACCGCATACCCGGCGACGCCATAAAGCGGGGTATCGCGATGGTGCCGGAGGACCGTAAAAAAAACGGGGTGTTTCTCAAGCTGTCCATCAAAGACAATGTGCTCATGTCAGCCCTGAAAAAATGTATGTCCGGCATCGGCATCAAAACAAGCCTGGAGCGGCGCTATTTTGAGGAGTACGCCAAAAAACTGGAGATAAAATATTCCGGCCTTTCCCAGACATGTAAAAACCTTTCCGGCGGTAATCAGCAGAAGGTGGCGGTTTCCAGGGTGCTTAACGCCGATCCGGAAATTATCATTCTGGACGAACCGACGAGGGGTATTGATGTCAAGACAAAATCGGAAATACACCGCCTCATGTCGGCCCTGGCCGGAACCGGAAAGGCGGTTATCATGGTTTCTTCCGAACTGCCTGAGATTCTTGGCATGAGTGACCGGATTTTGGTGCTGCATGAAGGAGTACAGACCGGCATACTGGATCGCAGTGAAGCGACTGCGGATAAAATTATGGAACTGGCGGTTAAGACGACCGTAATGGAGGCGCAATAATGGCGGATAACACTACAGGGACAATGTCGCAAAGAATTAAAACTTTTGACTATAGGCAGTTCATTCGGGATCACGGGATACTTATCGGGTTCTTTTTTATCGTGCTTCTTCTTTCCATTGCCCGTCCGAATTTTCTCAGGGTTTCAAACCTTATCACCGTACTCAGGCAGGTTTCCTGTATCGGCATCGCCACCATCGGAATCGGATTCCTTATCATTATGAACTGTATTGATTTGGGACTCGGTTCCACCCTCGCCCTGGTGGGCATCCTGGCGGGCCTCTCGGTTTCTTCCGGGGCCTACGGTTTGAATCTCCCCGCCGGCGTCGGCTTCCTGGTCGGTATTGTTACCGCGTCGCTCGTCGCCCTTTTCGCGGGCAGCATTATCGCCAAGGCGCGGATTCCCGCGTTTATCGTGACCATGGGTACCATGTCTATAGGCCGCGGCCTTGCCCTGATCTTTGCCCACGGTATGCCGGTCGCCAACTTTCCCGACAGCTTCAACTTTTTTGGTACGGCTTCTCTGGGGCCCGTGCCTTGGCCGGTCATTATCTACGCCATAGTGATCATTATTGCCTGGTACATCCTCAATAAGCGGCCCCTGGGGCGTCACATCTACGCGGTGGGCAGCAACGAAGAGGCGGCCCGGGCGGCGGGGATCAACGTGGATTTGGTCAAGATAAAGGCGTATCTGATTGAGGGCGTACTGCTCGGCGTTGCCGGTACCATTTTCGCCGGACGGATAAAATCCGCCGCGCCGACCTTCGCATCGGGCTACGAGCTTGACGCCATCGCCGGCTGCATCATCGGCGGGGTCAGCTTCTCCGGCGGCATCGGAAACATCAGCGACATGGTTATCGGCGCGCTGCTCCTGGGCGTTATTAACAACGGCATGGACCTGCTGGAAGTCAATGCCTTCTATAAACAGGTTGTTAAAGGCGCGATCATCATCATAGCGGTACTCATCGACCGCAAACGCACCGGCCGGGCTTAGGGGCTTTCCGTCTGACTGCTTTAGAGGGTGGTTTCGCCGCTGTTGAGGAAGTAGTCAAGCCCGCTTATTCCCATCTCCGTTAAAGGGAACGGGCAAACATGTATCGTAATGCCTGTTCTGTCGGCGAATTGTTGAAGTTGATACTTCCACATTTTTACCCGATAACTGTGGATTGCCATAGGTTGCCGGATTTACGATTTCTAAAATCCTCTGTACGACTTCAGGAAGATTTTCTTCTATGAGGGGTCTTCCCCCACCACAAGCGCGAACTCTTGTTCCGATGTCCGCCCCTTCCCGGTACTCCCTGATACCTCGTTTGATCGTATTTTTAGACGCTCCGCTGATGCGATGCACTATTGTTATTCCACCACGACCATATGCCAGAGCCTCACTTGCAAGAAACATCTCCTTTGCTTTTCGCAAAGAACACAAGGGGTTTTGTCAATAATTTTTTTCTCTTTCCTTCGTGTCCTTTGCCCTTCGTGGTTAAGTTCCTGAAAAACCACATTTCCATCACAATCACAAATTAAACTGTTGATGGGGATATGCCAATTCCCTTAGCTTGTTGACAGTGGGGAGCGCCGCCCCGCAAAAGGCGGGGTTCCGGTTTAGCGTCCGGGGAATGATCCCGGACTATCTTTCCGGCCCGGCTGCCTGCGATAGCAGCGTACAGTTAGAAATTCTCCGGCCATGGCTTTCATTTGTCAACTGAAAGGGAAGCGTATTCCGTCATATACATATATAATTTAATGTATAACTGTTCTCTGCGATCGTTTAATGAAGCGCCCATAATCTTATGGATACGGGAAAGTCTTTGCAGCAGCGAACTACGATGTAAAAAAAGGTCTCTTGCCGTTTTTGTCGTATTCAAATTATTATCCAGATAAACGCGGAGCGTATGCCAATAATCCACGGAAGACGTCCGGTTAAGTTTCTTTAATTTTTGTAAACGGTTGGAAATTAAATCTTCTACGGCAAACTGCCCCCTGCAATGGGACAGCATATACGGTAATACAAAATTTTCAAATTTATATACTTTATTCTTGGGAAACAATTCACGGCCCGTTGTCAGGGCGCACCCGGCCTGCATATAATGGATACGCGCCCTGGTTATATCATAAAAAACATTGCTGACGCCAATTTGAAAATCCATGCCGGTCAATAAAGGTTCAATGATAGACAAAATATTATCAATACCCGTGTCATCATTTTTTACCTGTACAAACAAGACAATTTCGGATTCATGCACAACAGCTATTGAGGCGGGCAGTACCTCTTCAAATGTCGCGCATAAATAATCCCCTGGCGGCATGTTTTTTTCGGATTCATTAAATACCACCTTCATGCCGACCCAGTAATTTACTTTATCGAACTCTAATTCCAGGGCATTGTACAATCGGTGTTTGTCTACGGGCAAATAATTCAGTAAATTCTTGATCAAGGCTCTCGGAGAAATTGATGCGTCTATCCCCATTATTGCATGTTTATGCAATGCTTCTTTGATATATTCGCTGAATTTTCGCAGTAACGCCAGCTCCCCGGGCCGGAACGTATGTTTTACGGCGCATAAAGCAATGTTTCCCTGATATTGATTGGAAAAAAACAGGGGCACACGGTATACCCACATATCTTCGCCTGAAATAACCTTGAGATTAAGAAGTTGTGGTTCGCTTAGTCTTTCGCCGGATTTGTAGAGTTTTCGCGCTTTCTCCATGATATCAAAAGGGATGGGAGAACCACTCTTTATGAGCCACTGTTCCGATCCGCTCTCCTCCCCGGGAGGGGGCAGGATGTTAGCGGCCAAAATCTTCAAATTCCTGTCGGAAACAAGAATCTGGTTATCGAATATTTCAATGCTCCGTTCCAGCATCTTACGGACGTCCGCGTCTGCTGCGGATATTTTTTGGAGGTCTTCTTCCCAGGCGTCATAGCGGTCAAACAAAGTTTGAATTATATTAAATACCGTGTATGGGTTGGTTTTGTTATTTTTTATCACCACTACGGAACGCCGCCCGTCAATCCACTCTGCGGGAGGGGCGCCTATGCAGATTATCAATGACAATAATTTTTTTAGCGGAGAGGAAGGCAGAGTATTGTGTGGGGCGATAATAATTTTATAGGGTTCAACCGAATGATTTGGTTCGTAGAATACCGGCCGGGACCACATGAGCGACTCGTTATGGGGAGAAGCAGTTTGTATTTGCATGGATTGGGATAAAGCATAGCAGATAATGTCCGTACTGAGTTTCACGCCATTCCGTTCCTTTGTATGCGGTTTAATAAGGCTGTTCCAAAAACTGTCGAACCGAAGGTTCGCGTTTTGGAACAGCCTCTGATTATTATACGCTGAACTGTTGAAATTGCAAGAAACTGCCTGGCGCTCCTATGCCGTCTCCTGCGCATCAAGCTTTTTCAGCAGCAGCCCGACGAGCAAGGCCGCCGCCGCCAGCCCTGCCGCCACCCAGAAAGCGACGGGCAGACCGTCCACAACGCCGAGTCCCGAGATGATGATGGTGTAGACGACCATGGCGACCGCGGAGCCGAGGTTCTGCCCCACCTGCACCACCGAATTGCCGAGGACGCGGATTTCCGGGCGTATCTGTATCTGCGGTCCCGTGGAGAAGGTGATCGTCTGCTGGCTGTTGTAGAAACCCGCGAGGAGCATCAGAACGTAGACCAGCATCAGCGGCGTCGCGGGCTTGAGCAGCAGGATGAACAGGAGGGTCACCGCGATGCGGACGACGGTACCGATCGTCAGGACGAATTTCGCGCTGCCCGCCCTGGCGATCATGCGGCCGAAAACCGGCCCGAGAAAGAGGCCCAGCACGCTCATGAGGGTGGTGGT
Source organism: Treponema sp. (assembly GCA_031279635.1). Lineage (GTDB taxonomy): Bacteria > Spirochaetota > Spirochaetia > Treponematales > Breznakiellaceae > WQXQ01. The sequence continues at coordinate 3,343 of JAITIC010000117.1, read as the reverse complement.
CAGGGCGGCCTGCGTCGCCGTGCCCCGCATGACATAGAGCACGTATGTCGGCATGAAAAAGAACACCGCCATGGAGGAGCCGGCCAGCAGGAAGTTGCAGATGACGAAGACCATCGTGTTGCGGTCGGCAAGGACGGTGGACGGGATGATGGCCGCGCCCTTCTTCCTTCGGATGACGGTGACCAGGCCGGCAAGGCCGGCGGCCATCACGGCGATCAGGGCCCAGTTGCCCGGAGTGCCGAATGGGACGTACCTGCTGCCGAGGGACAGGAAGAGGATGAAGCCCGTCATGAAGAGCATCATGAAGACGGCTCCGGGCAGGTCGAAGCTCGCGCCGGCGGTGGCCATTTTCTCCGATTCCTCCTTCGTGATACGCACGCCGCAGAAAACAAGGACGGCGGAGACGGCGAACAGAACCCACAGCAGATGGCAGACCGCGCGCCAGCCGAGCGTGTCCATGATGACGCCGGAGATCGCCGGGCCGGCCAGCATGCCGAAGCTCATGAACGAGCCGACGAGGCCCAGATAGGTGCCGGCCACGGCCTGCTCGAACATATCGCGGATCAGGGAGAAACCGATGACGAACAGGCCCGCGCTGACCAGCCCATAAAAGAAAGACGTGATGACCACAATCCACATGTTCAGGGCGAAAGCGCGAATCAGCAGCATGAGGAAGCCCCCAACGGAGAGCGAGAGCACGACGAGCATCGGCTTGGCGCGGGGGCGGCTGGCCCCGATGTAGCCGTAGAGCGGCATCGCCATCACGCTGATGATGCTGACGACGATGGACGCGAGCGGGTAAATGTCCTCCCCGCCGATTTCCGTGGCGGCCACGGGCAGCAGGGTCGAAAGGCTGGCCGACTGCATCAGCGATGCTATGAAGCCGAAATAAATACCGACGAGCGTGATTGTTTTCCTGCCCTTGGGCTGGGCCAGATATGGATTCATCGCGTTCCCCCTTGCATGATAGGATATTTTACTTTCAGGATTTCACACATTCTGTTCGTTCTTTGAGCGGCCGGGCGAGGCGGTCAACGGCCGCCCCGCCGTCTCCGCGGGCTCTAAAGCCTCCTGCCGAGCTCCGCGCCTTCCCTTATCGCTTCCAGCGCGGACTTCTCCGGCCCGGCGCAGTCGCCGATCAGTTCAACGTCTATTCCCTTCTGGCGCAGTTCCCCGGCAAGTTTGTTGTCGGGAACGACCCCCACCGCCAAAATCACGGTGTCCGCCTTGATGAACAGCAGATCCATTTCAGGCTTAACATTGGATTTCACGTAGACGCCGTGCCCGGTTACTTCCATCAACGGACAGTCGGTGAGGATCACGACGCCGTTCTCGATGAGGCCGCTCAGCAGGTGTTTGTAATTGTAGATGACCATGGGGCCGCCGATTTTCGGAAGGGCTTCCACAAGGACGACTTTCTTGCCGCTCTCGGCCAGGCTCTTAGACAGCTCCATGCCGGTGGAGCCGCCGCCGATCACGACTGCGCGGGCCCCAACTTCAACTTTGCCCATGATCACGTCGTTCGCCTGCACCACGTTCTTGCCGTCGATACCGGGCACTCCCCTGAGCGTCCGGGGGAAAGCCCCCGTGGTGATCACCACCTTGTCCGGCTTGGCCCTCGCGACGGTATCCGCCGTAACCTCGCTGTTCAGCACAACTTCCACCCCGGCCCTGTCCAGGCCGCGGATCAGCCTCTTTGTCAGATTGGTGTACGCCGGCTGTTTCTTCTCCATGTCAACGATGTTCCATTGGCCGCCCAGCTTGCCGCTCTTCTCGTGGAGGGACACCTTATGGCCGCGCTCGGCCAGTACCCTCGCGGCCTCCATGCCGGCAAGCCCGCCGCCCACGACCATCACCCTGCCGGGTGAAGCCGCCGGCTTCAGCGCCGGGAATTCGCGTTCCCGCATCACCGACGGATTCACAGAGCATCCCAAGCCTTTGTACTTGGCCATCACGGCGCTGCTGATGCACTTGTTGCAGGAGATGCACCCCTGGATGTCGTCAAGCCGCCCCTCCCGCGCCTTCTGCGGGAGGTAGGGGTCTGCGATGAGACCCCTGCCGATCGCGATGAAGTCCGCCTGGCCCTTCTCGAGAATGTCCTCCGCAAGCGGAAGGTCCGTGCCCAGCCTGCCGACCGTGATGACGGGCACGCTGACCGCCTTCTTGATCGCTTCGGCGGCGGGCACATTCAGGCCGGCTTTGACCATGTACGGCGGGAGGATGTAGTGATAGCTCTCCAGGGAGCCGCACGACACGTCAAGGGCGTCCGCGCCGGCCTCGACGAACAGCGGGGCCTGGATCACCGAGTCCTCTATGGTGATCCCCCCTTCCGAGAAGGAAGTCCCGCTCATCCGCAGAAGGACCGGGTAGTCGGGGCCGACCTTCTTCCGCACGGCGGACAGCACCTCGCAGCAGAACCTGGCCCGGTTCTCCGCGCTGCCCCCGTATTTGTCCGTGCGTTTGTTCGTCATCGGGGAACGGAATTGGCCGATCAAATAGCCGTGCGCGCCGTGGACCTCCACCGCGTCGAAGCCGGCCTCCTTGACCCTCCGCGCGGCTTCGGCGAAACCCTCCACTATGCGGTCGATGTCGTCTTGGTCCATCTCTATGGGCATGACGTTGTTTTCCGGGAACGGTATGGCCGACGGGGCCAACGCCTTGACCGCCTCTTTGTCGGGCAGAAGCATGCTGCGGAGGCTCAGTATGGTTCCGTGATGATTGATCTGCACGACCGCCTTGGCGCCGTGGGCCTGTATCGCTTCCGCCAGCTGCCTGAACCTGGGGATGACCTTGTCGTCATGGACCTGGAGGTTGCCTATGCCGCGGGATTCGTACAGTATGGTGCACGCCTGGGTGATCACGAGCCCCGCGCCGCCCTTGGCCCTCTCCGCGTAGTAGTCTATCGTGCGGTCGCTCAGCTCGCTCATTATGCCGGCGGGGCCGTCGTCGTTGGAGCCCGTGCCCATCCCGGGGAGCACAATCCGGTTGCGAAGGCTCATGCTTCCTATCTTTCCCGGTTTGAAAAGGTTTGTAAACCGTGTGCCTGCCATCGTGTTGACTTCTTTTCCTTCTTCATAGTCTGGTGCCATTTGTGTTACCTCCATAAGTATTTATTGTAAGCCGTAAGGCAAAAACTGTATAAATTATCCCCCCGCTTTTTTAATAAAACAATCCTACAGAGTGCTAAAAAAAAACGGCATTTACTACTACAAATTGTAGGGCGGATGAGCCTGGGGATGTCCAGGAAGTTTGTTACTTCATGGACATCCCTCGCATTTGCTCCCGTTTCGTTGAAACGGTACGCAAATGCCGCACTAAAGAAGCTGTCCGAATAAGTTTTTCA
>JAITIC010000115.1 GCA_031279635.1 Treponema sp. | reverse complement strand
CTCAAAAAACTTGAATACCGGGGCTACGATTCGGCGGGCATCGCGGTACTTGGCGGCGGGGGGCTTGGGGTTTGTAAATCCAAAGGCCCCTTAAAAAACCTCGAAGAAAAAGTACCGGGATCTTCGGAAAGCGGCATCCCCCAAAAAACAAAATTCGGCGGGACTATGGGTATAGGCCATACCCGCTGGGCAACCCACGGCGAACCGTCGGATATCAATTCCCACCCCCATACCGACATATCGGGAAAAATAGCCGTGGTCCATAACGGCATTATTGAAAACCACGGCAGACTTAAAGAATGGCTTGGCGGGCGGGGCGTGGTTTTCCGCAGTGAAACCGATACGGAAGTCATTGCCCACCTTATCAACCATTACTATTCCGGGGACATGCTTGCGGCGGTGCGGGAGGCCCTTAAACGTCTCGAAGGCTCCTACGCCCTGGGTATCATCTGCGAAAATGACCGGGATCATATTATCGCGGTACGCAAGGAAAGCCCCCTGGTCATAGGCCGGGGCAACGGAGAGAATCTGATTGCCTCGGATGTACCGGCCCTGCTTGAATATACCAGGGAAGTCTACTATCTGGACGATCGGGAAATAGCGGTTCTTTCGCGGGACGGGGTTGAATTTTACAATGACGAAGGGGAAAGGATAGACAAAACGCTTTCCCATGTTGCCTGGGACGCCGCCGCCGCGGAAAAGGGCGGCTATGAACATTTTATGCTCAAGGAAATTGACGAACAGCCAAAGGCCCTTACCGATACCCTCCGGCCCCGTATTACCGCTGACGCCGTTGACGCGGGAAACGGCGGAGGGGAGCTTCCGGGGGCCAGGCGGAACGTTAATCTTGCGGAAATCGGATTTGACGCTTCCTGGGCAAGGGCAAAGCGGGTGGTCCTTTGCGCCTGCGGTACCGCCTGGCACGCCGCTATGGTCGGAAAATACGCCTTTGAATATTTTGCCCGTATACCTGCCGATGCGGAAATAGCCTCCGAATACCGGTACCGGAATCCCCTCTCCGATCCCGACGATATTTTTATTATCCTAAGCCAGTCGGGGGAAACCGCCGACACCCTCGCCGCCCTGAGACTGGCTAAAAAAAGCGGCGGCCGTGTTATTGCCATAACCAACGTGGTAGGCTCCACCCTTGCCAGGGAAGCCGACCTTGTAATGTACACCTGGGCGGGGCCCGAAATCGCCGTGGCCTCCACCAAGGCCTTTACCACCCAACTCATGTGCGTTTACCTCATCGCCATCCAGTTCGGCTTTGCCGGGGGAAAACTGGACCGAAACGGACTTGACCGGTATATCGAAGCCCTTGAAAAAATTCCCGTCCAGGCGGAGGCGGTGCTTAAAGGCAGGGAAACCATACAGCGCTTTGCGTCACTGTGCTTTAATAAGTCAAAGGTGTTCTTTATCGGCAGGCTTTTTGATTATGCGGTGAGCCTTGAGAGCGCCCTTAAACTTAAAGAAATCAGCTATACCCACTCGGAAGCCTTTGCCGCGGGAGAACTCAAACACGGACCCATAGCCCTGGCGGACGAATCCACTCTGGTAGCGGCCCTGTGTACCCAGGAAGCCCTTTTTGACAAAATGGATTCCAATATTAAAGAGGTAAAAGCCCGCAGAGCTTCCGCGGTGGTGATTACCTATGACGATGTTCATCATTTTGACCGGACCGCCGACGCGGTTTTTCGTATTCCCCGCACCCTTGACTGCTTTACGCCCATACTGTCGGTAATCCCCTGCCAGCTTTACGCCTACTACTGTTCGGTCCTGCGGGGCAACGATCCCGACAAGCCGAGGAACCTTGCCAAGTCGGTAACGGTGGAATAGGTTTTCGCAATGCCGCCAGGACGGCGCGTGTCTATCGCCGAAACAATACTTTTCCCACCCGGTCAATATGTTCTTTCAGGCCGGAATTTGAAAGTCTGTGGTAAATTGAAACGTCTACCAGATACGGCATGTCGGAATCGTCAAAATCCCCGGCAACGTGCAATAAATCCGTGCAGCTAAAACCGGCATCGGTTTTAAGGGTCAAGTCTATGTCGGAACCGTTCCGGTATGTTCCTTTGGCTCTGCTTCCGTAGAGAACAACCTGTTGTATACCGGGGTATCTGTTGAAAATTGAGTTGAGGGTAGCCAGGGTTTTTTCCGATAAACCGTACCGCATTTATCCTGCCAGACTGTTCATTTTTTCCGCGAACGCATTGAACTGTACATAATAACTGTTTATGATTGCATCGGCTAAAGCTTTGGCGGTGTTTTCATCATAGGAATGAGAAGAAAGGTTACGGCTTTCGATCATTTCCATCCAGACTTGCCCTTCCTGAATAAGTCCTTTGTTATAAGCGTGACGGACGGCCCCTTTGCTGCCGATAATGTCCGTAATTCCCTGATCCTCAAGGTAATCTTTCATCACATTCCAGGCAAGTTCAAACGTAAACTCAAAACCCTGTATCATCCCCTGTTTTTCAAGATCGGTTAATTCACGGGAAACAGCCAAATCAACCGCCTGTTTTAAAGTCAAAAAAGCTTTTTTATAATTTTGGAACCGCTGTTTCCAGCGTATGTCCTTGTCCATAACGTGTTTATAGCATAACCAAAAATATCATACACTGCAAGGAGGCGCGGAAACAGGCCCCTTTTTGCCGGTGCAAAGGCTTGCCGCCGGGGGGCGTCCCGGTTATACTCCGGTTATGGGAAGAGAAGTCTCCGTTCTGCCGCCGGAACGTTACGGCTATGATTTTATTCCTCCGGAATATCTGCCGCCGGGGGAGGACGAATACTGGCTGCGGAACCGGCAGGCCCCGCAAAAGCCCTGGAGACGCCTCACCGCGGATGAGGCCGGGGCGCTCAGGCGGAACGGCAACTTTGCCCCCGACTGGGACAAGGTTCTTGTGTGCGATCCCTTTGAGCCGGCTCTGATAAAAAACGCTTCGTTTTACGGCCTGGTTCGTATCGGCGTCCTGAGGAACGTGCTGCTGCAGCACCACGATTTCAGGGTTCCCGCGGGGATACGGAACAGCACCCTTGTTTCCTGCGACGTGGGAGACGATGTTTCAATTCAGGACTGCTCCCTTGTTTCCCACTACATTATCGGGGACTGCTGCATATTGTCCCGTATCGACGAACTTGTTACGACCAACCATTCCAAATTCGGAAGCGGCGTTATCAAAGACGGCGAAAAAGAGGATGTACGGATATGGATCGACGTGATGAACGAGGCCGGCGGCCGTTCGATCCTTGCGTTTCCTGAGATGATCTGCGCCGACGCTTTTCTTTGGGCATGTTACCGGGACGACGGGGAATTGACCGAAGCGCTTAAAAGGATAACCCAGGAAAGTCCGGGGCTTTCGGGAAATGGTTTTGCGAAACCGGGCGCCAGGGGATTTTACGGAACCATAGGATCCGGCGCGGTGATTAAAAGCTGCCGGATTATAAAAGATACAAAAGTGGGAGAAGGCGCCTATATCAAGGGAGCCAACAAACTAAAAAACATTACCGTTCTTTCTTCTTTTGAAGAAGCCGCCCAGATAGGCGAAGGCGTGGAACTTGTAAACGGCATCATAGGATACGGATCCTATGTGTTTTACGGTTCCAAGGCGGTCCGCTTTGTCCTCGGAAGAAACTGTAACCTTAAATACGGGGCGAGGCTTATCCATTCCGTGCTGGGAGACAATTCAACGGTATCGTGCTGTGAAATACTCAACAACCTTGTTTTTCCCGTTCACGAACAACATCATAACAATTCTTTCCTTATCGCGAGCTTCATCGGCGGCATGAGCAATATGGCCGCCGGCGCGACAATCGGCAGCAACCATAACTCCAGGGCCAACGACGGGGAAATACGCGCCGGCAGGGGTTTTTGGCCCGGCCTTTCGGTCACCCTTAAACATCCAAGCCGCTTTGCCGCCTTCTGCCTTGTTGTCAAGGGAGACTATCCCTACGAGCTTAACATTGCGCTGCCGTTTTCGCTGGTAAACAACAATGTCCGCCGCGACAGACTGGAAGTAATGCCCGCCTATTTTTGGATGTATAACCTCTACGCCCTGGAACGGAATTTCTGGAAAACCCTTAACCGGGACAAACGGCGGATTAAGGTTCAGCATATTGAGGCCGATTATCTTGCCCCCGATACCGCCGAGGAGATTATCGCCGCCCTTGGGATGATTGAACAATGGATGAAAGATGCCGGATGGAACCTCGACGAATTTTCACACCGGAACCCGGCGGAGAATTTGACGGAGGAACAGGCAGGGGATCAGGATGAAGACCCGGAATACGACTACAGCGGGGACGAAGATGTCCTTCCCGCCCGCGGACTTGAACGGCACGACCGTCCCGAAGTTATTCTAAAGCCCCGGCGCGCCGTTCTGGCGTACCGGGAAATGCTTTTTTATTACGGCATGAAAACCGCCCTCGAATATCTGGAGGCGCATCCGGAAAAAAGTTTTGCCGGCTATACGGCCGAAATGGAAGCTCCTGCGGAAAACGCGCCGGGACGGGTAACGGAATGGGTTAACCTGGGCGGGCAGATAGCGCCGGCCTTTAGGGTTGACGGCCTGCGTAGAGACATAAAGACGGGAAAGGTATCAAGCTGGGAAGCTGTTCACGCCGTCTACGACGGCTTTTTTTCCGATTATCCGCTGGACAAGGCCCGCCACAGCTGGGAAACCCTGCGCTGGCTTGGAAACGAAGCCGCCCATCCTTTTATCCGGCCGGAACATTTTGCCGAAGCTCTGGACAGGGCGGCCCTGCTGCAGGAAAAGATCGCCGGCCAGGTGTACGCAAGCAGGGCAAAGGATTTTCACGATCCGTTCCGCGGCATTACCTACCGGAACGACAAAGAGATGAAAAAAGTCGCCGGTTCCGAAAGTTCGTTTGTAAAACTCGCCGAAGAAAAAAGCGCCGCGTTTAACGCGCGAAAAAACAGCCTGAAAAAAAGACTGGGTCTGGAATAGACCTCCCCGTCCTACGGTACCACTGGTCCGAAACGGGTCTCCCTTTTCCACCCGGGCCGATACCCTCCCGCCGTATCAGGGAGTTCTTCTACAGCCCCGGACAGGCCCGTTTTAGCGGGCAAAAACCAAATGCCTTTGCCCTGCGGCGCGGGAGGGCCGGTATTTACTTCCTGAATACCGCGAGGCTTTCGATATGGGCGGTCTGGGGGTAGAAGTCGTACAGGCGAAGTTCGGTGAGTTCGTAGCCGCCCCGGCGGAGGATGCCGCCGTCTCGGGCCAGTGTGGCGGGATCGCAGGATACGCAGGCAAGGAGGGGCGGTCCTTTTGCGGCGAGCCATGCCGAAAGGGAGGGGGAAAGGCCCTGCCGCGGCGGGTCAACGACGATGAAGAGGCAGGGCGCGGCGCCGGTCTTGAGCGCGGCCCAGTCGTCACCGCTCAGGGCGAAACATTCCGCCGTTGCGCCCGCGCCGGTTTTGGCGAGGTTTTCCCTGGCCAAGGCAAGGGCGCTTTTGTTTTTCTCGACCAGCTCTGTCCTGAGGAAAAGATCCGCCAGAAAACAGGCGAACGTTCCCACCCCGCAGTAGAGGTCCGCCATGAGTCCGTCCGCGCCGGCGGCGGCAATATCCCGCAGATCAACAATAAGCCGCTCCAGCATGGCCCCGTTACTCTGGAAAAACAGGCCCGCGTCAAGCGTTAGGCTCCGGTTAAGGAGCGTTACCTGTCCCCGCCGCTTTCCTCCCTCGCTGAGGAACAGGCCGCCGCGGGCGTACACGGTAAAGCGGTCTTTGCCGGGCGGCGGGATAATTGCCGCAGCGCCTTCCGCGCTTTGCCGCAGCGCCTCGCGTATCCCCGGATCGGCGATGGGACAGTCCGCAACCGGTACCACGCTGCCGCTCTTGCGCGCCTTTAAGCCGAACGCGCCGCCGCTTCCCCCGCCGCGCAACGCGGCGCCCTGCAGCTTGCCGTTTATCCGGTGGAACTGCATGCGGTTGCGGTATTCCCAGGGCTGTGAGGGGAAAACCGCCGGTTCAGGAGGGCTGAAGCCGCCGATCCGTTCAAAGGCGGTTTTAAGAATGGCGGTTTTGGCGGCAAGCTGGGCTTCGTAACGGATGTGCTGCAGGTTGCAGCCGCCGCAGATGCCGCAGCGGGGTTCGATGCGGTCGGGAGAGGCTTCGGCGATTTCCAGCAATTCGGCTCTGGCCCAGGAGCGGCGCTCTTCGCTCAGACGGCAGGCGACCAGTTCACCCGGCGCGCTTCCCTCAACAAATACCGGCTTCCCCCCGCGGCGGGCAAGGCCGGCCCCGCCTGCGGCTATTTCCTCAATCCGAACCGTGAATACCTCATCCCCTGTCATAGGCCATTGTATCATTGAAACAATGTAACCATACAGGGTACAATGCACCATGACACAGGAAGAAACCTGGTTCGAGACTGATGACGGAACCAAGCTGTTTTTGCGCCGCTGGCTGCCCGGGCCTGATGTGAAGCCGCGGGCGGCGCTGCACGTGGTGCACGGTATGGCCGAGCACGGCCTGCGCTACCGGCGCCTGGCGGAAAAGTTTACCGGGGCGGGTATTGAGGTCTGGGCGGCGGATCAGCGGGGATACGGCAAAACCGCCGACCTCTCCGTGAACGGCCCCGGCAAGGGCGGCATTTTGGGCCACTGCGCCGACAGCGACGGCTTTGAGCGGGTTACCGCCGACGTGCTCGCAATCAATCAGGAAATACGCAAAGAGCGTCCCGGCCCGCTCTTCCTTATGGGCCACTCCTGGGGTTCCTTTATCACCCAAAACTATATCGAACAGTACGACAACGATACGGCCGGCTGCCGTATCGACGGCTGCGCGCTTTCCGGCACCAGAGGGCCGGGCGGTTTCAAAGTGAAAATGGGAATCTTCATGATGACCCTGTTTGCCGCGCTTTGGGGCCGGCGTAACGGCTCTCCCCTTGCGCGTGCCGTGGCGGATGGTCCCTATAACAAACCGTTCAGGCCCAACCGTACCTCTTTTGACTGGCTTTCACGGGACGAGGCGGAAGTGGACGCCTACGTGCGGGACCTCTACAGCGGTAACCTCTGCTCCACCGGTTTTTACCATGATCTCATGAAAGGCCTGTACCGAATTCATCAGGCCGGGGCTATGGCCCGGATACGAAAAGATCTGCCCATCTGCGTATTTTCAGGCAGCGCCGATCCGGTAGGGGACATGGGCGCCAGCCCCACCGCACTGGTCAACGTGTACCGTTCCCTGGGTATTACCGACCTGGAGTTCGCGCTGTACCCCGACGCGCGGCACGAGACCCTGAACGAAACCAACCGCGAGGAAGTGATGGACAATCTGCTCCTGTGGGTAGAGCGGCATACAGACGCTGCCGGAAACGCGCCCGAAGGAGCGTAAGCTGCCCGTATGCGTTACCGATACTCCACCGAAGAAAACGGCGCGCTGGTAAAAAAGGCGCTGGTCTACACCCAGGATGAGCACGGCATTAATTTCGCCGACGTGGACAGTGAGGCGCTGGGTATTGTCCAGCGGCTGAAGGGCGCGGGCTACGATACGTATATTGTGGGCGGCGCGGTGCGGGACCTGATCCTGGGGAAAAAACCTAAGGACTTTGACATTGTCAGCGAGGCAAGCCCTGCAAGAATAAAAAAAATATTCCGCAATTCCCGAATAATCGGCCGCCGCTTCAGGCTTGTCCATGTATATTTCGGCCCGCGGATTTTTGAAGTCTCGACATTCCGTTCTCTCAGGGACGGCCCCACGAGTAACACGTTCGGTACTATCGAGGAAGACGTGCTCCGCCGCGATTTTACCATGAACGCCCTGTTTTACGATCCGGGGCAGCAGATAGTGGTGGATTACGTGGGAGGCATGAAGGATATCAGGCAAAAGCTGGTGAGGCCAATCATCCCCCTGCAGACGATTTTTATGGATGATCCGGTGCGGATGATCCGGGCGGTCAAGTACGCCGCCATCACCGGTTTTTCGCTGCCCCTTACGCTTAAATGGAAAATTAAAAAACAGTCCCCCCTGCTGGACGACATTTCCCCTTCGCGGCGGACCGAGGAAATCTTCAAGATCATCCATTCCCCCTGCGTTGCCCGCGTTGTGGCGGCCCTGGACAGCATGGGCCTGTACCAGTATCTCCAGCCCTGCGCCGCCCGCCTGATGCGGGAACAGACGGGTTTTCGGGAGCGCTATTTGCGGAGCATGGCCGCCTTGAATAAGGAAGATTTCAAGGGCCTCTCCGGCGAGGCGCTGGGCGCGCTTATCAACGATTACCTTGAAGATGTTACCGACTGGGAGCAGGGCATTGCGGAGAACTACAAAACCACTTTCGCCGCGGCCCGTACTTTTCTACTGCCCATGAATTCCCCCCGCTTTGAGCTGGGCCATGCGGTACGGCGCTTCTTTGCCGCCCACGGCATAACAATCAAAAAATCCCACCTCATGGAGCGGCCGCCTCCCGCCCGCGAAAACGCCGAGGCCCGTTCCGATGCCGCCGAACCTCGCAAGCAAAGACGCCGCCGCAGGCGCAGAAAAGGGAAAGATGGCCTGGGGGATAGTGGTTAGGGCAACAGCATTTACTTCCAATTGCGGCGAAACCATCAAAGAAGAAGATTGTACTGCAAAGGCGAATGAGGTTTTGGGCCGAAAACTTTCGTTTTCATACCGTAATTTTCCTTCTTTAAACTTCCTGCATACTGAGCCTGTCCGTGTAGCGCCCACGCAAGCGTGGGCTTGTGGTTGTTTTGAAACCGGAATTGCTGTACAGCTCCTGCGTTTCCGTGACAATTAGCAGGCAAAAAGGTATACTGCGGTATGGGCATTTGGGATCGTCTGGGAAATGTGATTAAGAGTTATCTCCATAATGAGGATATACGTTTATTCGGAAACAACAGGGGATATTCCGCTTCGGAAAATCCCGATTTGGATGAAGCCTTTGAGGAGCTTAATGAGTTTCTTAATCAGGGCGGGACCGGCTCGCGCGGCAGCACCGGAAACCGGAGCGAAAGCGGCGGCCGGACTTCCAGGATTGTCCCCGAAACGCTGCGGACCGATTTCGCGGAATTGGGAGTCGCCTTCGGCGCTTCCGCTGATGAATGCAAAACTGCGTACAAGAAGCTGCTCAAACAGCACCACCCGGATCACCATACCGGACGCGCGGACAATTTCAAAAAGGCCACGGATAAAACCGTCAGAATCAACGCCGCCTATGACCGTATCGAAAAGTGGCGGCAGGATGCGCCGGATTCTTAGCGCTATGACCCGGTGCGATACCAGCAATTTATATTGAGGTTTTCCCAAAACTTCAGTTTTGGGAAGGCAGCCTTGAAATTCGCAGTTTTGCAAGGCTGAAAGCCTGAAAAACCGCACGGGCCTGTCCCAAAACCGTGCGCGTCAGCGCACAGTTGGGACAGGCTCTATTTACAGCTCATTTTACGCACAAAATAGTATGAACCACGGACGAACACAGACCAATACGGACTTTTACTTTGAAAACACAGTTTTCGCCTATAATTCCGCTATAATTCGTACAATTTCATGGGTTTTACCTAAAACTCCGCGAAATTGTCCGTGCCTTTCCGTGTGGTTAAATAGAGTCTGTCCATAATGTAGACACATTAGGGACAGACTTCCTTAAAAAATATAAAACTCCTGCTGCGATACTTGCCAACATACCGGAAACAGTCTACAATTAGCCTTGTTCGGGAACCTATTTAACATTGGGCTAAAGCCCAAAGGAGTGATAATCCAATGAGCAGACCTTACTATATCGCCGGTAACTGGAAAATGCACAAAACCCGCGCCGAGGCGGCGGAGCTTGCCGGGGCCCTGGTTGCCCAGCTTAAAGACGGGAAGCACAAATACCTCGTGGCCCCTTCGTTCACCAGCCTTGAGACGGTGGGCGCAATTGTCAGGGGGACGAATATCCTTCTGGGGGCGCAGAACTGCGCCCCGGAGGAACAGGGGGCGCATACCGGGGAAGTGTCGGTGTTGCAGCTCAAAGACCTGGGCGTTCAGGCGGTGATTCTCGGTCACAGCGAGCGCAGGCATATCTATAAAGAAGACGACGCGCTTATCAACAAAAAAGTGAAACTCGCCTTGAAGCACGGCTTTGACGTGATCCTCTGCGTGGGGGAGCTTTTGGAAGAACGGGAGGCAGGCAAGGCCGAGGCGGTCTGCGAAACCCAGACGGTAAAGGGCCTTGAAGGGGTGAGCGCCGCCGACCTCTCGAAGGTTACCATCGCCTATGAGCCGGTATGGGCAATCGGGACCGGCAAAACCGCCACGCCGGAAGACGCGGACGCCATTCACGCCTTTGTGCGGAAAGTGATTGCCAGGCTCTACGGCGGAGGCGCGGCGGAAAAGATCATCATCCAGTACGGCGGTTCGGTAAAGCCCGAAAACGCCGCCCAACTCATGGCAAAGGAGCACATCGACGGCGCCCTGGTAGGCGGGGCGGCCCTCAAAGCGGAGACCTTTGTGCCGATAGCCAAGTTTACGTAGCGGTTTTCGTCGCAGTTTTTGCGAAGCAAAAAAGCCGCGTGAACAAAACGTCGCCTGAAAAGCTGTTTACTTATTACCATGGCCCTTGAAGTGCGAAGAAGAACATTAAAAGAAGTTGTATTCGATAACCCGGTGGTTATTCTTTTCTGCGTTGCCGGCTTTCTGGTAATGGTGATAGCGATCTATGCCAGCATTTTTATATCGTCCCTGTCTTCTTATTTCTGGGAAAGCGTTGAATACCGGATGCGTTCTGTCAGCATTGCCGCGTCGCGTCTTGTCACGGCGGAGGAGCTTGCCGCGCTTGTTTCTCCCGGGGACATGGACAAGCCGCTCTTCGCCGATATCCGTAAACGACTCATTGCCTTTGGCGAAGAAAACGAAGTGCTTTTTGTGTATTTTATCAGGGCTGCCGAAGAGGGCATGGCGCAGTTCATCGTTGACAACGATCTTACCGAAGACGCGGTAAATCTCTCGACAGAACCCATCCCCATAGAGGATGCGGTTCTGGAAGCCATGGACGGCATGACGGCGGTTACCGGTCTGGGGGAATATTCCGTGGGCTATACGGGACTGCTCTCCGCCTTCGCGCCGGTTTTTGACGGGGACGGAAATGTAGTAGCAGTCGCGGGGGTGGACATTACCGACGCGCAAAAACTGGACACGCGGAACCGCATCATCGGGCTTTCGGTTATCATAATAGTATCGACTTTGGCCGTTATTTTGTGCGGGATTCTGGGTTTCGCTATTGATAAAAAGAAACGGAACGCCATCCTCATGCGGATTAAACAGCAGGATCTGATGTCCGCCCTTTCCCGCAGTTTTATTTCTTCCGACAACGCCTCTTCCCTCATCACCGAGACGCTGCGCATGACCGGGGAATTCCTCGGCGTCGGCCGGATAGTCATAGGAATCGCCGAAGAGAATTCCGAACTGAGCTACACCGCGTATGTGTGGACCAGTTCCGACAAGATTGTTACCGCTCCGGATACCACGGGCCTGAACGCGCTTATCACCAACACGTTCCCCAAGGAGCGGCCCGACTCCATTCCCACCGTTTGCTGCAACAATGTCCGGGAGGACAAACGCTATGAGGCGATGACCATAGTCGGGGTACAGGCCTTTGTCTGGGCGCCCCTGTATGTGGAGGAACGGTTCTGGGCGGTCTTAAGCATAGAGGAATTCAGCCCAAGGGTATGGACCGAAAGCGACCGCCAGCTGGGGAGCATGGTGAGCAGCGTCATTGCCGGCGCGGTTGAGCGGGACCTCCGCGAAAAGGAGCGGGACGCGGCGCGGCAGGCGGCGGAACGGGCAAGCAAGGCCAAGAGCGATTTTCTTGCCAACATGAGCCATGAAATGCGGACCCCGATGAACGCCATTATCGGCATGACCTCCATCGCCCAACATTCCTGCGACATTGAAAAAAAGGAATACTGCCTTAACAAAATCGAAAACGCTTCCACCCACCTCCTTGGCGTGATTAACGATATTCTTGACATGTCGAAGATCGAGGCGAATAAATTCGAGCTTTCCCCGGTGAATTTCAATTTTGAAAAAACCCTGCAAAAAGTGGTAAACGTGATCAATTTCCGGCTGGAGGAAAAGCGCCAGCTTTGCTCGGTGCACATTGACTGGGACATTCCCCGCACGCTCCACGGGGACGATCAGCGGCTTGCCCAGGTTATCACAAATCTGATGACCAACGCGGTGAAGTTTACCCCCGAGGGCGGCTCGGTGCGGCTTGACGCCGTACTTGACCAAAGGGAAGGCGAGCAGTGCGTCATCAAAATAAGCGTCACCGATTCAGGCATCGGCATAAGCCCTGAACAGCAGCAGCGGCTGTTCGCTTCTTTTGAACAGGCCGATTCCAGTACCTCGCGGAAATTCGGCGGCACGGGCCTCGGCCTTGCCATATCCAGGCGTATTGTGGAAATGATGGGCGGCGATATCCGTGTGGAGTCCGAGCTGGGAAAAGGCTCGTCGTTTATTTTTACCATCCGCATGCTGGAAGCGGCTGACGAAACAGAGGAAACACCCGCGCCGTTTAACTGGGCGAAGCTGCGCGTCCTGGCGGTGGATGACGATCCTGACATCCGCGAATATTTCGGCGAGTTGGCGGAGTGGCAGGGCTTTTTCTGTGAGACCGCCGGCAGCGGGGAGGAGGCGCTACATCTGATTGAACAAAACGGCGCTTACGACGTGTACTTTGTGGACTGGAAGATGCCCGGCCTTGACGGTATAGCGCTTTCCCGCAAAATAAAGAAAAAAGGCTCGGTAATTATCATGATCTCCGCCACTGAATGGGACCTTATTGAAGCGGAAGCGAAAGAAGCCGGCGTGAACCATTTTCTTCCCAAGCCGCTGTTTCCCTCAAGCATAGCGGACTGTATCAGCCATGCCATGGGAGCGGTTACCGATTTTCCCCCCGCGAAAAATAACGGCGTCATCACCGACCGCTTTGAGGGACGGCGCATTCTGCTCGCAGAGGATGTGGACATAAACCGGGAGATTGTACTTACCCTGCTGGAGCCCACGAGCCTTATAATTGACTGCGCCGAAGACGGCAGGAAAGCGGTCCAGTGCTACACCGAGTCCCCACAGTCCTACGACCTGATCTTTATGGACGTGCAGATGCCCGAAATGGACGGCTTTGAGGCAACCCGGCGTATCCGGGCGTTTGAGGCGGAACAGCGGGAACGGGCGGCACAGCCGGCGGACGCGCTGAAGGAAGTTCCGATAATCGCGATGACCGCCAATGTGTTCAAGGAGGATGTGAAGCAATGTCTGGACGCGGGCATGAACGGCCACGTGGGGAAGCCTCTTGACCTCAATGAGGTGATAGACAAACTGCACCAATACCTGGATACGCCATGAGTTTTTTCTGTTTATTGTGGGTTCCCCTGTTGTACCTGTTCAGACACTCCCTTACCGCCGAAGGCGGCGCCGGCGGCGTGTGGGCCCTGCTCCTGGGCAGCCTCACGGCGATTTTTCAGTTTTTTCTCGGCAGCATAGTTGATCCCGGCGGTTTCGGCTTTTCCCGCTGGCTGTACGGTTTTGTGGACGTGGTCACCCTGCTGGTGCTGGTCCCTTGCGCCGTGTATCTCCTGCTCATCCTGTGCAGGGCCTTTTCCGGCCCCCCCGATTTTACCCATTTTATCCTGCTGTGGCTTATCCCGGTGGCCGCGCTGCGGGCGGTAAGCTGGAGTTCCCTGAACGATCCTCTCCTGCTGGTAATTTCTCCCCTGCTCTGGACGGCCCTCGCCGTGGGCATTCCCTTTTTCATCAGACTTATTATCCGGCGTTTCCGCTGGTATGTGGTTATTCCTTCAGGACTGTGCATTGCGGCCCTGCCCCTCGCCGCGGCAAGTTCCTACTGGATGCTCTTTTCGCAACAGCCCCTGCCGGGTTTTTCCCTCTTCGCCGCCGTCGTTACCCCCATGGTAATCTCACTGGTTATTGATTTCATCAAGGCGGAGTAAATTGCAAACAACGTAAAGGGAATGATTAGAGGCTTTCCCAAAACTTCAGTTTTGGGAAAGCAGCCTTGAAATTCGCAGTTTTGCAAGGCTGAAAGCCTGAAAAACTACAAGAGCCTGTCCCAAAATCGTGCCCCCGGCTATGCCGGGAACGTTAGCGCACAGTTGGGACAGGCTCATTATTCCTGAGATACTGTGATAGTTTTATGTGCGCCTTCATTACAGGCTCTCTACATTCGCCTTAACTCAAAAACACCTTGTACCCGAACACGTCCTGAAACAGTCCGGCTTTTTCCTCTATGCCTATCAGTTCAAGGGAAAGGTCATACACGCGCTCGGCGTGCAGCGCCACGGTCTCGCTCCTCCGCTCCACAGTGATGGTTTTTATCTGCTGGGAATGGCCCCGGTCAAGGGCATCGGCCACACGGAGTATCGAAGCCATTTTGAGCACCAGTATCCGCTCTTCGCGTTGCAGGGTAACGTATTCAAAGTCCGATTCCGAAGGCGGGTCTCCCCGGTGGTAGCGGACCACGTTGGCAATGATGTCCATCTCGTCCCTGTGCAGGCCGAAAATCTCCGAGTTGGCGACAATGTACTGTCCGTGTTTCTGGTGACCGGAGCTCGTGATGTACATGCCGATGTCGTGGAGAATTGCGGCGGTCTCCAGCATCATGCGCTGGCGGCGGTTCATGCCGTGCTCCTTTGCCAGCGCGTCAAAGAGGATCATGCAGAGATGCGCCACATGCCTTGAGTGGGCCTCGTCGAAGTGGAACTTCCGCCCCAGGTTGACCGCCGAGGCGGTGATCTGGGAGAAAAATTCCGCCTGCAATTCGGAGTCCACACCCAGGGCAAGGTCTATGAGGTAGCCTTCCCGAATGGATACCTGGGGAACCACCAGGCGGGACGCGCCGGTCTGATCGAGGAAGAGGCGCAACGTTAAAATGCCGGGAATAAAACCTTCGGCCTCGGCGTAGGAGATTTTCAGTTTCTGCACGCACTCCTCAATGCTGAAACTGCGCACCCTTTCGGCAAACGCGATAAAATTATTTCGCTCAATAATCCTGCAATGTTCATTTAACTCCGCCCCGACCGTATCCGCGGCGAAACGGGCGTCGGAACCGGCGACGACGAAAGTCCGCACATGGGCCAGGTCCATTTCGGCGTTCAAAAGGCCCGAAGTATTCCTGATGCTTTCGTTGAGGTAACGCTCCGGGGAAAAGCCCGCGCCCATTCCAAGACGGGAGCGCTGATCGATAATGATCGTGCCCAGCCTGATACTGTGGGCCGCCACCATCTGCCCCCGCCGCAGGAGCATGATTTCGGTTGACCCTCCCCCTATTTCGATGATCATCGAATTGGCTTTCCAGAACAGGGGAAGGTCCTGCTTGAGGGCGAACTTCACCGCCAGATACATCAGCCGGTTTTCTTCAATCCCCTCGACAATGGAGAGGTTGAAGCCCGTTTCCTGCCGCACGCGGTCAATAAACACGTCGCGGTTACGCGCAACACGCAGGGCGCTGGTGGCGATGGCGTGAATGTCCGCGGCGGCAATATCCCAGCCGGCAAGAAGTTCGCGGTAGCCCTGCAAGACCGAAAGGCACTCAAGCACCGACTCGCGGGAAATCTCCCCGGATGTAAACACATCGCGGCCCAGCGCCACCGGCCGCCCTGCGCGGTCCACCGCCTTCCACTCCCGGCCCCGTATTTCCGCCACGAGGAGCCTTATGCCGGTAGAGCCGATTTCAAGAACAGCGACCAGACGGTTTTCCATAAGCGCTTTTACAATTTATCGATCAGCATTGAACATTTACCCGAAGGAATGGGCAGGGTCTTTTTTTTCTTTCCCAAAATGTTAATCGTAAAATAATACAGTTTCTCGCTTTCCATGTGTATTTCCCATCCCCGCCCGCTTTTGTTGGAAAGAATCGTGATCATGTTTTTCTTGAGGGACAGATTCTCCACGCCCATAATCTCCAGATTGGGAATAATCCAGTCCACGGTCTTGCGGGGCAGAGAAATAAAAAGGCCCACGATATTTTCGATGGTAAGGCAGATCGTGGAAAGGGCGTCGTAGGAAAGGAACTGTGGCCGGGGAAACTCCGGCTTGCCCTGCCATTTGGCGGGACCCTCCTTTGTGGGGAGGTAGGCCTCCCAGAGCGTGCCCTTGTGGTGGTCCCCGTCGGGACTCATCGAGTCCAGCATAAAGTACAGGTGCCTGATGGCGCACTCCCGCGCCATGTCCCAGCGCTGGTAGCGTTCCAGCCCTTTTATCACCATAAAGTTGAGGTGGGGAAAAACCGAGCCGCGATAACCCCGGCCATGCTCGTCAAAAGTCGTTTCGGAAACGGCCAGCGAAGGAAAGGGATGGACGGCGCCGAAATAGCGGGGGTCTGAAAGTTTGTCAATGATACGCTCGGCTTTCTCGTCATTGGGAATTTCGGCCAACAGCGGCCAGTAACCGGCTATGGTCTTGACCGGTACCCGCTCCTCGTTTTTATCGATATCGTAGTAGAAACCCTCCTCATTATCCCACATAAGGGAATTGATTCTGGTTTTGAGTGAAAAATATTGCCGTTTGTACTGAAAGCTCGATTCCTTGTCATTGAGAATATCCGCCATTGCGGACATGTAGAGCATATTGACCGCCATCATCGTGTTGAAGTCCATGGCGTAATAGGCGTCCTCCCGCGGAGAATTGTTCATCCCCGTAACCGAGAAAGGGACTTTGTACAGTCCGTTGGGCCGTTTGAAAACCGAATCAATCCATTCGGAGTACTTTTGCAGTACGGGCAGTATGTCCTTCACCCGCTTTTTGTTGGCCGACTTATGGTACATATTGTACTCCGCCCATGCAAACAGGGGGATGCCCAGGCCGTCGGGATTGTCCCGGTCCACCACGGGCGAGCCGGTGGTTATATCGTAGGCGCAGCGGATAGCCCCGTTCGGCTCCTGGCGGTTGTAAAACAGGTCCAGGGTCGGATGGGCCTGGTAAATCCGGTTGGAATACACCAAAAAGAACGAGGAAAGAATGGCATCCGTCTGATTAACCGTGGGGGAGCCGGGATAGGAGAAGAATTTCCCCTCAATCCCGCTTTTTTCACCTCCATTGTTCCAGCAATCCTGAATCCAGGCCCATGTTTTATCGTATATGTCAACAAAATCCTGATCATAGAAGTGAATCTTGGGGAAATCGTGTTTTATCACCTATACTCCTTTGGCGCATTTATTTCAAGTCAAGTGTACCATATAATCGGTGAATTTACCATGTTTTTTTTCATTTTTTGAAGAATTATGCTGATTTAGCCGAGGTTCACCTGCGTGATGCCTGCTGTTTTTTCCCTTTTACCCGTGCGCAGGCGCCCCTGTCGCAGGCATTGGTATTTCTTTCAATTCCGTGTATTATAGCGGAAAGGAACGTGTATGAAAAAGCCCTTGTTGGCGCTGGTTTTTCCGGGGCTTGCTTCGGGGCTTTTGTCCGGAGGCTTTCCACGGCCGGCATAGCGGCTTTTGAGGCCGGCGCGTTACACAGGGAAGGGTTAGACAAGGTGATTCCGTAAAGGTGGTATTATGAAAAAAGCATCGCTCTTGATATTGGTGATTTTTGGCATTGGCGGCCCGGCCTTCTCCCAATTTCAGGGAGAAACCATGTATGTGGCGGTTAAAAACGCCGCACTAAAATCTTCCACCGGCTTTTTTGCAAAAACCGTAAAGATCCTGAGTCTGGGGGACGCGGTTACCGTAATCCGGAACACGGGCAAGTGGATGGAAGTCCGCTCTGGCGCTTCCTCCACCGGGTGGGCGGCATCCGCGAGCCTCAGCGCGAAACGTGTTACCGGTTCAGGCTATTCAGCCGAGGTGAGGGAAATCGCCCTGGCGGGAAAGGGTTTTTCCCGGGAAGTGGAAATGGAATACCGGAAAAACGGACTGGACTATTCGGCGGTGGACTCTATGGAAAATTTGACCATTCCCGGCGAGGAACTGCTCAAATTTATCAATGACGGGCGTT
Source organism: Treponema sp. (assembly GCA_031279635.1). GTDB lineage: Bacteria > Spirochaetota > Spirochaetia > Treponematales > Breznakiellaceae > WQXQ01. The sequence goes on along the minus strand of JAITIC010000115.1, from coordinate 8,790 downwards.
TGTCCAAAGGGGAGTAAACAGTGAACGAAAAACAGTTTCTTTTGGTCATTCTTGGCTTCTTTCTCTTTCTTTGGCCGCTGTCCGCCGGAGGGCAGGCCGGCGGGCAGGGAAAATCCGCCCCGTCTCCGGACCGGCTCAATACCATCGGCTCGGATTTGAACGACGCCCTGTCAACGATGGACAGCGCGCTGGCGGTAGATGAGGAGCCTACGCTTGAGGATGAATACTATCTTGGGCGGGCGGTAACGGCGAATATTCTGACGGTTTATAAACCTTACACCCTGAAACCGGAGCTTACCCGTTACCTTAACTGTATCTGTCAGACCATCGCGATCAATTCCTTTCAGCCTGAAATATTCAACGGATACCATGTGCTCATTCTGGACAGCAATGAATTTAACTCCTTCGCCTCTCCCGGCGGGCACATTCTCATAATGCGGGGGCTTTTGGAGGTCATCCCTTCCGAGGATGTCCTGGCCGCCCTGATAGCCCATGAGATGGCCCACATTTTGCTGAAGCACGGCGTCGGCATCATCGCCGATATGCGGCTGAACGAGCGGCTTACCTCGACCGCGGACAGGGCATCGGGTATTGCCGCGGGTGAGAGCATTGCCGCTGCCAGGGCCGCGCTTTTCCGCGACTCGGTCACGGCGTTATGCGACACGCTGATGAAAAACGGCTTTTCCCGTGCCCAGGAATTTGAGGCGGATAATGCGGCAATCACGCTTCTGGCGGCTTCGGGCTATGATCCCAACGGGCTTATAGAAATGTTGAAAATTTTACAGCGGGTTCAGACTACCCGGGCAGGCGGATTTAACAGTCTCTACCCCAGTCCCGAAGAACGCATAACAAACGCAGACAGGATGACCGGACGCTACCGCGTTCAGGATACCCGCTCTTACCGAATTTCCCGATTTAGGAACAAATGAAAAAGCAAAAAAAAACCGGCGGCGGGTTTAAAAAGCATATCGCCATGCTGGTAATCACCGGTCTTATAACCATTGCCGTCATAGGACTGCACCTGGGCGGCGCGCTTACCTTTCTCGAATATAAGGCCTACGATCTTCGCGTAACTACGCTGGCCCCCTATTCCCGCCCTTCCGATGACATCATCGTGATCCTTCTGGATCAAAACAGCATCGACTGGGCCAACAGGACGCGGGGCTGGCCCTGGCCCTGGCCCCGGAAAGCCTACGCCGAAATTGTCGATTACATGAACCTGGGCGGCGCCAATTCCATTGCCTTTGACGTTATTTTTTCCGAGCCTTCAGTGTACCGTAACGCCCAGCAGGACGCGATCATTGACGCGGCGGTGGCCAGCCTGGAAAACGTTCAACTGGCGGACGAACCCCGGGCGGGAACCGGAGTCCCGCCGAGAACCGGCGCCCAGCCAAGAGACAGCGCCCAGAGCAGAGGCCGGTTTTTGGCTTTCAGGGAAATCATCAACGCCCTGCGTACCTTGAGCAGCCGCGAGGATGACATCTCTTTCATGCAGGCGGAAAAGGATTTTGGCCGGGTCGTGCAGACCGTGGTGTTCAGTTCCCAAACCGGAACCGCCGATTCCTGGCCGGCGGATCTCACCCCCCCGCTTTTTGAGCCGCAAAATTTTGAAAGCATTATTTCGGAATATGAAAAACTCAAACAGGATACCGATACCGGAAGCGGGCCGATAAAAGCCCAGTTCCCCATTGAGGACCTGCGGAACGCCGCGGGGGCAATCGGCAATGTTACCGGATGGCCGGACTCGGACGGTATTTTCCGCAGGGCAAACCTGTTCTCGGTTTTTGACGGAAAAGCGGTGCCCGGCCTTGCGGCCGCTTCACTTCTTGCCGCGGGCAGCGGGCGGCAGATTTCGTATAACAGGAAGAAAAGCCTCATAGAATGGGACGGCTGGACGATACCTGTTGATCAGCACGGAAGGAGCATTCTCCGTTTCCGCGGCGAGATGGACCGCTACATTCCCTATTTCGCCCACGAGATCCTCATGAGCAAGGAAGCATACGAAAGCGGAAACACCGAAGAGCTGGGGGGCGCTTACCTGCCGCCGGAGGACTTTGCCGGCAAGTACGTGTTCTTCGGCTATTACGCCCAGGGACTTTTTGATTTCGCCAGCTCCCCGATCAGTTCGGTCTATCCCGGCGTGGGAATGCACATCACCATGCTGGACAATATTTTACAGGGAGATTTTATACGGCCCTCTTCCCTGTTATTCGATATTATATTGATATTTGCCGCCGCCGCCCTGGTGACGGCGCTCACTGTTTTTTCAAACCGTATTCCGGTAGTCGTGGGCGGACTGGTAATTGTGGTAATCGTGCTTACCGGCCTCGCCTTTGGGGCCTACCATTTCGGCAGCCTGTGGGTTCCGCTGACCGCTCCTCTCGCCGGGGCATTGCTCGCTTTTTTTACCGCCACCCTGTACAACTACGCTACTGAAGGCAGCCAGCGGCGTTTCATCAAGTCCGCGTTCAGCCAGTACCTTTCGCCGGTGGTTATTGATCAACTCGTCGCCAATCCGAACCTGCTCAATCTGGGGGGGCAGCGCCGCGAGATCAGCATCTTTTTTTCCGATGTGCAGGGCTTCACCACGATCTCCGAAAAATTCAAGGACGATCCGCCCAAGCTGACGGAACTGCTCAACGATTACCTTTCCTTTATGACCGACACGATTCTCAATTCCGGCGGCACTATCGACAAATACGAAGGCGACGCGATCATTGCTTTCTGGAACGCCCCTTTAAGCTACGAGGATCACGCCGTCAGGGCCGTACAGGCCTCGCTGGCCTGCCAGCAGCGGCTCGCCGAGCGGCAGGATTTCTTTGAGGAAAAATTCGGCGTGCGCCTCCTGACCCGCATCGGCCTTAACACGGGCTACGCGGTGGTGGGCAACATGGGTTCCAGCAAGCGTTTTGACTACACCATGCTGGGCGACGCGGTGAACCTCGCCGCGCGTCTTGAGGGCCTCAACAAACAATTCGGCACCTACCTTATGTGCACGGAAGAAACATTCAGGCAGGCCGGAGAGATGGTCAAAGCGGAGGGCGGCGGCTTTTTCGGCCGCAAACTTGCCCAGGTCGCGGTAGTCGGGAAAAAAGAAGCCGTCACGGTCTACGAGCCTTTGCCCGAAGCGGTGTTCCGCGGGAAAGAGGCCGTTATCCGCCGTTTTGACAAAGCCAGGGACCTGTTTTACAACGGCAGATTCGCCGAAGCCCTTCCCTTTTTCGACTCCCTCGTAAAATTCGACAGCCCCGCCTCATTCTACGCGGAGCAGTGCCGCTACTACATTGAGCGGCCCGCTGAGTGGAAAGGTTACTGGGAGTCAAAAACCAAATAGCGGGGCGAAAGCGAATTGCCGGCCCGGCGGTTTTAGCGGATTATCACTTCACCCCCGCCTGCCGTTCAGTTCCAGGTAGGCTTGTTCGGCAAGGCCGAAGCCGGCGTTCCTGGTGAAGTCTTTGGCGTATTCGTCGTAGAGCATGTCCTCGTACATTTTTCCCGCAAAGCCCTCGTCAATAAGGCCGGATTTTTGTATGGTGCCCCGCATGGAGCTGATCAGGTTTTTTACCAGAAAGGTTTCCAGTTCCAGGCACTGCTCGTAGAGTTTATCGGTTTTGTCGATGGCCGTTTTCGGGGCGCCGCCGCCGCTGTCGTTTTGGGACGCGGTCTTTTTGAGCATTGCGGCGAAATTAAGATTCCCTTTACCCGCGTCCATCTGCTTAACACGCTGCGCCAAACCTGCCGTTGAAGCGTTCAGCCGGTATTCGTCAATGTACGCCGCTCCGAAACTGCTCACATCCATATCAACTCCTGATATTACCAAAATTAGCGTTAATTCACGGACCCTTCTTTAATCATCCTACCGCTTCAGGCCGGTTGCCGTTCCCAGCATGTTGTCGCTGGTCTGGATAGTACGGGAGTTGAACTCGTAGGCGCGCTGGGCCACGATGAGGTTTACCATTTCCTGCACTACCGCGACATTGGACATTTCAAGAAACTTATGCTGAATACTGCCCATGCCCTCAAAGCCGGGCCTGCCGGGGATGGGTTCCCCCGAAGCCTGGGTCACCTTGAAAAGATTTTCCCCGATGGTGCTCAGGCCCACGGGGTTGGGGAAACGGTACAGCTCCAGGCGGCCCACGTCAACCGGATTGTTCTCGTCGATGCGGGGAACCTTTACGCTGACCCTTCCGTCCTGGGTGATGGCGACCGATTCGGGCAGGAAGCCTTCGGGCATAATGATGTCGGGCAAAAGCCAGTAGCCGTTACTCGTAACCATGCGGCCGTCGGAGTCTATCTTGAAGTTCCCGTTCCTCGTGTAGGCCCAGGAGCCGTCGTACATCTGGATTCTGAAAAAGCCCTCGCCGGCTATGGCCATGTCGGTGGGCACCTCGGTGTTTTGCAGCGACCCCTGGGAAAATACCCGCTGGGTGTCTGCCAGTTTGACGCCGTGGCCCATCTGGATGCCCACAGGCACGACAGTGTCTTCAGTGGCCGGTGTTCCGGCGACTTTGACGGTCTGATAGATCAGGTCCTCAAAATCCGCCCGCTGCTTTTTGTAGCCGTGGGTGTTCACATTGGCAAGATTATTGGAGATCGTGTCGATATTGGCCTGCTGACCTATCATGCCGGAAGCGCCGGTCCATAAACTTCTAACCATCGTTTACCTCTGTATCATTGGGCTGTCAAGGCCATCCGCCGGTGCGGGGGCCTATTGTATTCGCGCCACCTGGTTTATCAACGTGCCCAGGGCCGTTTCCCCGGCCTGGATCATTTTTTGATTCGCCTCATACGCGCGGTTTACCTCTATCATTCTGACCATCTCCACTACCGGGTCTACATTGGAAGCCTCGGTAAAGCCCTGCAGCACCTTCGGGCGCGCGCCGTCCTCAATGACAACGGCGGGGCCGGAGGTCTCACTTTCGCGGTACAGACTCGATCCCTGTTTTTCAAGGTAGCGGGCAATGTCAAAATCGACCAGTTTCAGGGTGTCGAACAAAACCGGGTCTTCCCAGTTGTTGCTTTCCCTGCCGGCGAGGACTTCCGGCTCGTCAGGATACGCGGCGTTGATCCACACGCGGCCGTTTTTATCGACCTGAAAGTTGTTGGCTTTGACCCTGATGGGGCCGTTTTCGCCGAGTACCGGGTAGCCCTCCTTGGTTTCGAGAAAGCCTTCTTTGCCGAGCTGAAAAGAACCGTTGCGGGTGTAGCGTTCTCCCCAGGGGGTGGCGACGCTGAAAAAGCCCCCGCCGTCCAGGGCAAGATCAAAATCACTCATGCTTTCCTTGAGCGCGCCCTGATCGAAATTGGTGAAGAGCTCGTTGAGTTCCACGCCGGTTCCCATCTTTCCCACAATGGGAGCGGCGTCGGCGGAACCGAAGGGATGCAGATAGACCCCGTCGTCATCCTGCCGCCTGATGAGCAGTTCGGGAAAAGCCTTGAGCGCCGCCACGTCCCGCTTGTAGCCGTCCGTGTCCACATTCGCCAAATTATTCGCCACCGCGTCAAGACGCCACTGCTGGGCTCTCATGCCGCTGGCGGCGGTATACCATCCTCTGATCAATGTAGCCTCCGCTCTTATAAGTATCGGCATTTGCAAAAGCGGGTTTAGCCCCTTCCCCAAACGGCGGATTGCGGCTACTATGGGCGAATGTCAGGCATCAGGGGAACGGCGAAAGAACAGCGGATAGCCGGGCAGGGGGCGGTACTCCTCTGCGCCGTACTGTGGAGTACAAGCGGCCTCTTCATCAAACTGGTGAACTGGCATCCGGCGCTTATCGCCGGGGGCAGGAGCGCTCTGGCCCTGGGCGTCCTCCTTCTGCTGCGCCGCTTGAACCGTGCGCCGGCCGTTCCCCTTCGCCACGTCCCGGTCCTTGCCGCCTCCGGCCTCTGTAACGCCGCCACGATGATCCTCTTCGTCATTGCCAACAAACTCACCGCTTCGGCAAACGCCATTCTGTTGCAGTACACTGCTCCGGTATGGGCGTGCCTCCTGGCCTGGTTCCTCCTGCGGGAAAAGCCCCGCTGGGAGCACTGGATTGCCCTCTGCGTGGTCGGCGGGGGGATGCTGCTCGTGTTCAGGGGCGGCCTCTCAGGCGGCTCCCTCCTGGGGGACTGCCTGGCCCTGGTTTCGGGCCTCACCTTCGGGGCGAACTCGGTGGTTATGCGCATGCACAAGGACGGCAGCCCGGCGGATGTCATGATCTGCTCCCACCTTACCACCGCGGCTTTTTCGCTGCCGTTTTTCTTTTTATACCCGCCGCAGGCGGACGCCGGCAACGTGTGCAGCATTCTCTTTATGGGCGTTTTCCAAACCGGCGCGGCTTCGGCGCTATTCGCCTACGGCATCCGCCGCATCACGGCAGTCCAGGCCATGCTGCTGGCCGCCATCGAGCCTGTGTTAAACCCCGTCTGGGTGTTCCTCGTAACCGGCGAGCGGCCCGTCCTTTCGGTGATTACCGGCGGCTGCATCATTATCGCGGCGGTGGTGTTTTCCTCGCTAGTGGGGGAACTGCGCCTCCGGCGCAACCGCCCTGTTTTACCTTATTAACGCCGAGAGGGCCGCCTCTATCCAGACATAGGCTTCATTGGGATACAGAGGCCGGACAAAAAGAAATTCGACCAGGGCCTCCCGGTATTTGCCGGAGAAATAGCAGGTCTGTCCGAGGTAGAAGCGGGCGCGGGCCTCGGTGTCCGCCGAGCGAGGCAGGCTAAGGTAGCGCTGTAGTTCCTCGTTGGCGGTCCGCCAGTCCCGTTTGGTAAATGAATCCTGCACAATGAGCATAAGCTCCGAATCCTCGCCGCCGGCGGGGGGCGCGAGGTCCCTGGTAAAGACGCGGGGCTTTTTGTCGGGCGGCGGAGGGGCCGGCGCTCTGGCCACGCTTTCCAGGGCTTTCATCGTCTCGTCTCTCAGCGGCTCAGGATCGGGGATATCCGAAAGGCGGTCGCTGCCCGGAACGGCGTTATGCACCGACATGGCAGGCAGAGGCAGGGAGCGGAGCGGGCGCTCATCGGCGGGCGGCGCTTCCCCGCCGGTGATTTCCACCGCGGTCCTCGTGGCGTTGCGGCCGGGGTAGATGCCCACACTGCCGTCGGTAATGTCGTCTTCCAAAATAAGCGCGTAAAACCATGGAAGACCCGGCATGGGGTAATCGACAAAGGGGGAACTTACGCCGGACAGCACAATTACGGCATTGAGCAGGTCCTGCGGCTGCCGTATGGGGCGGCCGCTCCGGTAGAGGATCGTTTTTTTCAGGCCGGACTCCGGAATACCGCCTGCGTCATAGGTAATAATGACCGCGTCCCCCTCCACGCGGGCCGCAAGGCTGGATATTCCCAGTTCAGGAAGCGGCTCTGTCCGGCCGGCTTCGTCGAAGGAGGGAGCCTCCGCCAAAGCCTCAAGAATCACCATAACGGTATTGGTACCGGAAATAACGATATCGTAGCGCTGTTCCAGCGCATCGCTGGCAGCGACGAAATAATAAAAAGTACCCGAACCGTCAAATTCGTCGATGTAGGACTGTATTCCGTAGGCAATCTCCACCGGCTCCAGGCCCTGCGGGATTTCACCTCCGAAAGGCCGTGTGGAACGAAAAATATACACCGGCCCGCGGGCATCGGCGGAGTCTGCCCAAGTCAGGCGAACCAGGTTGTTTCTTGTCTCCGCTTTAAGCCCTGAAACAAAAGGAGCGGACAGAAGTCCCTGAGCGGTTTGGGTTTCCCCCCATACCGTAAAAACAAGGAAAAATCCCGCGAAAATAAGGATTCTGCGCATCGTACTTCTATTTTAATAGACAAAACCGCTGTCGTCCAGAGCACCCTCCAAAAAAACGAAGCGCTGATACTGATCCGGAAATTCCGCAAAGGGCTTTTCACCAATGATTCGACGAAAGGGATCAGCTTATCCAATCCGGCGGCTTCCCCGCCGGGGGCGAACATATACCCGTTGGCGCCGCTGCGCAGACAGGGGATTTTCAAAGTCCCGGCATAATCCAACAGGTTGATAATTTCGGGGATATTGATGAAGGTTCGCCGCCGGTAAATAACGCCGCCTCAACGCCCTTTTCGGCGCGGTCTCTGAGGGCCTTTCTGACGGTTTCCGCCGGAAGTTTGACGCGCCTGATTTCCGCTTCCCTGCGCATACCGCATTGGGACAGCTTCCGTTACAGTGATTTGTTATCAGGATAACAAGCTGTCCGGAAAGCTGTGAAGGCCGGGCACAGGGATCGGCAAGCTAAGGACGGCGGTGATTTTTTCCCCTCACGAGGCCCTTTTCCAGTACCGTTGCAGCTGTTCCTCAATTACTCCGGTATAATGAACAGTTAAAAGCCCGTCAAAGACGCGGCCCCAGTCCCGTTCCAGGGCGGTCTTCCGGGCGTTCTTGGTCAGACTCACGCGGAGTTCCGGATCTTCCATAACAGTAAGCAGATTTTCCAGAAACCTTTCCCGGTTGTTTTCGGAACAGAGCAGGGCGTTGTTTGTGTGGTAAAGAAAATCCGTAACGCCGCCGCTTGCCACTCCCGCCACCGGCAGGCCCGAGGCCATAGCCTCCAGGGCGGCGCTGCCGAAGGTTTCGGTTCCCGATGGAAAGGCAAAGCAGTCAGCGGAGGCGTATATCTCCGCAAGTTCCCGGCCCCGTTTGAATCCCGTAAGAACCACATTGGGCAAATTCTGTTTCCGAATCGTTTCCGCGTACGGGCCGTCCCCGGTAAACACAAAAACTGTTTTCCCGGGAAGACGGCGTTCAAGTTCAGCGGCGGCGTAAAGCAGCATATCCAGGCCTTTTTCCGGGGA
>JAITIC010000075.1 GCA_031279635.1 Treponema sp. | reverse complement strand
TAGGTAAACACCGCCGGGGCCGTCCAGTCCCGCGCCTCATCGGTCTTGCGTAATTTTGCGGACAAGTCCCGCAACCCCAGCCGGACAAACCGCTTGCGGCCAGGGCCGCGAATGTCCTGTAGGCCGTTATCGTCTATGTAGAATATGAACCGTTCAAAATAAGGAAGGCCGTCACCCAGGGAAAACGACACCTTAACTTGCGTCCCCGGCCCCGCACCGGTATAGGAGTAAATCCCCTGGGGATTAGCCAACAGTATTTCCCCCCGGGCCGAGGTTCCCCCCGCCGCTTCTTTCAGGCCGTAAAAGTCGGCTTCCAGAATATCCTGTTCAAAAACGCTTTCAAAAGAACCGTCCCCGGTAAAATCAATCTCTATCAGAACCCGTACCGGCTTGTCTCCCGCTCCAATGGCTTCAACAAGGGCATTGTCTATCTCGTAAAACTTCATTCCAAATTCTCCCCAGTAGAGGTAAACACTTCGGCGTTTACCGTACCCGTAACGTAATACCGCAGGGGGCCAATCACCGCATCGGCGCAGTCTATGGCCGTCTCATCGGATACCAGCACCAACCGGGTCAGCGTTATGCGGAACATTCCAAAATAGCGGTATTCGTATGTATCCCGGAGCAGTTGCGCCGTTATGCTCAATTCATCAATCGGGTCAGGCAAGTCTCCGCCCTGTTCCAAAGCCCTTTTTATCCACAGTTCCGTTTTTGTTCCGCCCTCTTTTTTCGTTGAAAGGGTAAGGCCGTAAATATTCGGGTATTCCTTGCCATTTATCCGGTAAGTAACATAAGTCCCGCTAAACCGTTCCCCGCCCTCTGTTTTCAATGGGTCGGTATAGGGATAAATCGCCGGAGGCCGTTCCCCTTTTACGTCCAGTTTCAGGTGAACCGTTTCCCCCCGGTTACAGCGCAGTTCAAAGCCGCTAACAGTACAGTTCTCATAGAGTTTTCGGGAACCGCCCCGCTCCTGTACTAAATCAAAGTGAGAGCCGCCCTCCACAGGCAGAAGGTTCAAATGGTAACGATAAAGGTTCCGGGTTTCGGACACATACACCGGTAGCCCCGCTGATCCCATAGCAAGGGAGAGGAGAAGGGGAACCGTCCCGATAGTCAAAGGCGTTACCACACACCCCGTTACCCCGCCGCTCTTGCGGATAGTCCGGCAAAGACCGTCCCCCTCAATGGCGGCTTCCTCTTTCAAAAGACTAACCGCTTCCCTGATGGTTTCTCCGGCGTAGGGTACGCCCATTTCCCGGTATTGGGTTTTAATCACGATCAGACAATCACAGCCGTTAATTACCATAGCCATCCCCTTCTACCGTAATCCGCAAGGTTAAGACCAGTTCCCACCCCTCCCCGGTTCCCGGATGTTTCGGCGGGGCATACTTCTTCCCCATAAGTACCGCCCGGCTTGCCATCCCGCCCAGGGTAGGATTTTCCCTTAACACCGCGGCTACCGATGAAGCGTAGGCATAACAGTTCCGCTCCCCAACAGACCTTTGGTCTGACGGGTGTTCCGGCACGGTAAAGGTGATGATCAGGCTATAAGCGTCCAGCCGGATAATCCGCTCTTTTTCACTTCGTTCACAGGTGGAAAGGGCGATAGCCGGGACTACGACAGAGCCGCCCCGGTAACTGCCAAACTCAACCGGGGGTATTGGGTATTCCATTTCTCCCAATAGTTCATTGACCGGCCCGGAAAGGAGTTTTTTGACGGAATTTATGATGATTTCTTCTATAAGTAAGGATTTATCTGTCATATACGTCATTCCTATATAACCCGCCTTTTATATGGTTCCATCAGAATCTGGACGTTCTCCGGCATGGAGGTTTCCAGATGTTCCCCATCCTTGCCGTTACCCCGGACAGCCCCGGTCAGCCCGATACGCCGCCCTTTGTACCGGGTCATGCTCCACGCCGCCAGTTCCAGACAGGCCGAGGCCAAATCAGCCGGGGCTTTCCCCGGTGTATACCCCGCCCAATATTGCACGCGAAACATTGAGCGTGTTTGTGGATAATGCGGCACGGCGTGGGGCCGAAAAAAATCCTCACTTTCAAAAGAATTTTCTGGCCCCGCCAGATACCGCACCTTTATCCCCATTTCCTCACGGACAAGCTGAAAAGGAGGCCGCAGAACCAGCGAGAAGGGTATGTCCTCCCGAATACCCTCATCGGGGAGGCAATAGTAATGTTTGGGGTCTACAAGGTTTTCCGGGCAGGAGAGGGCTTCTCCTCGTTGTACCGAACCGGCAGTAGCGGCATGAACAGACAGTATCCGGCGTACCGGGTATTCCCGGAGGCTAAAGACATACTCCCCCATAAAGGTCAGGTAGTCGGTTTGCTTCTTGCGGAGTAGCCGCCGTTTGCAGTATTGCTCAATGGTATAAGTTGCCGTGATAAGGTAATAGCGGCTTAAAGCATCCTCCCGGTCATCAATGCCGAGAACCGCCTTAAAATCATCAAGGGGAATGAGCGAATAAAGCAAATTCGGGCCGCTTCCTTGTACCTTCATATAGGTAAAAGGTAAGCCCTGGAAACGGCGGGCGGTACTGTCATTTAGTGCAAGATTTGCGAATTAAAAG
>JAITIC010000275.1 GCA_031279635.1 Treponema sp. | reverse complement strand
ACCACCGTGGACGAACTGCAAGCAGGCCAAACGGTAAGTTTTACCATCCGCCCGGAAAAGGTGCTCATCTCCAAAGAAAGGCCCGCCTTTGCCAGGGGGGACATCAACCTGCTCCAGGGCTTTGTGGAAGAGCCCATCTATTCGGGGTTTCAGACGAAATTCTACGTAAAGGTCAAAGAAAAATTCCTCATCAGGGTGATAAAGCAGCACGCCAAATACTCCGATACCGGCCCCGACATTGTGTGGAAAGATTCGGTGTACCTTTCCTGGAGCGCCAACGACGGCTACATCGTCGGAGCCAAAGAACCGTGAGCGCCAACGCTGTCAGGCGCAACTACGGCCCGCTTTACTCCGCATCCATGACGATCTGGTTCACCGCGTTTTTTTTGGCGCCCCTGTTAATTATCGTGCTCTACAGCTTTCTGCGGAAGGGACTCTACGGCGGCGTGGTCCCCGGGGCTTTTACCCTGGGCGCCTACCGGGAGCTGGGCAACCCCAGCTTTATCGTCATCACGATCCGCACCCTTGTTACCGCCATTGTCGCCACGTTCATCACCATCATCATCGCCCTGCCCTGCGGCTACTTTATGGCCCGGAGCAAGCGCCAAACCGTTTTGTTGCTGCTGATCATCATCCCCTTTTGGACAAACTTCCTCATCCGGGTTTTCGCCTGGATGAATATTCTGGGCAACAACGGCTTTTTGAACGACCTGCTTATTTGGATCGGGTTTATCACCACCTATATCCCGTTTTTGTACAACCAAGGATCGGTAATATTAGTGTTGGTCTATATGTACCTGCCCTACGCCATACTGCCCCTTTTCGCCACCATTGATAAATTCGATTTTTCCCTCCTGGAGGCCGCCCGGGATTTGGGGGCCTCCAAAAGCCAGTCCATGACGCGGGTGCTGCTCCCCAATATCCGCAGCGGCATTTACACGGCGGTGCTTTTTACCTTTATACCCATCTTCGGCGCCTACGCGGTGCCCCTCCTGGTGGGCGGCAAGGATTCCTATATGCTGGGGAACGTTATTGCGGACCAGCTTACCAAGGCCCGGAACTGGCCCCTGGCGTCGGCGATCTCCATGGCGCTCACGGCGATTACCACCCTGGGGGTCCTCATCATGATAAACCTCCAGCGCCGTGACGCCCACGGCAGGATCGCTGAACAGCCGGCGAATTTCCCGGGGGCCTTGAAAGCCGAAGGGGGCGAAGGTTGAAGCTCAACATCAGGGGCATTATCACCAACATCAAACCCGGAAAAGCCAAGGGGGAAGCGGCGCGCCATGCCCGGCGGGCCTATCAGCGCAAGCCCTTTTCGTTTTCGCAAACCGTTTTTATCGTCGCCCTGATTTTTCTTTTTCTCCCCCTGCTGGTGTTGATCCTCTATTCCTTCAACGCGTCCAAGGGCATGGGCTGGACCGGCTTTTCCCTGGTCTGGTACGAACAGCTTTTCTTCCATTCCAGGGATCTATGGCGGGCCTTCCGGAACAGCATTATTATTGCCGTCACCTCCGCGGGCACCGCCACGGTGTTCGGAGCCCTGGGCGCCGTGGGGGTCAACTGGTACCGGTTCAGGCTGCGAAACTACGTGCAAACCATCTCCTTCCTCCCCATGATACTGCCGGAGATCATCATCGGCGTTTCGCTGTCCCTCTTTTTTGCGGGGATAAAACTAAAACTTGGCCTCTTGACCATATTTATCGCCCACACCACCTTTAACCTTCCCTTTGTGTTCCTCATGGTGATGGCCCGGCTGGACGAATTCGACTTCTCCATCATTGAGGCGGCCCACGATCTGGGCGCCACCGAGCGGCAGACCTTCCTGAAAGTTACGGTGCCCCTCTGTATGCCCGGCATTGTTTCCGGCTTTTTAACCGCCGTGACCATTTCCCTTGAGGACTTTGTCATCACCTACTTTGTCGCCGGGCCCGGATCCACCACGCTGCCGCTGTACATTTACTCGTCAATCCGCTTCGGCGTGTCCCCGGTTATCAACGCCCTTTCGGTGGTGATGATCCTGGGAACCGTGGCCCTCAGTTATCTGCTCAGGAATTTCCTGAAATACATTGCCGCAAAATAAGAAATTCCGTATAGAGTTTCTATTTAGCAAAGAAAGCCGCCGAAAAAAGGATTCGGCGCAAGGAGGAAGGGATGAAGAAAATACCTGTTGTGGCTGCGGTCTTGAGCGCAGCGCTGTTCGCTGTTTCGACGCTCGTCGCATTGGGCGGGTGTTCCAAAAAACCGCAGCTCTATGTTTACAACTGGACCTATTATACCCCGGATTCGGTGTTGCGGGCTTTTGAACAGGAGTACAACTGCGAAATTGTGTACGACACCTATGCTTCCAACGAAGAGCTTTACGCCAAGCTCCTCTCCGGCGGCACGGGCTACGATCTGGTTTTCCCCTCCGGGGATTATGTTTCCATCATGATCAAGCAGGGTATGCTGGAAAAAATTGACAAGTCGAAATTATCCAACCTGGGAAACATCGATCCCATGGCGCTGCAAAAGGCAGCCTACGATCCGAACATGGACTACAGCGTGCCCTACTACTTCGGCGCCGCGGGGATTGCCGTGAACACCGCCAGGGTTCCCCAGTACGAAAAAAGCTGGTCCATCTTCAGCCGCGAGGATCTGCGGGGAAAAATGACCATGCTGGACGATATGCGGGAAGTGCTTGGGGACGCGCTGGCCTACCTGGGCTATTCGGTGAACACCCTTAACCCTGCGGAGATCGCCGCGGCTAGGGATCTGGTGAACAATTCCTGGAAGCCAAACCTGGTAAAATTCGACGCCGAGGCTTTTGGCAAGGGCTTTGCGGACGAGGATTTCTGGGTTGTCCAGGGCTACGCGGAGGTGGTGTACGAAGAAATTTCTGAGGAGCAAAAAGCGCACACCGTCTTTTTCATTCCCTCCGAGGGGGGCCCCGCGTATATCGACAGTATGTGCCTCCTCAAGGGCGCAAAGAACGTGGACCTGGCCTACAAGTTCATCGACTTTATCCACAGGCCGGAAATTTACGCGGAGTTTGCCGACTACTTCGGCTTCCCCGCCACCGTCAATATCCCCGCGCGGGCCCTGAAAAAAGACGCCTCCTATTATCAGGCGGAGGAGCTG
>JAITIC010000251.1 GCA_031279635.1 Treponema sp. | reverse complement strand
GTTACTTTGCGGACAGACCTTGCATTTGCTCCCGTTTTGTACCAAAACGGTGCGCAAAATGCCTGTTTTAAGGAAGTCTGTCCATAATGTGTCTACATTATGGACAGACTCGAACTAATACAACGCTTAAGATACCGCGGGGCTTGCCCCACGGAGGCTCATCCCTTCCAATGCCACACCGGAACGGAAAGCGCCGACGAAAAAGGATTGGGCCGGTTAAAGTCCGGCAGCCAGTCACTGCCGGCAGTGAGTTCCTGACAAAAGCCGTCCTCTATGCCGAATTCTTCCAGCCAGCCGAGTACGGTTTCATATTCGGCTTCATTGAGGAAGCGGCCGGGAGGGCCGTCAGCCCGCTTGTTGTTTTGCGGTATGGGCGTGTACTGGGTCATTACGGAAAGAAGCGCCCTGCCCGCGGCGTGTTCGGCGAACCAGCACAAGACCGTGCGGGTGGAGTCAAGGCAGCCGGGCAAAATCAGGTGGCGGACGATCACTTTTCCCGCTCGCGCGGCGATCATCGCGCGGATTGCCGCACGAGCGGTTTCAGGATAGTCCGGCGCGTTTAACCATTTCGCCGCGAGACCGCTGTCGAGGGTTTTAAGGTCCGGCAGATACATGTCGACATGGTCTTTGAGCATGGCAAGTGCGGAAAGGCTCTCGTAGCCTGAGGAATTCCACAATACGGGAAGCTCAAGGCCGGCGTTCCTCGCGGCGCTTATCCCCGCTGCTATGGCGGGAACCGCGTGGCTTCCGGTTACGATATTGATGTTTTCCGCGCCCCGGTCCCGCAGGGTCAGGCAGATGCGGGCAAACTCTTCGGCGGACACGGTCCGGCCCGGGCGTTTGCCGCGCTTCACGCATTCGTCACCTTCAAAATCGTCCCCGGATGATTTTTTCCCCCGCAAACTCCTGCGAACCAAAGGTTCACGCGCGCCCCGCGAAATCTGGTAATTCTGGCAGAAGGCGCAGCCGAGGTTGCAGCCGGTGATAAAGACCGCGCCTGAGCCGCCTTTGCCGGTCAGCGGAGGTTCTTCCCCCCGGTGCAGCACGGCCGAGGACAGGCGCAGTTCCGCCGTTTCCCCGCAAAAGCCCCGCTCCCCCGCGTCCCGGTTCACCCCGCAGGCGCGCGGACAGCAGAGGCAGTTTTGATACAAGCTGAAAATGTCCGCCATGAGTATATTGAAGGGTAGTATATCAGAGGCAGGTACGGGAAGAGGGAACAGGGCTATTGCATTTACTTGCATCTATTCAGCCGCGGTAAAGAGGGCAAATTTCTAAGAAACGATCGCCCGGAAACCAACATCATCTCAGGAATTCCGAATTTAACCACGGATCATCACGGACAGGACGGACAAAACCGATATATAGAGCCTGTCCCAACTGTGCGCTAACGTTCCCGGCATAGCCGGGGTACGGTTTTGGGACAGACTCTTGCAGTTTTTCAGGCTTTCAGCCTTGCAAAACTGCGAATTTCAAGCTTGCTTTCCCAAAATTGAAGTTTTGGGAAAGCCTCATATTAGTGTGTTTAATCCAATCATCCGATTAGCCCCTTGACCAACCCCCTCTTTCCCGAAATAATACTACTACATGAACAAGTTTATTTTTGTCTCCGGTGGTGTCTGTTCCAGTTTGGGGAAAGGTGTTGCCGCGTCGTCTCTGGGGGCTTTGCTGGAGGCCAGGGGGCTGAATGTCAGGATGGTCAAGTGCGACCCGTACATCAACGTGGACGCGGGAACAATGAGTCCCTACCAGCACGGCGAGGTCTACGTGACCGACGACGGGGCCGAAACGGACCTGGACCTGGGGAATTACGCGCGCTTTACCAGGGGGCACCTTACCAAGGCCAACTCGGTGACCACCGGCCAGGTCTACGAGGCGGTTATCCGCAAGGAGCGGGAGGGGCGTTTTCTGGGACGCTGCGTGCAGGTAATCCCCCACATTACCGACGAGATAAAGAGCCGGATTTTGGCGGTCTCCAGGGAAGACCCGGACACCGATGTGGTAATTGTAGAAATCGGCGGCACGGTGGGGGACATCGAATCCATTCCCTTCCTGGAAGCGGCCCGGCAGATGATCCACGAGTGCGGCAGAACCGACGCCATTTCGGTACACCTTACCCTTATCCCCGAAGTGGCCGGGGGGGAACTCAAGACCAAGCCTACCCAGCACTCGGTAAAAGCCATGCAGGAAATGGGAATTCAGCCGGATGTGCTGATCTGCCGCGCGCCGGTGATGCTTGACGATGCCACAAGACGGAAAATTGCTCTTTTTACCAACGTTGATCCCGACGCGGTCTTTACTTCCTACAATGTTGATACTACAATTTACGAAATACCCCTTGTTTTCTTCGGCCAAAAACTGGATCAGGTGGTTTTGAAGAAACTGGGGGTGGAAAGCCGGCACGCGGACATACGGGCATGGCAGTCCATGATGGAGCGCTTTGCCGCGCGAAAGGGAAAAGTGCGCATCGGCATTGTGGGCAAGTACATGGAACTCCATGACGCCTACAAGTCGGTGTACGAGGCGCTGTTTCACGCGGGCCTGGAATGCGGCGTTGAGGTGGAACTGGTGAAGTTCGATTCTTCGCGGCTTGAGGAGGCGGAAAACATCGATAGCATACTGGGAGGGCGGGCGGATTCCGCGGGCGGCAGGCTCGACGGCATCCTCGTTCCCGGCGGCTTCGGCCAGCGGGGGATCAACGGTATGGTAAAGGCCGCGGCCTGGGCAAGGACGAACAAGACGCCTTACCTCGGCGTCTGCCTGGGTATGCAGATCATGCTGATAGACTGGGGGCGGAACGTGCTGGGATGGGAAGACGCGGACTCCACGGAATTCAACGAAGATTCCAAACATCCGGTGGTAAGCCTTTTGGAAGATCAGGTAAACGTGAGGGATTACGGCGGAACAATGCGGCTTGGGGCAAGCAAAACGGCGACGGAAGAGGGGACGCGCATCTTTGCCGCCTACGGGGAAAAAACCATCTCCGAGCGCCACCGGCATCGCTACGAATTTTCAAACCAGTACCGTAAGGAGATGACCGAAAGCGGGCTAAAAATTGCGGCCCTTACCCCGGACGGGAGCCTCGTGGAATGTGTCGAGTGGCCGGATCATCCCTGGGGCCTGGGGGTGCAGTTTCACCCTGAGTTTAAATCGAAGCCTACCGCGGCGGCGCCCCTGTTCAGGGATTTTATCGCCGCGGCGAAAGCGGCAAGCGGTAATTGGTAAGACGGCCTGTTATGTGATATACTGAGATATCGGGGGCGCTGCGGGGGCCAAAAGCGGACGGCTTCCTGCCCGCGCAGAGGGGGCAGCGGAAGACTTGCCGCAACGGGCTGGAGCGGCGTCACAGTGGCGGTTAAAGCCGCCGCGCGGTCTGGCAGCCTGTTGCGCTTGTGGGTTTTTTTGCAATCTTTCAGGAAAAACGCAAAAAAATCCTCAGTATAAAGGGCAGCTTGCTGCTAAAGCGGTTTGCAGGGATTATAATGCGTGAAGCGCAACAAACTGCCAGGCATACAGCGGGCGGCCACCGGACCTACGCCGCGCCGCATTTATTCATCCACACGGCTTAACGTTGTGCGTTTATTGGGCGGGGGAGATTTCCCCCTCTTGAATAGTTATGAATTGGACTTTATAGACAACACCGTCTGATTTGGGCGTCATGATGGGGGGTGGTGTACATGATCTTGGTTATTTGTTCTTTGTTGTTTTTTGCCGCTTCATGTACGTTTGATTACGGTCAAAATGAAACGCCGGACGCCAACCAACCGGATATTGTGATGCAAAATGTCGAGTATGTACGGGTGAGGTCCTCGGACCCGCTGGCGCGTTTTAAGGCGGAACAGGCGGAACGCTATGAAGAACGTGGGGTTATGAGGCTGCGGAATTTTTCTTTTGAACAGTTCGGTAATGACGGGAAAGATGTAAACGCCTACGGCCGGGCGGGCAGCGCCGAGGCGGAAATCGATTCGGGCAATATCAGCATGAACGACGGGGTGAGGATCGAAGTTGCGTCCGAGGATATAATCATTGAGACTCAACAGCTTGAGTGGAAAGACAAGGAGCGGCTTCTGCTGGGCGGGGAAACCAACGCGGTGAATATCGTCCAGTCGAGCGGTACGGGATTTTCCGGCATCGGGTTCCGTGCGGACGCACGGCAGCGTACCTGGGAATTTTCAGGCGGCGTAAGCGGTACCTATATTCACGAAGACGAAGACGAAGACGAAGAAGAAGAAAAAAGTGAAACTGGAAGTGTCACCGAAACCGGGGCCGAACCCGAACCCGAACCCGACGCAGAGGAGATAGTAGAATGAACCTTTTTCAAAAATCCCGTGTAATTATTTTCTGCCTGTTTTTTGCCGCCGTATTCACCGGCGCGGATACTTTTACTTTCAAGGCGGACAAGATGTCGGGAACCAAGGCCATGGGGAAAGAGGTTACGATTCTTGTGGGGAACGCGGAGGTTCGTTCCGATAATCTGCTGCTTCGGGCCGAAAAGATAGAACTGCAGGGGGAGGATAATCAGTTCATCGACTGCACCGGCGGCGTGTCGGGCGTTGAAGAGGAAAAGGAGATATTTTTCCAAACGGACAGGCTCCGCTATGACCGGAATTTAAAAATTGTGCGCCTGGAGGGCAACTCAAGCCTGGAGGACCGGAAAAATGAGCTTGTCGCCAGGGGCCGTTTTATCGAATATGACGAAGAAGCCGAGGTGACGGTGTTTCAAATTTCGGTCCGGCTTTTCAAAGACGACATGGTCTGCCGCTCCGAGTATGCCATCTACCGGCGTGACGAAAAACTGCTGGATCTTTCCGGCTTTCCGGTGGTATACAAAAAAGACGACGAATTCCGGGCCGACCGGATTCGGGTGGACCTGGACACGGATGATGTTACCATGGAAGGCGCCGTCTCCGGTACCATAAAAAACTGAGACCATGGAAAAATATCCCCTAACACAAAAACCGAATAATTCGCATGCGGCTAAAAAACCCGCGCTTGTGGGGAGGGCCGGTACGAAGGCTGCGGGAAGTCAGCCGAAGTCCGCATCCGGCCGGCAGGAAACGGTGGGCCAACCGGGGGCGGCGGCTGGACAGCGGGGGGCTGTGCCTGTGGCGAAGGCGGCGTCCGGCGTGGGGGCTGCGGGGAATCAGATGAAAGCCGTATCTGCCGTTGGAGGTGTGCCGGGCCGACAGAGGGCCGCGGCGGGTCAACTGAGCGCCGCGATTATTCAACAACAGAGGGCTTTACCCGCCACGAAACCCGCGCCCGGCCAACAAAGGCCCGCGCCCAGGATTGCGTCTGCGGCAAAAGCTGCGCCCGCCGCAAAATCCGCGCTCAGCCAACCAACGCTCACACCTGCCGCCGGCGTTGCGTCTGCCGTAAAACCCGCAAGTAGCCAACAAAGGCCCGCGCTCAGGATTGCGCCTGCGGTAAAAGCTGCTCCCGCCGTAAACCCCGCGCTCAGCCAACCGAGGCCCACACCTGCCGCCGGCGTTGCGCCTGGCGTAAGGCCCGCAAGTAGCCAACAAAGGCCCGCGCCCCGGATAGCGCCTGCGGCAACAGCTCCTCCACCCGTATTTCCCGACACGTCGCTCGTCCGTACTACACCTGCCGCCGGCGTTGCGCCTGGCGTAAGGCCCGCAAGTAGCCAACCAAGGCCCGTGTCCGCGCCCAGGATTGCGCCTGCGGTAAAAGCTGCGCCCGCCGTAAAACCCGCGCCCGGCCAACCGAGGCCCACACCTGCTGCCGGCGCTACGTCTTCCGCAAAACCCGTAATTAGCCGACAAAAGCCCGCGCCCGGGATTGCGCCTGCGGTAAAAGCTGCGCCCGCCGCAAAATCCGCGCTCAGCCAGCCAAGGCCCACGCCTGCCGCCGGCGTTGCGTCTGCCGTAAAACCCGCGCCCGGCCAACAAAAGCCCGCGCCCAGGATTGCGTCTGCGGCAAAAGCTGTACCCGCCGCAAAATCCGCGCTCAGCCAACCGAGGCCCACCCCTGCCGCCGGCGTTGCGCCTGGCGTAAGGCCCGCAATTAGCCAACAAAAGCCCGCGACCGGGATTGCGTCTGCGGCAAAAGCTGCGCCCGCCGCAAAATCCGCGCCCGGCCAACCAACGCTCACACCTGCCGCCGGCGTTGCGTCTGCCGTAAAACCCGCGTTGCTACAAACCGATTCTCTTATAAAAAAGGCGGAGGAGTTTCGGGAGGCCCCGAAATTTGAGGATACGCAAAAGGTAGAGTCCGCCGCCGACCCTGTCATTACCCGGATCGATACGGTAAGCGCCAGTCTTGCCGAACTCGGAATCGAGGCGGTCATCCCGTCCAAGCCTGCTGTTCCGGGCGAGCTTCACATTCTGGCGGTAAGAGATTTGCACAAACGTTTTGGCCACAAGGAAGTGGTCAGGGGAGTCAGCTTTTCCATGCACAACGGGGAAGTGGCCGGGCTTTTGGGTCCCAACGGCGCGGGGAAGACCACGATTTTCTATATGATTGTCGGTTTCTACCGGCCCAGCACCGGCTCCATTACCATGGATAATGTTGATATTACCGCGAAGCCCATGTACCGCCGGGCGCGGCAGGGCATCGCCTACCTGCCCCAGGAAGCGTCGATATTCCGCAAACTCACCGTGGAACAGAACATTTGGGCGATTCTGGAAAGCCGCCGCGACATCAACAAGGCCGCAAAAAAAGAACGGCTGGAAGGTCTACTGGATGAATTCGGCATTGCCCGGATCAGAAAACAGAACGGCTATACCCTTTCAGGCGGCGAGCGGCGGCGCACCGAAATTGCCCGCGCTTTGGCCACGGAACCCAAGTTCCTCCTGCTGGACGAGCCTTTCGCCGGTATCGATCCCATAGCGGTCTATGAAATCAAACAGATCATCCGCCGCCTTGCCGACAAGGGCATCGGCATTCTCATCACCGACCACAATGTCCGGGATACCCTGGAAATCACCACCGAAGCCTTTATCATCACCGACGGCACGATTGTCGCCCGCGGTGACCGGGACGTTATCCTCATCAATGAAATGGTGCGGGAAGTGTACCTGGGCAACGAATTCAAGATGTAGTATCGGATAAAATAAACGCTGCTATCTCGTCCAGAACGGCTTCCGCGGCCTGTCCGCCGGTTGCCAGCCCCACGCCGTTGATGACCGGCGTGTCAACCGTGTCTGTGAGCAAGGCGGTACGTATAACAAGATCGAAACCGGGGGCCTGCTTTTTCAGTTCGGGAACCTTGCACTTGGTAACGGAATATTGTTTCGCCAGACCCCGCTGCTTTAATCCGGTTTCAAGACGATCCAGCGCCCTAACATAAATACCGGTGCCTGCGGCAAGTAATATCTTTTTCATCCACACTCCCTGGCTCAGGCTAACTCCCCAAGCGGTCATCCAAAGACAATGCAATAATTTTAAGGTAGTCTGTCCATAATGTGTCTACATTATGGACAGACTCTAATTAGACTTGTTCGAAAACCTGTTTAACAGCGGGCTAAAGACCAAACGGACTTTAACCCGGAGGTTTGCGGACAACCTTATTCTATCATAACGGTGCAGTTCCGTCCATCAAAATTTTTATAGACCACCGCTTCCAAATAGGAATAAAACAGGGTACAATCACGGTAACACAGGAGGAAGCAACGATGATAATAGTCTGCGGTGAAGCCTTGATCGACATGGTTCCCCAAAATTCCGGTGATAAAGAGGTGTTCTATCCCGCCCCCGGAGGAAGCCCCTACAATACCGCCATCGCCGCGGCCAGGGCGGGCGCCGGGGTGCAATTCATCGGCAGGCTTTCGAAAGATTTTTTTGGCGAGGCCCTGATCCGGCGGCTCAGGGACAACCGTGTCGGTACGGATATGATTATCCGTGCCGATGAGCACAGTACCCTGGCCTTTGTCAAACTGGGAAAAAACAGGGAGCCTGAGTATCTTTTTTATACCGAGGGCGCCGCTGATCGCTCGTTTTCTATACAGGATATTCCCGCGTCGTTTCCGGCCGGCTCCCGCTGCCTGGTCTTCGGTTCCATCGCAATGACCATGGAGCCGGTAGCGACCGCCATCGAAACACTGGCGCTGCGCGCCAAAGAAGCGGGTAACATCGTTATTTCGTTTGATCCCAACATCAGGCCCTTTATGATCCATGACCGGGAAGCGTATATGAAACGTTTTGAAAAATGGGTTGCCGTTTCCACCATCGTAAAAATTTCCGCCGTGGATTTTGAATTTATCTACCCCGGAATGGATTTGCAAACGGCGCTGAAAAAAGTGCTGTCCCTGGGGCCCCGTCTGGTTATAAGCACACTGGGAGCCGACGGCGCAATGGCCCTGCTTCGTTCCAACAACGGCGGTCTTATTGAAGCGGAGGCGCCGGTGGTCAATCTGCCCGTTGTGGACACTATCGGCGCGGGGGATACTTTTCACGGGGCCTTTCTTTCCCGCCTGGAAACGCGGAATAAAATGTCCGGGGAAAAAATCGCCGCCCTTGACGCGGAGGAACTCCGCGAGGCTCTCTTTTTTGCCAACAAGGCCGCCTCCATTGTTTGTTCCCGCCGCGGCGCCGCGGCGCCGACTCTGGAAGAGATAGAAAAACTGCCTTTTTAATACCCTAAGGCAAGCGCAACTTGCCAGGCACGCTGCGCTTGCCAAGCCTGCTCCGGCTCAAATAACGCAACGCTTGCAAAAATTTGGTATTAAACCCAGGAACCCGCCTGCGCGAGGCAGACACCAAACGAAAAAAAGGATAAAATGGAGTCTGTCCCAAAACTGAAGTTTTGGGAAAGTCCTATAGGAAAAAAGGTGTAGATTTACGATGTCAGGCGCAGATACTATTATCACTGGTCAAAATGTTTCATTTGGTTATGGCGGAAACCCCGTTGTCAGCGGCTTGAGTTTTACGCTGCGCCGGGGCGGGTATCTCTGTATTATCGGCGAGAACGGTTCCGGCAAAAGCACTTTGATTAAGGGTATATTGGGCCTGATGAGTCCGATGGGTGGAACGCTTGCCATCAGTCCTGAAATAAAAAAAACCGAAATTGGTTATCTTTCCCAGGAAGCGATCGCGAAAAAGGATTTTCCCGCCGGCGCGTGGGAAATAGTGGTGTCCGGCAATCTGGGCAGAACGGGCCTGCGGCCCTTTTATTCCAAAGCGGAAAAACAAAGGGCGGAAAAAACCATGCGCCTGCTGGAAATAAGCGATCTGAAAGAACGCTGTTTCAGGGAACTGTCCGGCGGCCAGCAGCGGCGGGTGCTGCTGGCCCGTTCCCTCTGCGCCGCGGAGAAATTGCTGGTACTGGACGAACCGGCATCGGGGCTTGATCCCCTGATCACGGCAGAGCTTTACCGGCTCCTCAAAAAAATACAGGCGGAAAAGGGAATGACTATTGTGATGGTTTCCCACGACATTGAGGCGGCGAAACAATACGCGAGCCAAATCATCAACCTGGGCAAACCTTTAATCAATATTGAAAACGGGAGGCAGTCAAATGATTGATGTCTTGAAAGAAATGTTCGGCTATACGTTTCTGGCAAGGGCCGTTCTGGTCGGCTCCATGGTTTCGGTCTGCGCGGCCCTGCTTGGGGTCAGCCTGGTACTGAAACGTTACTCGATGATAGGCGACGGGCTTTCCCACGTGGGCTTCGGCGCGCTTGCCCTTGCCACGGCGCTGAACGCCGCGCCTCTGACGGTGGCCATTCCGGTGGTGGTGGCCGCCGCTTTTCTGCTTCTGCGCGTAAGCGAGAACAGCAAAATAAAGGGCGATGCGGCCATCGCGCTGATTTCCACCGGTTCTCTGGCCGTCGGCGTGGTCATTATATCCCGGACAACGGGAATGAATACCGATGTGTGCAATTACCTCTTCGGCAGCATTCTCGCGATGAACAAAACCGATGTGTATTTAAGCACCGGTTTGTCGGCGGCGGTACTGATCCTCTTTATTACATTTTATAATAAACTCTTTGCCATTACTTTTGATGAAACATTCGCGAAGGCTTCGGGCATAAAGACCGGCCTTTACAATATGCTCATTGCCCTTTTAACCGCCCTTACCATTGTCCTGGGAATGCGCATGATGGGCGCGATGCTTATCTCAAGCCTGATCATCTTTCCGGCTTTAAGCTCAATGCGGATATTCAAAAAATTCAAAAGTGTTACTGTTTGTTCCGCGTTGATCTCGATAGGTTGTTTCTTTGTCGGCGTGGTGATTTCATATATATATGCCACTCCCACCGGGGCAAGCGTGGTGATGATCAACATAATCGTCTTTGTGTTATTCTGGCTGGCCGGCAATTTCCGCAGGCCGTTTCCGGCCTCAGTATGCGCTGTTTTCGCGTTATGCGTTTTTATGCTCTCAGGCTGCGGCAGCGGGAGAACCCTCGGCGCAAAAACCAACAAGGCCGGTACGCTGTCGGTTAAGGTGCCGGAGAGCGTTCTTCAAAAAGAGCCGGAAAAAATCGCCTCTAATTCCGGCGGCGATATTATCGAAATAAAGGAAAAGATGTACATAGCTCAAACCAATGACATATACCTGAACACCGAAGACTATTTGGGAAAGATGATCAAACTGGAGGGCCTTTTCAAAGAGGAATATTTTGGCGAAAGGGAAGACCCCTATTGCTTTGTGCTTCGTTACGGCCCCGGCTGCTGCGGCACGGACGGCAACGCGGGTTTTGAAGTAGCCTGGGAAAACGATCTTCCCTCCAAAGGCGAATACCCCAAAGTAGACGATTGGGTTGAGGCGACCGGGACATTAAAAACCTATGAGGAGGACGGCTATCCCTATTTGTACATTTCCCTGTCACAGCTGAAGGTTCTGGATGAGAGAGGAGCCGAATTCGTAACGCAGTGAGGTGCGCTGCGCAAAGCGCTCCCCTTATTGATTCGAAAGTCTGGTTTAATACCCCAAGGCAAGTCCGCTTGCCAGGCTTGCCGCGGCTCATTATCTCTGAAACGTGGTAATGGTTTCCGTATCCAACCCGACGCGCAAGCTTCGTACCGCACTTTACATTTAGAATTTCCCTGTGACATAATGATCCGGTAAGGAGGGTATCATGGCGAAAAAAGTGATAGTGCTGCTGGCCGGCGGGTTTGAGGAAGTGGAGGCGGTTACGCCTGTTGATTATCTCCGCCGCTCGGGGCTGGAAGTCACCGCCGCCGCCATTGGGGGAAACCTGGCTGTCAAGGGCGCGCGGGGTATTACCATAAACGCCGATATTACGCTTGCGGAGTTGGCAAGACAGGGGAAGGCCGCCGCCGCTTCTTGGGACGCGGTGATCCTTCCCGGCGGCATGAGCGGCGCTTCGAACCTCGCCGCTTCCAAAGAGACCGCCGCGCTGCTCAGGGAAATGGCCGCCGCCGGCAAATGGGTATGCGCTATCTGCGCTTCCCCGGCGGTAGTGCTCGCCCCGCTGGGTCTCCTGTCGGGCAAAAAGTTTACCTGTTATCCCGGTATGGAAGAAAAGGTGCGGGACGGGAAATGGTCCGAAGACAATGTAGTGATAGACGGCAATATCATCACCAGCCGGGGGGCCGGAACCGCCGGCGCTTTCGCGGTGGCCATAATCGGCTGCCTGCTCGGCGAGGCGGAAGGGAAAAAAACAGCCGATTCAGTGCTGCTGTAGAGGCGCGTTTTTACCGGCGCGCTTAACGGCGCTGATGCGCTTTAAGCTGTTTGGTGAAAGTTTTGAGTTTGTCCGCCTTTATGCCGCTGCCCGGCACTTCCAGCATTTCGCGGGCGACTTTGTTTCCCAGCGCGGCGCACTCGCCCAGAGACTTGCCCCTAATCCAGGCGGAAAGAAAAGCGGCGCAGAACGCATCCCCCGCGCCCACGGTATTGCGGGGGATGACAGCGAATGTTTCTTCGCGGTATACAGTGCCGCCGGCTACCACCACCGCGCCCCGGCTTCCGAGCTTGATAACGAAAACCGGAAAAATTTCCCCGTCGGTGATAAGTTTCAGTATGGGGCAGATATACCGCAGGATTATCTTTTCTTTTTCCTGTTCGCTGTGCGTGTCTTCCACCTGGTCGCCTTTTCTAATCGTATTATAAAATACAATACTTTCACCGGCGTTCATAAAAATGATCAGCGGGTAATTGCGGCTGTAGTGCAGTATCTCCTCGGTTTTTTCACGGATTTGAAAAAGCGAAGCCGCGTCCAGGGCGGCGGGGATTCCGTGCCGGTCCGACAACTGTAAAATCCGCTGTACGAGGGGCCGGCGATCGAGGATGTAGCCGTCAATTACCACGATTTCCGCGGCGGCGATCGTCTCTTCCCGCACGTCGGCGTCGGTAAATTCCAGCGCCGCGCCGGGAGCGGCCGCGATACGGGTTTCCCCGCCGTCAGAAAGCATCAGGCAGACGCCGGTTTTTTCTGTTCCCCTGGCAAGGAAAGGGGAGACCCCGGCGTCAACAAGGTCCTTTTCAAAAACAGCGGCTAACTCGTCTTGTCCCACACAGCCGGAAAAAGCCGCGTCCACATCCAGCAGCGCGGCGATTTTCGCCACATTGGCCGCGCCGCCCCCGGAACTAAAAACCGGCGCGTTGCCGCGGCTCTCTTTCAGAATCGATTCCGCCTGATCGCGGCTTATGTGCTGTACCGGTTCCCCTATCCCCTGCCGTTCCATAAATGCGGCGTCAACCCTGACAAACACATCCACAATCGCGTTGCCGATGCAGAGTAAATCAACTTTTTCCATAAGTGTCCGTACTGTCCGCGGTAAAACCTCAACTGGGAGCGGCGATAATACCTGCCAGCTCAGGATGCTTTGCCAGCTCGCTCTTCAGTCCCTCGGCGCGGCCTTTGTTCACATAATC
This sequence comes from Treponema sp., assembly GCA_031279635.1. Classification (GTDB taxonomy): domain Bacteria; phylum Spirochaetota; class Spirochaetia; order Treponematales; family Breznakiellaceae; genus WQXQ01. The sequence continues at coordinate 2,236 of JAITIC010000251.1, read as the reverse complement.
TCTGCTCTGGAAAGAATAGGTGAACTTCGTGTGCACGTCGTAAGTCCCTTTCATCAGTGCGTAAGCGTCCTCGGTCATCACCAGTTCCTCATCGGTGGGGATGATGTAAACCGGAATCTTTGACTCAGGCTTGCTGATGATCGTCTCCGTATTTCTGGTATGCGACATCTCGTTCTTCGCCGGATCGTAGACAATGCCGATACCTTCAAGCCCGTCCAGGATTTTGTTCCTGATGAACCAGGCAAATTCGCCGACTCCCGCGGTAAAGACCAGCGCGTCAACCCTGCCCAGTGTGGCCTGATAGCCGCCGATATACTTCTTTACCCGCTGGGCCTCAATACGCTGGGCGAGCAGGGCCTGCTTGTCCCCCTTGACCGCCGCGGCCTGAATATCCCGGCGGTCGGTGTACTGACCGGTAAGGCCGAGCAGCCCCGCTTTTTTGTTCAGGGCGCTCTCGATTTCCGCCGCGCTCATGCCGGTTTTGCGCATAACATAGAAGGGGAGGGCGGGATCGAGGTCGCCCGAACGGGTGCCCATCACAAGGCCCTCAAGGGGGGTGATGCCCATTGAAGTGTCAAAAGAGCAGCCGTCCTTCACGGCGTTTACCGACGCGCCGTTTCCCAGATGGCAGATAATCAAATTGGTCTTGAAAGGGTCTTTACCGAGCAGCACCGCCGCCCGTTTGGCGGTATACAAAAAACTCGTCCCGTGGAAGCCGTAGCGCCGCACCAGGTACTTCTCATACCACTCGTTGGGCACCGCGTAAAGAAAAGACTCAGGCGGCATGGTCTGGTGCCAGGCCGTATCCATGACGGCGCAGTGGGGCACATTGGGCAGTACCTTTTTCGCGGCCTCAATCCCCATAATGTTGGCCGGATTGTGCAGGGGACTCATATCCCGCATCTCGCCGAAAGCCTCCATCGCCGCGTCATCGACAATCACCGATTTGGTAAACTTGTTCCCGCCGTGTACCACGCGGTGGCCCACCGCGGCGATCACCGACATGTCGCTGATCACCCCCTGCTCCCTGCTGGTGAGGAGGTTGATGATCCATTGCACCGCATCGGTGTGTGTGAGACAATCCTGCCGGGCCGAATATTCTTCCTTGCCCTTCACCTTATGGGTAATAAAGGAACCCGGCATAGTCACTTTTTCCACAATACCCACCGCCAGAATGTCTTTGGCATCCCAGTCGTAAACCTGATATTTAGCCGATGAGGAACCGCAATTTAACGTTAAAATAACCATTTTCTCCGCCTTCGTTGAGTTTTCTTACATTTAGTATAACTTATCGCGTTGGGGAGGGGCAAGGGCAGGACTATTGCGTTTACTTTTTCATTTTTTATAGAGGCTTTCCCAAAACTTCAGTTTTTGGAAAGCAGCCTTGAAATCCGCAGTTTCGCAAGGCCGAAAGCCTGTCCCAAAACCGTGCCCCCGGCTATGCCGGGAACGTTAGCGCACAGTTGGGACAGGCTCCTATAGTATTGGAATTATTTTGAGGGATTTGAGTCTTTGTACCATTGAGCTGCCGCGAAAATACCGCCATACTGTACATACACGCAAGGAGAGTCAAATGGCAGAAAGCGAATACCGCAGGCCGAGCTGGGACGAATATTTCATGGAGGTTTGTGACGCGATAGCCAAGCGGGCCACCTGCGACCGGGGACGCTCAGGCTGTGTCATAGCCAAGGACAACCAACTGCTGGTAACCGGCTATGTGGGCGCGCCGGCGGGCCTGCCCCACTGCGACGAGGTGGGGCACCAGTTCAAAAAGATGCTGCACGAAGACGGCAACGTCACCACCCACTGCGTCCGGACCGTCCACGCCGAGCAGAACGCGATCTGCCAGGCCGCCAAGCGGGGCATTTCCATCAACGGCGCCACCCTGTACTGCCGCATGACTCCCTGCCGCACCTGCGCCATGTTGATCATCAACTGCGGCATTGTGCGGGTGGTCTGCCAGCGCCGCTACCACGACGCCGGGGACTCCGAGGACATGTTCGCCAAAACGGGGATCAAACTGGAATACGTGCATGACGAGGTGCAGCGGTATGACAGCGCTTCACCTGCGTGAAGAGCGCTTTACTTGTTGGAACAGGCTCAGTCATAACTCTATTTAGAGTCTGTCCATAATGTAGACACATTATGGACAGACTTCCTTAAAAAACGCATTTTCGCAGCCGTTAGGCGAGAAAATGCAATGTCTGTCCGCAAAGCAACCGACTTTGTGGACAGA
>JAITIC010000242.1 GCA_031279635.1 Treponema sp. | reverse complement strand
AGAACCGGATGTTGTAATACACAACAAGAAGGTTTTTAAGAGATAGGAAAAATAGGGACAAGTATGATGTTCCAGGATAAAGATAATTAAGCGCATAAATGAGTAAAACGAATGTAAATCAAAGACCACCGGCATAGCCGGTGGCTTGAGGAAGCCCCCTTAAAGGGGGCAAGCTAAGTGATGTTCCGTTATCTGATATGGTTTAGTTACCAGTTCTATTTGCTGCCGTGTCTCCGCGTCTTCCTTTACCATGTTCAGTTGGCCGCCGCAACACGGACATGGTGATAATTCAAGAACTATGATGTGGTCAATGTGTTCCGGGAGAAACGGGGGCCGTTCGTGCTTTTTGTGGCCCTTTTGATCCCCTTTTTCTTTCGGCGGTTTGGTTATATCCGACGATGGGGGCTTAGAGGAGTTTGTTGAATTCTTTTCCAGCCGGGCAATCTTTTCGCTGAGTTCTTTAACCAGCCGCTTTAACGCTTCTATCTCTTTTTGCTGTTCCTCAATGACTTTTAATCGATCGGCTGCGATTTTTTCCTAAATCATTTTTCCAGTATAGATACGATTTTTAAATTACTCAACTGGTCATATCCCTGGTGAACGGGTACAAACTTCATAATGCGGTTTCCCTGACACGAACTACAAGTACTCCGCTTGACAATATTACCCGGAGCTTGTATAGTCATTTAACAATACGATCCTGTTTTCAAAACTTCAGTTTTGCAAAAGGACTTGGATAGTTCATTGGGGAAGCAGGGTGGAATTCCCTCGCAAGTGCGTTACCGTAAAAGCCGGGTTACCAATATCATAGTTCTCTGCGCACACCGGAGGGTATGATACCAGTTAATCTGCGGATCTGGTGTAGTAAGAGCCATGGTGTGTACCGTGGCTCTTTTTATTTTTGCAAGGAGGAAATATGAAAATTTTCCAAACTTTCGGCCTGGCAGCGCTAGCGGCGCTGCTCGTCACTTTGATCGGCTGCGGAAGCGCGCCGCGTTCGGGAACCGCGGAAAAACCGGTTCTGCTGGTGGTCAGCTTTGGTACCAGCTTTGACGATACACGGGAAAAAACCATCGGCGCCATTGAAAAGGCGCTGGCCGCCGCGTATCCGGACTATGAACAACGGCGGGCCTTCACCAGCCAGATCATTATCGACAAGCTGGCAAAAGAGGAAGGGATCAAAATCGACAATGTCCAGCAGGCCATGAAACGCCTGGTCAGGGACGGCGTCAAAGAGGTCGTGGTACAGCCGACCCATGTGATGAACGGGGAGGAATACGACAGCGTTATTGAGGCGGTCGAACCTTTTGAAAAGCGGTTTACCCGCATTAAATACGGCCAGCCCCTGCTTATCACCGATGTCGATTACAATGCGGTCATTGATACCATCGTCGACGAGACCGCACCGTATGCCGATGACCATACCGCTTTTGTGTTCATGGGCCACGGTACGGAGCACAGCGCAAACGCCACCTACGCCAAACTGGGCCAAATGCTCAAGGACAGGGGATTATCCCGCTATTATGTCGGAACGGTAGAGGCAAGCCCCTCTTTGGACGACGTCCTCGCGGAACTAAAAAAAACTGACGGCATAACCAGGGTTGTATTGTCCCCCCTGATGATCGTGGCGGGGGATCACGCGAATAACGATATGGCCGGCGATGAGCCTGATTCCTGGAAGACCATCATGGAATCGGAGGGCTATGAGGTAACACCTGTTCTGAAAGGCCTGGGTGAATATCCGGGGATTCAGAGAGTGTTTGTCCGCCATGCCGGCCAGGCCATGACCCTGTAGCGTGTGGCGGGGACGGGTGGGGCTGTGCGGTTTACTTACGCAAGAATGTAACCACAGACCACACGGACAAAAGCGGCAATGAGGTCTGTGGTTTAAAAAATGATACGTAAACACGAATGGGCGGGGCTATGCACAAAACGTTGAGGTCCATCTGTATTGTGCTGGCCCTGGCCCTGTTTTCCGCCTGTAGCAGCCGTGACGATCGGGGAAACGGAAGAGTGGTACAAAAAGCCGGGGAGAACGCCGCCCCGGAGGCGGCGGATCTGTACTGGAAGCGGGTGTCGGGGCCGCAGGGGGATTGGATCGCCGACAGGATGGGCAATACAATTCCCCTGACGCGCTACCACCGGATTGTGGTGATTTCCCCGGGGGCGGTAGAAACGCTGTATTTAATCGGCGCGGAAGATTCCATTCTGGCGATTCCCCAAAACAGGGAGCCTATCTGGCCGGAGGAAAAAACCGCGCTGCTCCCCACCGTCGGCAATCAGGCCCGGCCCGATCAGGAACTGATCGTTTCGCTGGAACCGGATCTGATTATCGGGAACACGATGAATGTATCGCTCGTCGAAGATTTCAGCCGCCGGGGATACCGCGCGATTATTCACGGGGCTTACTGCATGGATGATATTTTTAACAGTGCCCTGCTCATGGGCCTGCTTACCGGCAGGGAAGCGGCAGCCGAACACTTGGTCGCGGATAAAAGGGCAAAGCTCAGTGTCATCAAAACCGAACTGGAGGAACATCCGCTCCGCCTCAAGGGGGCCTTCCTCTATGCCGCCAACCCCGTTATGGCCTTTACCGGCGCGACGCTGGCCGGGGAAATCCTCCGTATTCTGGGGACCGAGAATATCGCCGAAGGGCTCGACGCCGCCCAGCCCATTCTTTCGCCTGAGTATATCCTCACCGAGAACCCGGATTTTCTCTTTGGGTCCATATCCCTCAGGATCCCTGAGGATGTTCTTGCCGCGGATCCGGTAATTGCCCAAACCAGGGCCGGCAGGAAGATGCATATCCGCACGGTGCCCTCTTCCCTGTTCCTCCGTTCCTCACCCCGAATCGTGGAAAATCTGTTGGAACTCTACAAAACGGTAAAGGAATTCTCACAGGATCTATGAAAAAGACAGGACCGGTGTTCTTTTTTTACATGTCTATCCTGTTTCTGTTTTTTCCGGCAGCGGCACAGGAAACGGAAGACGCGGAGGACTATCCGGTTTGGGAAGAAACTGAAGGTATCACCGTAACTGGTACCCGGAACGAAAAAAGGCTCAAGGACAGCCCCGTAGTCACGGAAGTTATCACGGCGGAAGAAATTGAACATGCAAACGCCGATACCCTGGGGGATATACTGGCGGATTACGGAATAATGTATACCAGCAACGGAATGGGTGATTATATCCAGCTTCAGGGCATGGATAAGAACCGGGTGCTCTATCTCGTAAACGGCAGGCGTATAATCGGGAGAAATTCCCAGCGCCTCAGGGGGGAAACCCTTCCCCTTGCCAATGTGGAACGGATAGAAATTATCCGCGGCCCGCATTCGGCTCTGTACGGTTCCGACGGCATAGGCGGGGTGATCAATGTAATAACCAAAAAACCGGAAGACGCCTTTACCCTGAACGCGTCGGTGGTAAACCGGTTCCTGCCGGCCTATAACGATCCTGCAACGCCGAAAAATCCGGGTTTTTTCGACGGTGTCAATCCGATGCGGGAACAGAGTGTTAACGCCGCTGTAGGTATTCCCGTGGGGATTACCCGGAATTCCCTGGATATTGAAGCCGCGCGGGGGGCCTATTATTACGATGAGGATAAAAACGAGTCGATTCTTCCCCAATACTACCGGGGAAGAATGGGGCTTGACACGTCCCTAGCCTTGGGCAGTCTGTCAAATCTCCGCCTGGGGGGATCGTTTATGTTCCTGAATCATGATGATCAAACGGCTGCCGACGGCAGTCTTAATCAGTTTAAGTATATCCGCGCAGACGGATACATTGAAGCCGATACCAGTCCTGTTGATAATTTGAACATAAACATCCGATTGTATGATAATTTCTATCAGCGGGATAAGGATACCTATTCCGCCGCCGCCGGCAGGTGGAACAGGGGGAGCAATCACGAAAACGAAAATCTCTCTGTCCTTGAAGCGTTGGGGGTGTACGGCGGTTTTGATCGTTGGATATTAAGCGCCGGACTGGAGGGGGCGTATAACAGCACGCAAAAATATGATCTTGATATACCCTTTGCCGGCATCGACAGGGAAGCCCTGTTCGTTCAGGCTGAATATTATCGTACCGATATGTTTTCGCTTTTGGGCGGACTGCGGGTAGAACGGAATTCCCAATTTGGTTTTGCCGTGGCGCCAAAATTGTCGGGAATGGTCAATCTCCCCAAAGGGTTCCGTATACTGGCCGGCGTTGGCGTGGGCTACCGCGCGCCCAGTTTTAATGATCTGTACATGGATTACGAGAGTACAACCCAGCATATCTACGGCAATACGGACCTGTCCCCCGAATATTCCCTGGGAACAAACGCCGCCCTTGAATTTGCCGTTCCCGGTTATTTCGGGGAAATCGCCCTGTATCACAATGAACTCTTCAATGAAATTGACGACAGGTATCTCCGGACCGAAGGGAGGCGGCGCGTCTATCAAAAAGAGAATATCAGCCGCTCCATGCGGACCGGCATTGACGCGGAGGGGAAGATCCGTTTTCTGACCTACGGCTATTTTTCTACGGGATACAGTTGGCTGTACGCATACAATCGCGGAGAGGAAGCTCGTTTTCACCCGCAGCCTGAACATACCATAAAGATGAAACTGGGCCTGGATTACCGGCAGCCGGACATCAATACCTATCTGCTTCTGCGCTATTTTTCACCTCTGATAAACCCCGCCCAGCCGGATAACCGGGACCGGTTTATCCTGGATACGTACTTTTCCATCGACATGTTGTGGAATCATTTCACTGTTTTTACCGGCGTGGAAAATATCCTTGGCACAATCGATTCCCTGGGGCCGTCCACCGCCCAGGTTTTTTCCCTGGGCCTTAAGTATTTCTGGTAAGAGGCAGGGCTCCTGCATTTACTTTCATTTTTCGAAAAATTACCATATCTTAAGAATTTAACCACGGACCCTCTCAAGAAATGCACATACAAGCGTGTTAAGAGCGTAACGGCGGCATGCGTAGACAACAACCCCCTATTGGTATAAATGTTTCAGGCCGCCACGGACGGCACGTGCAAAAGCAGGATTTTCGAGTCAACAGTCCGTATCTGTCCGTGTGATCCGTGGTAAATTTTTCTCCTTGCGTAACATGAGTTAAGTAAACGCATATAGCTTTCAGTCCGCAGGTTACTCCTCCGAGACGCGGCGGGGCAGCACGAACGGTTTCCCATCCGCTCCTTTCAGCACCAGCGCGCGGATTCCGTAGATATCCTCCACCAGAGCCTCGGTGAGAATATCCTGGGGCTTGCCCTGACAACGGACCGAGCCGTCCTTGAGTAAGACGATCCGGTCGCAGTACTGGGAGGCGAGGTTGAGATCGTGGAGGACCGCCACAATGCCTTTCCGTTCCTCGTCCGCTTTCCGCCGCATAAGCTCCATTATTTCGATAGTGTGGTTGAGATCAAGGCCGCCGGTTACCTCGTCCAGCAAAAACACTTCCCCTTCCTGGGCCAGACAGCGGCCGATGATCACCTTCTGGACTTCCCCGCCTGAAAGGGTTGTTATGTCCCTGTCCGCCAGCTCTTCAATGCCCAGCACGGAAAGTACCGCTTCAACTTTTTGCCGGTCCTGCCGGTCGTAGCCAGCCCAGCGGGAACGCAGATGGGGAAGCCGCCCCATGAGGATACATTCCCGCACCGAAAAGGATACGGCCAGTTCCGGCCGCTGGGGCACAAAAGAGAGGAGCCGGGAAAGGCTTTTCCGGTCGGAAGGATCGGGGATTCCGGAAAAAACGACGGCGCCCCCGGAAGGTTTCAGATAACCCAGCAGGGTTTTAAGAAACGTTGACTTCCCCGATCCGTTGGGCCCCAGAAGCCCTAGGACCTCACCGGGGCACAGCGAGAGGGAAATGTCCCGGAGCACTTGCCGGTCACGGTAGGCGAAACTGAGATCGCGCACTTCAAGATACAAACCGTCCTCCTTTACCCATAGGGACTTTGGTCCTCCGGATCGCCAGGAAGAGGAAGAAAGGCGCGCCGAAAAAAGCGGTGATTACGCCGATGGGAATCTCCACCGGGGCAAGGAGGGTTCGGGAGAGAATATCGGCGAAGAGGAGGAACACCCCTCCCGTATAGGCGGCCAGGGGAAGGAGACGGCCGTGGCTGTTGCCGGTCAGCCGTCTCACGGCGTGGGGCACGATGAGACCCACAAAACCTATCATCCCCGCGAAGGCCACGGAAAAAGCGGCCATAAGGCTTACCGCCAGGAGGAGCCGCCGTTTAAGAGAGGCAACCGGCAGACCCAGGGAATGGGCTTCGTCGTCACCGAGGAGCAGAGCGTCAAGTTCCTGGCGGTGATACAGGAAATAGAGCAGTCCTAGTGTAAGGGGAACCGACAGGAATATGATCCGGCTCCATGACGCCGCCCCCAGGTAGCCCATAGTCCAGATCATAACCCGGTACGAATCCTGCCCCGCCATGTACATACAGAAAGAACTGAGGGCGCTTAAAAACGCACTGACCGCGACGCCGGTAACGAGCAGCAGGGATGTATCTGTCCTACCCTCTCCGGCGGAAAGCCTGAAAACGAGGAAGCTGGTACCCGCCGCGCCCAGGAACGCAAACAGCCCGTAATGGAGATCCGGCAGTTTTAGCATAAAAGCCAGTACCGCGCCGGCCACCGCGCCGGCATTGATACCGATGATATAGGGATCCGCTAGGGGGTTGCGGAACACCGTCTGGGAAATAGTTCCCCCGGCGGCAAGCAGCATCCCAACCAGGAGGGCCATGAAGATACGGGGCAGCCGGAGTTCCCACACTATGTGTGCCAAGGGAGTGTCCCGTTCCCGGCCTGAGAGTATCCTGACCATCGTTTCAGGAGGGATTCTGACGCTTCCGGAAAAGAGGGCAAAGATAAGGAGCACTATCAAAACCGCCGTTACCGTGATACCGGCGGCGATCCCCATCCGGCTTGTTTTCATTATGAACCACCTGTCTGTTAATGCCAATACCCGGTAACCATAGTTTTGTCAAGAGAGGTTTTATTAAGACTAAGGAAGTGTATATAAATAAAGTTTACAAATTAGTGGATATAGTATAATTCCATTCTCCATGAAAATCAGCATTTGTAATATTGATTTCACTGAAAGCTTCATCACTGATTTTTATGC
>JAITIC010000213.1 GCA_031279635.1 Treponema sp. | reverse complement strand
CGGGATTAACCACGGTGCCGGATTTAGGTTAACCACAAATAAACGCGGATTAAAAATTAAGAAAATTTGTCCACGGATTACACAAATTACACGGATTGCACAGATGAAAAAGGCGGAAGGAAAAAGAAAATAAAAACCTCACAACCTGAACGGGCTGTGAGGCTCACCTCTTTTTTAGTCGATTATTTTATATTCAATGCCCCGGTGTCAAAGCCGGATAAAAATTCCGCGCTTGTGATCCACCGGGGGGTGGGGACTTTCCCTCTCCGTAAATCGGGGAATTGATAAGGGATAATTGCGAATAGACAATGAAAATGAATCGGTTTTGAAGATTTCGCGTTTCATTATCCTAAAATTCCCTTATCCGTTTTCCATTCCCCAAAGGGGCAGCCGCCCCTCCTTCTCCACGAATAACGCACGGGTCAAAAAGCGCACGGCGCAAAGAGTCCGTGTCATCCTGACCCCTCGTTCTCCCCATTTACCCTATCGCGCTGTTGCCAGTTTCGCCAGTGCGGATACGGATCGTCTCTTCAATCGGCAGTACAAAGATTTTGCCGTCTCCGATCTCGCCGGAACGCGCGCCCTTGATGATGGCCGCGACCGTGGGTTTTACGAAGTTGTCGTTCACGGCGATTTCGAGACGCACTTTTTTGAGGAGGTTCACCTCCATCTCAACACCGCGAAATTGTTCTATGTAGCCTTTCTGTTGGCCGCACCCCATCGCGTTTGTTATCGACATTTTGTACACTTCCGCTTTGTAAAGTTCCTGCTTCACGTCGTTCAGAGCGTGAGGCTGAATGTAAGCGATAATAAGTTTCATCTTCTTCCTCCTTACATATTGCTGAATATCTGGAAGCCGCCATACGCTTCCGCTTTGTGTTCCGACAGGTCAAGACCGACCAGTTCTTCTCTGGCACTAACCCTGAGACCAACGGTAGCCTTGATGACTAAGAACAGGATCAGACTGGTGAGAGCCGCCCACGCGCCTACTGCCAGAATGCCGATAAGCTGTACGCCAAGTTGCGCAAATCCGCCGCCGTGGAGAAGACCGAGGATGCCGTCGTCCGGAGCGTTGGCCCAGATACCAACGGCAATGGTGCCGAAGACACCGCAGGTGCAATGCACGGAAACGGCCCCCACAGGATCGTCAATTTTGAGAACCTTGTCGATAAACTCCACCGAAACCACCACGATGACACCGGCAATAAGCCCGATAATTATCGACGCGCCAGGGGAAACCACCGCGCACGGAGCGGTAATACCCACAAGACCCGCGAGCAGACCGTTAAGAGTCATGGACGCGTCGGGCTTCTTGAACCATATCCAAGAGAATATCAGGGCACCCACCGCGCCACCGGCGGCAGCAAGGCAGGTGGTTACGGCGACTCTGGCGATGTTGAGGCCGCTCCAGATACCCCCGCCGCCTACGGTGGCGATTCCGGTGGAAGCGCCGTTAAACCCGAACCACCCGAAGAAGAGGAGCAATACGCCCAGTGCCGCATAGGGAATATTGTGACCAGGGAAGGCTTTGACAGAAGTCGTACCATCGGGCCCCTTGAAGTACTTTCCAATCCGAGGGCCGATAACGATTGCCCCCATGAGGGCAGCCCAGCCGCCTACCGAGTGTACCACGGTGGAACCGGCAAAGTCGTGGAACCCCAATTCGGCAAGCCAGCCGCCGCCCCAAACCCAGTGACCTGAAATCGGGTAGATAATCGCTGAAATAAAGCAGGTGTAGATCAGGTAAGACTTGAACTGGGTTCTCTCCGCCATCGCGCCGGATACGATAGTCGCCGCAGTGGCGGCAAAGACTACTTGGAAAAACCAGCTTTTGTAAAAGTTCCCGTTATCAAAATCGACCGACATGGGGCCGAAGAAGAACTGATCGGTTCCGATAAGACCGCCGAGGGCGTCTTTCCCGTACATGAAACCCCACCCTAGGGCCCAGTACACGATAGCGCCAAAACAAAAGTCCATCACATTTTTCATGGTGATGTTGGTGGCGTTTTTAGCTCTGGTCAACCCGGTCTCCACAAGGGCGAATCCCGCCTGCATAATGAATACCAAGATTGCGCCGATGAAGAGCCACACCACGTCTAGGGAAAACCCTAAACTTTCAAGACTTTCCTGTGCAAAAAGGGAAACTCCCCCCGCGCACAGAGAAAGCACAGACAAAACGAATAATTTCTTTCGCACTTTTATCCTCCTGCGAACAAGATGTTTGAAAATACCTAGCAAGATTCGTGCCACCTCCTGCTATGAAGGCAATGGCGCATAAAATAACGTAAATTTGTGGGTCTTCTCCTTCGTGGATCTGGATAGAAAAAAGCGGATAGAGAGAGGGATGGAAAGCGCAACGGTTCCTGAGCGGTTTTGCGTCGGTTTCAGGCGCGGTGTGTTTTCGGAGAAAGGAAAGCCTAATGAAGGAAGGAAAGCGCTTTGACACCCGCAATCAACGGCAATGTGTTGTACACGCGGCCTTTTGGCGTGGCTCCATAAGCAAAACCCGTCTCGTTTTCAAGGGATTTGCGCCGGCTCAAGCCTTTGTTCCGTAGTCTGTGTTTCCGGTATGTCAGGATGCCGTTTTCCGCTACCCCGTTCCCTGTTCCGCCTTGCGCCTTTCACCCAGCGTAGTAGTTACCTTTTCTGTTTGGAAACCTACCGGAATGTGGAAAATAATGACCGCGCCAGAATGTGGAGGCAGCCTTCTTTCGGGAAAATTGACAATGAACATCTGAAAACGGATGACGACCGGGTTTTGAAGGCTGCGCGTTTTGTTGCCATAAATCTCCCTTAGCCGATGGCCGGCAAACAACGGCAACAGTTACGATATTGTTAAATGGTGTCGGGGCATCCCCGCGAGAACAATCCGGTGTTACGACGAGCGTTCACGGGTCCCAAGGAAGCGGCAAAATCCCTGCGGCAGAGTACCGGATAACACCCGTAGCACTGAAAATGACGGACACTTGGGGCCGAACCGGCAGGAGGAGCGGTTCACCGGGTGTGGCAGATGTTCCCGTGTCAAAGGGCGATGAACCGTACCAGACATCTTTGCAGACTTCGCCGAATAACGGCAACAATGGGTAGTTCACCACCACGACGCGCCTTTTGTCAAAGCCCGAAGCGGAAAATTTTGCGGCGATGCTTTCCCAGTCGCAGAGCCAAGGGTCGCGGATAGCGGCGGCGGGAAAACTGCCATCATGCCAAGCCTCGCGCCACCGTTTCCAGTTGAAGGAGGCCGCCTCTCGTTTGGTGTTACCCGTGCGGAAAAGCGCCAGCCACAAAACGGCATCAACACCGCCCCGCCAGCTTAGTTCGATACCACCGCCGCGTACATCCCAAGGGAAGATCGCCCCCGCCGGTTTCATGTCGCCGGGCTGAAAATTCCGTTCTGGCCAATATGGATAGGCGAGAACAGGGCTTGCTGTATCATTTATCACCGTGACGGCAAACTCTGCAGCGGGCGGCGCATCGGCGGTTTGAAATATTCCCGCATCATCAATCCATTCGACCCGCCAATACGCGCCGCCGAGTATGGTCTGCCATGCGGGAGGCAGATCGGGCATCACAAGACGGTACGGACGATCAACAATCCCGACGCACGATGACAGCCCCGCAATCAAAACGGCCATGACAAGCCGCCGGAAGCGGATTCGGAGCGCGCGCC
>JAITIC010000087.1 GCA_031279635.1 Treponema sp. | reverse complement strand
TCCGTCTCGATGGCCCGGCGCGCGGCTTCCAGAACGGCCGCCTGGGGCCGGTTCCCGTGCCGGAGGACCAGGGCCAAAAGGTAGGACAGATCCGAGGAGACGGAGGCGAAGTCCCGCGCCCGTTCCAGCGCGGCTTCCGCTTCACGCCAGCGGCCGGCGGCAATGGCCCGCTCCGCCCAATCGGCCCAGCGTTCCGCCATGGCCGGTTCACCCGGCGTATCGCCCAAAGGCGGAAACCCCTGCGCGGGCAGGGCGGGGCCGGGGATCGTCAGCAAGAAAACCACAAACCATATACTGCGGAACCGTACCGTGAAGCGCAATCGCGGCGCGGCGGCAAAGCCCTTCGCATGGTTCGTGACCGGCAACATATCAGCTCCGTAAATCCGCGGGGTTCTCCCGGGCGGGAAGACCGAGGAGATCGCGCACCTCGTCATCTACCAAGGTTTCCCTGGCGATCAGGGCGTCCGCGAGTTTTTCCAGGTCTTGCCTGTGCGCGGCGAGAATGGATTCGGCTTTTTCCCGGGCAAAATCCAGAAAATGTTTTATCGCCTTGTCGATAAGCTGGGCCGTATTCTCGGAATAATCCTTGTGCCGGGCGATTTCCTTTCCCAAAAAGATCGGCTCGTCTTCCTGGCCGTATGTTACGGGCCCCAGCTCTTCCGCCATACCCCACTCGCAGGCCATGCGGCGGGCCATATCCGTAGCCTGCTCAAGGTCCTGCTTGGTACCGGTGGTGGTTTCATTGTAAAAGAGGTTTTCCGCCACCCAGCCGCCATAGCAGATCACCAGACGATCCTCGATCCAGCCCCTGGTACGGCTGTAGCTGTCCTCCTCCGGCAGGGACATGGCCATGCCCAAAGCCCTGCCGTGGGGAACTATGGTCACCTTGTGCAGGGGGTCGGAATTCTTGAGGAAGTAGTGCAGCAGGGCATGGCCCGCCTCGTGAACGGCGGTCATGCGGCGTTCCTTTTCGGAAATCACCAGGGTCTTCCGGGCCACCCCCATCAGTACCTTGTCCCGGGCTTCTTCAAAATCGGGCATTTCCACGGTAGTCTTGTCTTTCCGGGCGGCAAAGAGGGCCGCCTCGTTCACCAGGTTGGCGATCTCCGCGCCGCTCATCCCCGGAGTCGCGCGGGCTATGCGGCCCAGTTCCACATCCTTGGCAAGGGGTATCTTTTCCGAGTGTATTTTGAGGATGGCCTCCCGCTCCTTGATGTCGGGCATGGCAACCACCACCTGCCGGTCGAAACGTCCGGGCCGCAGCAACGCGGGATCAAGCACGTCCGGCCGGTTTGTGGCGGCCAGAATGATCACGCCGTCTTTGGAATCAAAGCCGTCCATCTCCACGAGGAGCTGGTTCAGGGTTTGTTCCCGCTCGTCGTGTCCGCCGCCGTAACCCGCGCCCCGGGTACGGCCGACCGCGTCAAGCTCGTCGATAAAGATGATGCATGGGGCGCTACGCCGCCCCTGCTCAAAAAGATCGCGGACACGGCTTGCGCCGACGCCGACAAACATCTCCACAAAGTCGGAACCTGACATATGGAAATAGGCAACCTCGGCCTCTCCGGCCACCGCCCGGGCCATCAGGGTCTTGCCCGTACCGGGCATCCCCACGAGGAGTACGCCCTTGGGAATCCGGGCGCCCATTCTGGTAAATTTTTGGGGATCCTTCAGAAAGGCCACCACCTCCTGAAGCTCGTACTTGGCGTCCTCCTGGCCCGCCACATCGGTAAAAGTTATCTTTTTCCCCTCGTCCTGGTAGCGCTTGGCCCGACTCTTGCCGAACTGAAAAGCCTTGTTACCCGTACCCTGCATATTCCGCATCATAAACCAGATAAAACCGAAACCGATGATCCAGGGGAGGAATTCCAGGACAAGGCGCCAGGGACTGACCCCGGAAACCGCGCCGGAAACGTTGATTCCCTTTTCACGGAGGCTCGGCAGCAGCGCCGGATCCTGATAGGGAATCAGGGTTTTAAAATGTACCATGTCGCCGGACATGCCGCGCAGGGTTCCTTCAATCGTGTTACCGTCCAGAATCTTAACCGCCGTTACTTCGTTGCGGTCAAGGTAGTTGGTAAAGGCCGAATAGGAGATTTCCTGAATCGTGGGGGCCTCCTTTCTAAAAAAGAAGGCTGTGAAAAGTCCCAGCATGATCAGGAAGAAAACCAGCGCCACCTTGTTCGATCTGCCCGCGGGCAGTTGAGGGCGGGGTGGTAATTTACCGCTTTTATTGTTTTTCATCGAAGCTCCCTTATAAACATCACGAGCCGGTTCTCCGCCAAGCCCATCAGGGCGCCCGGCGGCCTCCGCTCCAAGATTTCCGTACTACACCCCCTCCTGCCAATAAGCGCCGCCTTTCCCTGGGCATCTTCCACGGCCAGCAGTGTGGTAAAATCACGAAAATGTCCTTTGAGTTCATCACGAAACGGGGGCCGTAAAACCAGGGGGAGGATCACATAAAACGCCGCTTCCGTTTCGGCGGAAACCCCGCTTTCCGCGCGGATTTCCATAATTATTTTATTTATCTTATAAACTCCCGGCTTGTTAATCAACCGTGCAAAACCCCGTTCAGCGCCGTCATCTTCCCGCACCTCGATCAGCACCCTCCCCCGCCGGATCCGTCCCCGGATTCTTCCCAGGTCCATGGATCCGCATCGTCTCCCGCAGAAACGCCGCACGGTTTCCCGCCTCAACTGGTCCGGCGCGGCCCCGCGCCGCCGCGCG
>JAITIC010000078.1 GCA_031279635.1 Treponema sp. | reverse complement strand
GTGACCTGCAATAATACTGTTAATAACATCAATGATGGCGGCAAAGGACATGATGGTGGCACAGATAATGATGTTGCCCTGGGGTGTTCCGTAGAGGGTCATCAGGAAAATTTTCAACGAGGAGTTTTTTTCATCGGCCTTTTGCCGTGCCGCGACATCCCGAAAGAACACGTACAGCATATCGTAGCCAAATAAATGCACAATCTCCACAAGGACGAATCTTTGCCATATAACAAGGATGCTCTCTCCGACGGTTTTGTAAAGCAGCGCCTGGGCAAGGGCGAATACTATGCTGACGCAAAAGAATACCCTGTTGGCTTTCAGGGTTTTTCCAAAATTAAGATGTTCCAAAAAGGATGACAGGGCAGGCAGCAGCATATACAGGCTTGCGTTTTCCAGCCGGAAAACAACATTGCTGCTGGGGATAAAGCTGTAAATAATGTTGGTTCTCATCAAAAGATATATCCCCAGGAGGATCGAAAAAAAACAGTAATAGAGGTTATACCGGTCTTTGGGACGGCCTAAAAAAAGCAGAAAATGATAAAGGCCGATAAAAATATACACGGCGCAGAAGGCCGCGCCCGGATATTCATTGTGGTTTTTCAGGATGGTCTGATACTCGTCAATATAATAAGGCTCTTTATACCACAGGCCCGTGGTATTGGAGAGCGGAACCCCGATAATGTGAAAAGCCAGAATATTGGTTCCCGGAACAAACAGGGACCTGTCCAGAGGCAAAGAAATATACCGCCAGCTCCTGCCGGATGTGATTTGCCCGTCATCGTCAAGATGCATCTCCGATTTTATCCGGCGGCCATTGAAAAATATTTCCCAGTTATCCCCCAGAGCGGCCAGAAAAATTCCCGGCTGAAAAGACGTATTTGCGTTCATTTTTTCGTATTGTTCCGGGCTTACGGCAAATGGTATCAAGATGGTGTATTCCCGGTCTTTTTCCCTGGGAGGGAAAAGGGGAAAACGCCCGGCGCTTTCTTCAAGCCCCAAGGATTTAATCTTCGCCGCGCCCTTGCGTTCTTCAGGTCCCTTTGCCCGCCAGGAACCGCCGGCGCTATCCGGAACCGCGTTAATATCGGCGGGATCGAAGCCGTTTTTCGCGTAAAGGGGATACTTGTTGAGGTCGATATAGAAATCCTGCTGTGAAGCCTGTTTAGAGGACGCTCCGGCGCAGCCCCAGAGAAAAAGCAGCAGGCCGATGGCGGAAAGAGCATGTCTTAATCCTGAAAAAGTTTTCATGTTACCACCTTGCTGCGGTGTAAAGCCGGCGCTCCGCCGTCATAAATTTTCAAGCCGCTCCTGTATTAACTCATAATCAAAATTGTCAAGCCGCCGCCGCAGCCAGACGATCAACTCATCCCCGGACTCATAGGTGTATTTTTCAAGCTCCAGTAAGATCTCTTCCATTGCCGCTATATTGTACTTTTTACAGGCCCCGAGCATCCCGGCAAGAAGCTCCCGGTCCGGCGCGGCGGCGCGGGGTTTATTTTCTCCGCTTTCCGGTTTTTCCATACCGGCAAAAAATTCCCCCATGCCGGCAAGCAGGGCTTCCATGTTCCTGATAAAAATCCCGTTGTTGTTTTTGACCGTTTCCCAGTCCCCCGCCTTGGCCGCAAACTCCAGAACCTCCGCCTGCCTGCCCGTTTCTTCGGCGCAGATCTGGTAACTGGCCCCTTTGAACCCATGAACCGTTACCGCATAAACATCCAGGCTTTCAGGCGCGGCATTCCGCAGGGTGTCAATAAATTCCGGCATGGAATCGGCATACGAGCGGAGAATTTCCAGATAGGTCTGATCGTTTTTGTAACGCTCCAGTCCTTTTTGAATATCAATACCCTCAATACGCTTCCCCTCAAACATCCCTGCGGAAACAGGAACGTTATCCTCCGGGCCTGAGTCTGTTCCGATCCGTTTCTCCCGGGGTATCCATTTTTCCATAAGCCTGTTCAATTTGGAAATATCTATCGGCTTGGCCAGGTAATCGTTAAATCCCTTGGCTAAAAACATCTCTTCCATTCCCGATAACGCATTTGCGGTTAAGGCGACGATCGGAACCTGTTTGAAGTATTCTCCCTCCAGGGCCCGGATCTGCGTCATCGCCTCGATGCCGTCCATGCCGGGCATCATGTGATCCATAAAGATAAGGTCATACCGGCCGGCCTTGACCTTGGCGACGGAACTTCTGCCGTTGTCGCAAATGTCAACCTGCATCCGGTAGGCAGAGAGAAGTCCCTGGGCAACTTTAAGGTTGGTCATAATGTCATCCACAATGAGGACCCGGACAGCGGGAGCGGTAAACTGGATGAGAGATTTTCTGCCGCCCTGGTTCGTCCTTACGCCGTTTAACAGATTTGCCACCGGAACGGCGTATGCGGGCATAAGAAGAACCGGAATACCCTGGAACGAAGACGCCTCCTCCAGATCCGCCAGAAGAACCAGATTGGTTCTGTTTTCCCTGTCGCCGGCGGCGGCAAGGGCCCGTTCCACAAGGCCGGAAGACACAAAGGCAAAGGGATACGAGCCTGTCGCCAGGACCGCCAGAAATTCCTTCGCGTCTTCCTGCCTGCTTACCGATACCCCAAGGTTTACCAGCGTGGCGCACACCGAATCGGCGTACAGCGGACGTTCATCATAGAGCAGTACCGGTTTCCTGCCGGGGATCTCAACCGCCGCCACCGGGTCATCCGCCGTATATTCCTGGGGAAGAGTAACGGTAAAAACAGAACCCTTTCTGTAAACGCTTGATACGGTAATGTCCCCGCCCATTTCGTGACACAGCCGTTTGGTAATTGCCAAACCCAGACCGGTTCCCTCAATGCCCTGGTTGTGTTCCAAATCAAGACGGGTAAAATTGCCGAACAGTTCTTTCATATCCGTTTTCCTGATGCCGATACCGCTGTCGGCAACTTCAAACTTCAAGGTAATATTGTTGTTCCCCTCAACGGTT
>JAITIC010000055.1 GCA_031279635.1 Treponema sp. | reverse complement strand
TTACTTTGCGGACAGACCTTGCATTTGCTCCCGTTTTGTACCAAAACGGTGCGCAAAATGCCTGTTTTAAGGTAGTCTGTCCATAATGTGTCTACATTATGGACAGACTCTAATTAATATTCTCATATATAATGGGAAGCGTCAAGTGAATTTCACAAAAAGTGCAGTAAATTTGTAATATCTTTTTTATAATATTATAAAAAATACCATTTTACCATTATTTTTGTTATCATATTACCAAATTTATTGATAATGAGTTGAAAATACGGCTTTTTCTTATGAGTTTTTCAAAAATCTTCTTGACAGTATGATTAATGCTATCTATACTTGTATAGATAGCAAACGCCGTCTATAACTTGTATAGATGAAGGCTCCCAAAACTGAAGTTTTGGGAGAGCAACCTTGCAATTCGTAGTTTTGCAAGCCTGAAAAAATGCAAGAGCCTTTGGCTCAAGCCTGTCCCAAAATCCTGCCCCCGGCTATGCCGGGAACGTTAGCGCGCAGTTGGGACAGGCTCGATGATAAATCAAATCACTGGAGGGAATTTATGCAAACGGTAAACTATCTTGACGGCGGCGAAGGCACAGTCGGGATCAATTATACCCTGGGCGCTTTGGGGGCGGCTCCGGACGATGTGAAAGAATTTGGGCGGGCAAAGAATCTATTGATCACTGAAAAACAATTTTCAACGCTCAGGAATGTGGTTAAGCGTCTGACTTTTTCCGCCCGCTGGAAAGATATTATAAAAACATTTAACGTACCGGACAATGAAACGCCCGCCGGATTCCGGATTGAAAGCACGCTGGAGGCTGACGGCCTGCTCAAGCTGGATATGGTCAGGGATATTTCCCGCGATAAAAACGGCGAAAAACGCCCTACAAAGATCATTTTTTCCGCCGATTCCGCCAATCCTTACGAGGTTGAGCATATAGCGCCCATGCTTGGTAATTTGACCTGCAACCCCGGCATTGTTTACGATCTTTTTATCAACAATCCAAAGGCCAATGTGGGCGGTAAATTCAAGACAAGGGATGAGGTAATAAGTGAAATCGGGCGGATACTGGGGCCGGGCTGTGACGTCAGCGTGGAACTGAACAACCCTTTTGAAAAGGATTTTGATAAAATCCTGGAAGAATGTGAAACTTTCAAAAAAATACTCAGCGAATACCGTCTGGTGGTAAAAGTCCCGCACACAGGGCCGGTCAACGCCGGTAATGTGCGGGAACTGCTGGAAGGCGACAAGCGTTTTTCCCTCCGTTATGATCAGGGAACCACGGCCGACGCCCTGCGCGGCCACAATCTGGCCCTGAAACTGCGGGAAAACGGGTACCGCATTAACTATACCCTGATGTTTGAGCCGTACCAGACGAACATGGCGCTGCAGGCCAAGCCCGCCTTTATCAACAGTTTTATCCGCCACCGGGCCAAGCAAAGCGCCGCCATCAAGCAGTTTCTGGATATCCATGAACTTACCGGAGACGCCGGCTGTCTCTCGGAGCTGCGGAGTTATATGCTGGCCAACGATTACCTTGCCAAAGGCGAAGAAGGGCGCGATCTGCTTGAAGTGCTGAAACTGGGCCGGGATATAGTCAACTACCGGAACCTTGAATCGCCCTACGGGGCCGACGGCCTTGACGGCGTTCGCCACAACCTGCGGCTTTTGCGCCAGTGCAACCTGAGGGACACCCGGCTTATCATCTGCTCAATGGAAGGTGAATACAATTATCCCGATATTGACCGGCTCATGGCGGACCCCGAATACGCCGATGTAATCGACCGGATCGTTATAACCGCCGAACCCGCTTATCTGGCCCGCTTTACGTCAACAAACCAGGTGGTGTCCTATCAGCGCCGTTTTATGAACGCCGCTTCCGGACAGACGTAAGCCATAGCATAGGGTTAAAATGCCGTTTCATCGTTCTTTTTGTCGTTTTGTTGTCAACCACAGACCAGCACAGACAGAACGGACAAAACCGATATAATAGAGGCTTTCCAAAAACGTCAGTTTTGGGAAAGCCTCAATAGCATGCGGGAAGTTAAAGCAAGGAAAACTACGGTATGAAAACGAAGGTGACGTAGCGGTGCCTGGCGCCTTTGTGTGTACCATTATGCTTCTTTTGTCCGTGCCTGCCCGCTTGGTCTGTGGTTGTTTTGAAATCGGAATTGCCGCGTTCCGGCGCGCTATCCTTGCATAAGTTTTCCCCTTTCGATAAAATGAGCTATATAGACTGCGTTTTGCCCTTACAGGAGAAGCGCTGTATCTTTTCAAACCGGAGTTTTACAAATGGGTGTACTTGGCATCGTTCTTTTGGTTGTTTTCGTTATTTTGGCGATTCTGCTCATACTGCTGGTCCTGCTTCAAAATGAAGAGGGCGACAGTCTGGGCGGCATTTTTGCCGGCGGCAGCGGTTCGGCCTTTGGTTCCCGCTCGGGGAATGTGCTTACCAGGGCTACCACTGTCCTGGGGGCTTTGTTCCTTATTGTCAGTCTGGGGCTGGCACTTTTGAACCGGAGCCCCGGCGGCAGCGGGGTCGAGTCCGCGGGACGGCAGCTTTCCACCGAGGCGGCGGGGAGTAACTGGCTTGAAGAGGAACTGAATATGCCCGGCACGGAAAGTCCCGCCGGCACGGAAAATTAGAGCGGGCCGGAGGTTCAAATGTTCCTACACGAGGTGTTTTCGCCTGAATTCATTAAACTTGATTTAGAGGCGGAAGATAAAGACGAGGCTTTTGAGGAACTGGTAGACTATTTCTGTCAGAGTGAAAAAACAAACATCAGGGAGGAGATGCTTGCGGCCCTGCGGGAACGGGAGGCGAAAATGTCTACCGGTATCCACAAGGGCATCGCCCTTCCCCACGGCAAGACCAACGCGGTGGATACGATCCGGGGCGTGCTGGGAATTTCCCGCAAGGGGATTGATTACGACGCCCTGGACGGCGAGCCGGTGTACCTGCTGTTCATGATGGTGACCCCCCAGAAAGATTCGGAAAAGCACCTGCGCATATTAAAGCGCCTTGCGGAACTGCTGGAAAATCCCCAGTTTTACATTGATCTGCAAGTGCAGAAAGATGCCCAGAGCGCGTACAAAGTTATCTGCAAATACGAAGATGTGCTTGCGGCCATGGATTGATGAGCATGAACGACGAAGATATCCTTGGCCACCTGCTGAAAATCGAGGCTGAGGCTGCCGTCCTGGTGAACGACGCCCAGGCGGAAGCGGACCGGCGGGTGGCCGAGGGTGAAAAGCAAAACCGCGCGGATTATGAAGAGCGCTACCGCGCCGAGGCCGAAAGGCTTGAGGTGGAATTTCAAAAAGAAAAGCAGCAAGTGAAAGAGCAATACCAGAAAGAACTTGAAGTCTACAGGGAAAAATTAAACGCCATTAACGCGGACAAGTACCGCTTTGCCGCGTCTCTGGAAGGCTTTCTGTCCGGCGGGGAAGGTTATGCCTGACGCGGGAGAACGCGCCTATGCGTACACCAAGGCCTGCGGAATTATCGGCAAGTCATTTGTGGGAAGGCGCATTTCCGCCCTTTTGGGACTCAGGTCCCTCAACGAGTTGGACCGCCTGGTTTTTCCGGAACTTAAGCGGGAGCTGCCCGGGCGGGAACTGTTGGTCGATCTTGAAGGCCGCATTGTCAAACGGGCGGTTGAGCAAATTCTTTCGGTGATCAACTCTTACGCGAAACCACCTGAATTGCTGGTCCGCCAGCTCCGTTCCTATGAGTACGGCGATCTCAAAACCTGCCTGCATTACCTTGCCGGGGGGATGAAGACCCTCCCCGCCCTTTGCGATATAGGCCGTTTCAGGACCGTGCGTTTTGAGGCCTTTCCCGATCTTGCGGCCATGCTCACCGGTACCGAATTCGAATTCATACTTGCCGGGAATATCAAGGCTATCGAAACGGGCAAGTTCGATCTTACCGCCCTTGAAACCGAACTTGACCTGCGCTATTACACCGCGCTTAAAAAAAGTCTCCGGCATCTTTTGGGAGAGGACCGGGCCTTTGCCGAGCGTATTCTCGCCGAAGAAATATCCCTGCGGAATTGCGTGTGGGCGCTCCGCCTCCGCACTTATTTCAAAAAAAATTCCGCCGAAACAAAAAAGTACCTGATGGACATTAAAATGCGCGTGGGCCTTGAAAAAATACCCGGGGATTTACCGGCGCATAAAAGGGAAGGCCCCCGCGAAAAAAAAATCGCCCTTGCCGCCGAGGCTCTTGAATCATTGGAACTGCCCCTGGACGCCCGCGCCCCCTGGCGCTTCTGGAGGTGGGAAAAATTTCTTAACCCCGAAAAACCCGGCGAGATGTGGCAGGCGGAGCCGCGCTATTTTCAGAACGCCGCCTCCGAATACCTGTACCAACTGGCCATGCACTGTTTCCACAATATGCCCTTCGCGGTCAGCACGGTCTTCTGCTATATCAAACTCAAACAGTTTGAGGAAGACCTGCTTACCAGTATCGCCGAGGGCCTGGGGCTGGGCATGCCCGGCAGGGATGTGTTTGAATTGCTGGAGGTCAAACTGTGATTCGGCCCCGCAAAATGAAACGCATAGAACTGACGGTCCTCAAGTCCGATGTGAACGCGGTAATCGAATATCTGGGCCGCCGTGAGGCGATACATTTTCCCGAATCGCGGGGGGGTGAGGGAAAAGATTCCGCGAGGATCAGGGATATTCTGGATACGCTCCGCGCCGCGGCGGAATTTCTCGCGCTGAAACTTCCCGCCGAACCGGAAGCGGACAGCGTCATGCCCGGCGAGACGGAGGAGGCCCAAAGCGAAAAAATCTGCGCCGCCGTTGAAGCCCTGAAAAACCGGGAGATTGAGGCGGTCAAGCAGCGGCAGCGGGTCGGTGAAACCTTCAGCGAGGCCAGGGCCTTCTCAAATCTGAACGCCCCGTTTGCCGATTTGGATCAGCTCTCCTACCTTACCCTGCGCGTGGGGCGGCTTGACCCCAAAAGCCAGCTTGAGCTGCGGCAGACCCTGTCGGACCGGGCGGTGATCATACCCCTGGGCGAAAACAGGATTCTCGCCGCCGGTTCGCGCAAGGGGCGTTTCGCCCTGGATTCAGAGCTGAAAAAATACTCGTTTGAACCTATCGCCATACCCGAAGGCTACCAGGGGATTCCGGCGGAAATGCTCCACGGTCTTGAGGGGCAGCTCAAGGCCGCTGAAAAAGAGCTGGCGGAAATAGCCGCAGAAAAAGAACGGATGAAAAGTGAGGCGGCGCCGGATATGCGGCGGCTTGCCGCTTCCTGGCTCATGGCCCTTGCCGCGGAACAACTCAAGGCCCAATTTACCGCGACCGAGAACATCTACCTGCTTTCAGGCTGGGCGCCGGAAGATATGGTTCCGGCCATAGCGGCGGACCTTTCAAAATTGAGCGCCGGCAGGGTGGCGATTCGCGCCTACAAACCGGACGATATTCCCGAGGTGCGGGACGGTACCGAGAAGGTGCCGGTCTCGCTGAAACACGGGGCCTTTGTAAAAAGCTTTGAGGGAGTGGTGTTTTCCTATGGCGCGCCGCTTTACGGAACCATCGATCCCACGCCGCTGGTGGCGATTTTTTTTACGATCCTTTTTGGGATCATGTTCGGCGACGTGGGCCAGGGCTTTGTGCTCTTCCTGGCGGGACTGCTCACAAGCAAGCGTGGCCTTAAATCCTTTGCCCGCTTCGGCAAATATTCCTCGCCCCTTATCGCCGTGGGTATCGCCTCAATGATCATGGGCCTCTTGAACGGCGAGGTGTTTACCATGGAAGAACTGTTGGTCGCCCCCACAAGGATGATCACCGCCGCCATTACCGGAGATCCGGCGGACCGGATTCTGACCATCATGCCCCTGGCCGAAAAAGGGGGCAGCGTAAAAAAACTCTTTTACTTTTTCGGTTTTACCATCGGCATCGGGGTAATCCTCAACTCGCTGGGACTCATCATCAACATCGTAAACGGATGTATAATGAAAAAATATGAAAGCGCTTTTTTCTCAAAGACCGGTCTTGCGGGACTGCTGCTCTTCTGGTACGCGATATTCATCGCCCTCCGCTGCGTCTTTGGCGGGCGCTTTGAGTACGCCGATTTTGCCGGCCTCTTCTTCCCCGTGTTTTGCATTTTTTTCGGGCCCGCGCTCTGGCGCTGCATAGCCCGCGAAAAGCCGGTGTTCGAACACGGTATTATGACTTTTATCATGGAAGGATTTGTGGAGATTCTGGAAACCGCTTCTACCTATATTTCCAACACCGTAAGTTTTCTCCGTGTCGGCGCTTTTGCCCTGTCCCACGCGGTGCTCTCGTATATCGTGTTCCGTTTTTCAGAGGAGCTTGCCCGGCCGGGGACCGGCCCCGCGGGTTCCCTTTCGGCGCTACTCATCATGATTTTCGGCAACGCCCTTATTATCGTCCTTGAAGGAATGATCGTCGCCATTCAGGTAGTACGTCTGCAATATTATGAATTTTTCAGCAAGTTTTTTACCGAAACGGGGGTGGAGTTTTCGCCGTTCCGTTTCAGAAAAAAAGCGGAGCAATGAAAAGTTTCATTATTTCTGTACGCAAGGAGATTGTTAAATGAAAAGAGTGTTGATTCTGGTAAGCGTGCTGCTGCCGGCCGGTATGGCGGTGTTCGCGCAGGAGGCCGAGGCCGCCGTCGCCGCCCCGCCGGCTTCGGTGTGGAAGTATTTTGCCGCCGCCCTGTCGGTGGGAATTTCCTGTATCGCCGGCGGCATCGCCGTGGGCCGTATCGGGACTGCGGCAATGGGCGCGATGAGCGAGAACGCGGACCTCTCCGGAAAGGCCCTGCCCTACGCGGGCCTCGCGGAAGGCATCTGCCTCTGGGGATTCCTGGTTGCCCTGCTGATCATGATTCTCTGAAAAAGCGGGACCGCGCCGGTGGATTATTTTTTTATCGGGGACCTGGAACTGGTAACCGCTTTCCGGTTTATCGGCATCGGCGGAACCGCCGTGAAGGATTCCTCCGAGGCGGCGGCCGTATTCCGGAAAATCACCGAGGGCTGGGTTGAGGAGGCGGGCGCGGCGCTGCCCGATTCTCTGCCGGGTGCGGACAACTGCCAGGTGCTGATCCTGACCGAAGAGATCGCCGACTGGCTTGGTGATTTGCTGATCAAATGGCAGCTCTCCGACCGCTATCCCCTGGTGGTGGAGATTCCCGGCATCATGGGAAGAATCCCCGGCAGGAAGACCCTGGCGGATTCGATCCGTGAGGCCATCGGCGTGCACGTGTAAAGGTTGTTATGGAAGAACTGCAGTCAACGGAAATACTTGACCGGGAAATTCTGGAAGACGCCCGGAAAAAAGCCTACCGGATTCTCAAAGCCGCCGATGAAACGATAAAGGCCGCATCCGGAGTCTGGGAAAAGAAAACCGGGGAAACGCTGGAAGCGTTAAGCGCCAAATACGCGGAACGGCGGAAACTGGCCGCCGCGGAGATCTTGGCGCGGCTTCCCATGGACAAGCGCCGGGCTAAAGCGGAAAAAATTGAAAGCCTGCTCCACCAGGCGGTACAGGCCTGGTATGCGGGCCTTGACCGCGATAAGGTTCTCGCTATTCTTAAAACGGAACTGAAAAAACGGCTTGCCGAATGTTCCGAATTTTTCGACACCGGTGAACAGGTCCGCGCGCTTGTCCATAAACTTGAACGCGCGGAGGCTCAGGCAATATTACAGGCGGTCCTGCCGGGCAAAACCTGCGTTATTGAGGAATCGCCCGCTATTTCCCTCTATCCTGAAATAATCCTTGACAACCGGCTTGTGCGGATCAGCGCTTCCATACATAAAACCGTGGATTTTTTGCTGCGTGAAAAACGGGCGGAACTGATTGGCTCCCTGCTGGGAACGGCGGCTTTTAACATGGAGGAAGTACTTTGATCGAAGGACAGGTACGGCGCATATCCGGCCCCATTATCCGCGTTGCGGGCCTGGGCGGAGCCGGCCTCTTTGATGTGGTGGAAATAGGGGAAAAACGGATAACGGGCGAGATAGTCCGCCTTGAGGGCGACGAGGCGATTATCCAGGTGTACGAGGACAATACCGGCCTGAAAGTGGGCGCGCCCGCCATATCCACGGGCCGCCCCTTGTCGGCCCTCCTCGGACCGGGCCTTATGGGAACGATCTACGACGGCATACAGCGGCCGCTGGAACTGCTCTATGAACGGAGCGGCGCTTTCATGACCCCCGGCGAGCGGGGCAGCCCCCTGGACATGGGGAAAAAATGGCGCTTTGTGCCGGACGCCGGCCTCGCGGCGAAACTGGCCGCCGGTGAAAAAATAAGCGCCACCGCGGGCCTGATACTCGGCGCGGTAAAAGAAACCGAAAGCGTCACGTGCAAGATAATGGTGCCGCCGAATATAAAGGGCGGCGACATCACCGCCCTGAGCGCCGAAGGCGGTTACACCGTACTTGAAGCCGCAGCAAAAACCAGCCTTGGCGAGGAAATCCCCATCGCCCAGTGGTGGCCGGTGCGGCTTCCCCGCCCGTCCGCCAGGCGGCTTTCACCGGATCGGCCCCTGGTTACCGGCGAGCGGGTTATCGACCTCTTTTTCCCCCTGTCCAAGGGAGGGGCTGCGGCCATCCCCGGCGGCTTCGGTACCGGCAAAACCATGATCCAGCACGCCATTGCCAAGTGGTGCGATGCCGACGTGATCATCTATATAGGCTGTGGAGAACGGGGCAACGAAATGACCGATGTGCTCACCGAGTTCCCCAAACTGCAGGACCCCCGCACCGGACGCACGCTCATGGAGCGGACCCTGCTCATCGCCAACACTTCCAACATGCCCGTAGCCGCCCGCGAGGTCTCAATTTACACCGGCGTTACCCTGGCGGAATTTTACCGGGATATGGGCTGCCATGTGGCGATTATGGCGGACTCCACCAGCCGCTGGGCGGAAGCTCTGCGCGAACTTTCCGGCCGCATGGAAGAAATGCCCGCCGAAGAAGGCTTTCCCGCATACCTCCCCACGAGGCTCGCCGAATTCTACGAACGGGCCGGCAGCGTCCGCACCCTTTCGGGCGTGGAAGGTTCCGTTTCGATTATCGGCGCGGTTTCCCCGCCGGGCGGCGATTTTTCCGAGCCGGTAACCCAGCACACCAAACGCTTTATCCGCTGTTTCTGGGCTTTGGATCGCGACCTTGCCAACGCCCGACATTACCCGGCGATAAGCTGGACCGACAGCTACTCCGAATACGCCGAGGAAGTGCGGCCCTGGTGGGAACGGGTAAATCCCCACTGGGCCGAAGTCCGCAGGCAGTGCCTCGATCTGT
Organism: Treponema sp.; assembly: GCA_031279635.1. Classification (GTDB taxonomy): domain Bacteria; phylum Spirochaetota; class Spirochaetia; order Treponematales; family Breznakiellaceae; genus WQXQ01. Next base: position 12,276 of record JAITIC010000055.1, on the reverse strand, counting down.
TGAAACGCGAACAGCGCCTCGCGGAGATCGTCCGCCTCATAGGCCCCGACGCCCTGCCCGATGATCAAAAATTGATCCTGGTAACCTCGGATATTATCAAGGACGGCTTTTTGCAGCAGGATTCGTTTGACAAGGTTGACATGTACTGCGTGCCCGCCAAGCAGGTGCGGCTTCTGGAACTGATCATGGAATTCTACGAGCGCGCCAGAACCTGCATTAAACTCGGCGCGCCGCTCACCAAAATAGCGGACACAGGCCTTAAAGAAGGACTGTCCCGGCTCAAGAGCACGGTGCGGAACGACGCGCTTGCCGCGTTAGACGCTTTTGAGGGAAAGATGCGTTCCGCCCTGGAAGAACTGGAGCGGAGTTACCGCACGAGGGAAGTCTTATGAGGGGAATCGAATACCGGGGACTTACCCGTATAGAAGGCCCGGTGGTGATCACCGCCCACAGCCGCAATGTCGGTTTCAACGAGGTAGTGGCGGTCTACGACCGGGAAGAGGGCCGCCGCTTGGGCCGCGTGGTGGACATGAGCGCCGACTGGGCCGCCGTCCAGATCTTCGGTAACAGTACCGGCCTTTCCGCCGACGACAGCCGGGTGGAATTTCTGGGAAAGCCCATGGAACTGCGGGTCGGCCCCGGTCTTCTGGGCCGAATCTTCAACGGCCTGGGGGAACCGGCCGACGGCTACGGGGATATTTTTTCCTCGACCACCCTGGACGTTAACGGACTTCCCATTAACCCTTACGCCCGTACCTATCCCCGCGACTTTATCCAGACCGGCGTTTCCGCCATCGACGGCATGAATACCCTCATCCGGGGCCAGAAACTCCCGATATTTTCCGGCAACGGCCTTCCCCATAACCGCCTCGCCGCCCAGATAGTCCGCCAGGCGAAAATCCTGAATGTGAGCGGTTCAACGGCGCGGGAAACAGACGGCGCGGTTTCCGCTGCCGGTGAGGCCGAACCTTTCGTGGTGATTTTCTGCGCCATGGGCGTCAAGTACGACGTCGCCCGCTTCTTCCTTGACGACTTTGAATCTTCAGGCGTACTCTCCAACGTGGTAGTTTTCCTCTCGCTCGCGGACGCGCCTTCGCTGGAACGGCTCGTGGCCCCCCGCTGCGCCCTTACCGCCGCCGAATACCTCGCCTATGAAAAAAACATGCACGTCCTCGTGGTAATGACCGACATGACCAACTATTGCGAGGCCCTGCGGGAAGTTTCCTCGATCCGGGGGGAAGTGCCCAGCCGCAAGGGTTATCCCGGCTACCTCTATTCGGATCTCGCGTCCCTGTACGAGCGGGCCGGAAAAATCAAAGGCTCTTCCGGCTCCATCACCCAGATACCGATTCTGTCCATGCCCAACGACGACATCAGCCATCCCATTCCGGACCTTTCCGGCTACATCACCGAAGGCCAAATCGTCCTTGACCGTGAACTTTCCCAACGCGGCGTCTACCCGCCGGTAGCCGGCCTTCCCAGCCTCTCACGCCTTATGAAGGACGGCATAGGTCCTGGCATGACCAGGGAGGATCACAAGGATCTTTCAAGTCAGCTCTTTGCCGCCTATTCAAAGGTGAAGCAGGTCCGCAACCTCGCGTCGATCATCGGTGAGGAAGAACTCTCAGACGGCGACAAGCGTTATCTGAAATTCGGGGAGCGCTTTGAACAGATATTCCTCTGCCAGGGTGAAACCGAAAACCGCGATATAGGCCGTACCCTGGACTTGGGCTGGAAGGCGCTCTCGGAACTCCCCGGAGAAGAACTGCTGCGGGTCAGGCAGGAATTTATCGAGAAGTATATGAAGCAAGCGGGGAAAGAAAGATAGGCGCTAAACAACGCGCCCCATGGTATTTTTTCAAGCTGTTAAGTGCCGCACATTCAATCCACAGTCCTGCCGTGAATACCGGCGGACATTGCATGTGCGCCGTTGTTTTCACTGTTCCGGTAATTTTTGGGCGAAATTCCCATAACCTTTTTGAAAAGCCGGGAAAACAGGGAAAACTACACCCTCAAAACCGAAGAAGACTGCGTGCATTGGGAAAAGGAATCAAAACGTCTCTACGAAGAAACCGAATTCGCCATCATGGGCGTCGCGGGCGGCATGGGCCTGGGAGACATCGCGGAAATTCCCGGCCCCTTCATTAAAAATCCAAGGGGCATACGGGACATAGAAGGCTGGCTTACCGCGCATGTACTGTACCCGGAATATGTACGCGCCATTTTTGAATACCAGACGGAAATAGCGTTGAAAAACCTGGAAATGTACCGGCAGGCCGTAGGAGACCGGATTCAGGTAATCTGGCTTTCGGGGACGGACTTCGGAACCCAGTGCAGCCTGATGCAGTCGAAAGAAGTGTTCCTTGATTTATACAAACCTTACTATAAGAGAGTAAACGACTGGGTTCATAAAAACACCTCGTGGAAAGTGTTTTACCACACCTGCGGAGCGATAGAACCGTTGATTTCCGAATTTATTGACATGGGCATGGACATCTTAAACCCGGTGCAGTGTTCCGCGGCCGGTATGAACCCCCGTCATCTTAAAGATAAATATGGTGACAAAATCGTCTTTTGGGGCGGCGGGGTGGATACCCAGAAAGTACTGCCCAGGGGAACGCCGGCAGAAGTAAAGAAACAGGTACGCGAGCGGCTTGAAATCTTCGCTCCCGGGGGCGGTTTTGTTTTTGCCACGATTCACAATATCCTGGCGAAGGTACCGCCGGAAAATGTTATAGCGATGATTGACGCTATACGGGAATACCGGATATCGTAGCTGCTATTCATAATGCTTCATCAATGCCTGTGTACCCATGTTTCCGAATCCGGCGGCCTCCAGCGCTTCGTAATTGGCAAGCGCCTGGCGCAGAACTTCAGGATGCAGGCCGCTTTTGCCGGCTTCTTCCAGGGCCAGTTTCATGTCTTTGACAAAATGCTTCAGAAAAAATCCGGGCGCGTAATCGCCGTTTATGATTTTGGGACCGAATATGTCCAATTGCCTGCTTCCGGCGGCCCCGGTGGATACAGAATCCAAAAGCGTCTGCAAATCCAGTCCTTTGGCTTTCGCGTAACTCAGCGCTTCGCAAACGCCCGACAGGGTTCCCGCGATCATGATTTGGTTGGCGAGCTTGGCGTGCTGTCCGCAGCCGGCCTCGCCCTGGTAATTGATGTTTTTGCCCATCGCCTGAAACAGGGGCATACAGGTTTCATAGTCCGTCCGCTCGCCGCCGGCAAGGATGGACAGCGCAGCATTTTTCGCTCCGGTGTCCCCGCCGGTAACGGGCGCGTCCATTACGTGAAAGCCCTTTGCTTTTCCTTCGGCGTATAATTTTTCGGCCAGCGCGGGGCTGGTGGTAGTCATATCAATGAGATATGTACCGGGCTTTGCACTGTCCATGATATTGTCCGCGGCAAAATAAACTTCCTCTACATCCGCCGGAAAGCCGACAATGGTAATGACCGCCTCGCAGCCACTGACACAGTCCGCAATGGACCCGTGAAAAACAGCCCCCTCATTTATTACATCTTCCACTTTCCCTTTGGCACGGGCAAAGATGTGCAGTTCAAAGCCGGCTTTCATCAAATTACGCACCATGGATTTTCCCATAATGCCGACGCCGATAAATCCGATTTTCTTCATATTCACTTCCTTATCTTAAATAAATTGCGCGTAAATCAATGCGTATGGCGGAATTCCCGCTCCACATCGCGTTTGACATCCCGCTCCCTGATGTCCGCCCGTTTGTCAAAAGCCTTCTTGCCCTTGCACAAACCCAACTCCACCTTTACCCTCCCTTTTTTGAAGTAAAACGACAGGGGGATGAGGGTATAACCTTTTTCTTCCACCTTGCGGGTGATCCGTTTGATCTCTTCGCGGTGGAGCAGGAGCCGCTTTTTCCGGTCCGGGTCGTGGTTGAACACCGAAGAAAAGGGATTTTCCGCGATCCGCAGGGAACGGAGCCAGACCTCGCTTTTGATAACTTCGGCCCAGGCGTCGGGAAATGAGATCTTCCCGTCCCTGAACGATTTGACCTCAGTGCCCAAAAGCTCTATGCCGCATTCGTAGGAATCGTCCACCGCATAGTCGTGCCGGGCCTTGCGGTTTACCGCGATGATTTTAACTCCTTCAGCCATACGCCCCGCTTTACCGGACCGCCGGTTGAGCCGGGAAACCTGTGGTTCCCCGGCTGCCTGCGGGAGGCTTGGCAATTACCACCCGGAAGGAAACAAAGGGGGAACAGAAAGCCGGGGGCAGCGAGGCCCTGGTTTCGGGAGTGACGGAGCCTGCAGGGTTGAGCGGGGAGCCGCCCCGGAGGGAGCGTTCGGGAGAACCTATCGCGGCGATTCCATCGGGAGCGGCGTTAATGAAGGGGAGAGGAACGTAGGGATCAAGGCACCATTCCCACGCGCCGTCTTCCATGTGTTTGATTTCGCCTGCGGCGGCCCAGCGCTTTGCCGATTTGGCGGCGTATTCCCACTCGGCCTCGGCCGGCAGGCGGACTTCATAAGCGTTCATTGAAGGGGGAAGCCGCTTCCCAAACCATTCGCAAAAAGCCCGGGCCGCGTACCAGGAAACGCCGGTAACGCCGGCGTCCGGTACAACGGCGGTCCCGTAGTCAACAAGATAATCGCCGGTGACCAGATCTTCGGCGGCAAGCGCTTCCCGCTGATCGGCCCGCCAGCGGGGATTGTCCGCAAGGAATTCCGCGAAGAGCGATGAAGGAACCTCGGTATCGCTGATCATGAAGCCCTCTACGGGAACGGCGTGGGGAAAAGGTTCGCCCTGAACGAGGGTTCCACCGGCCATGCCGGTAAAGGAAAGGCCGCCTGCCGCAAGATGCCCTGCGGGAGGGGACATGGACGAGAGCGCGGGCGGCGGGGAAAGGGATTCTTCCGCCTCGGTGAAAGCGGCAAGCTGCGCCTGATACCATGATGAGGCGGTCAAGAGGACGGCGGACTCCGCCGGAAGCGTTTCCGCAAGCCATACTGCGCTGCCGGGATTTTCAGAAAGAAAGCCGATTATGTCCGAGGCGGAACGGGCCAGGCTCAGCGGCGAAGGCGGAAGGCCGCCGTTATCCGCAATAACCTTGGCGCGGAGGAGGTCCCGCAGGGCCGCACCCGTGACGGCGAAGCGGGTCGAAGCTTTGAGGAGCTCTTCCGGTTTCCAGGCGCCGGGACGGGAAGCGGCCGCAACACCCGCCCGGTAGGCCCCTTCGGAAAGGCTCAAGGGAACCTGCCAGGCCGCGGTAGGTTCGCCGCCGAATGTCCACTCCACGTAATCCTTCGCCGCCGGGATAAAGACCGCCGCCGGGTCCGCGGCGGTCAAAGTAAGTTCCAAAGGATAGCGCCGAGGGAACAGGGCGGAAAACAACAGCCGTCCCGGTATGTCACATTCGATCCGTTCGGTGGTAAAACCCGGCAGAACCAGTTCCAGGGTGTGCTTCCCCCTGGAAACAAAAACCGTGTCCGGCGCGGTTCCCCGGTACACGCCGTCCACCCGCAGGGCGGCCCCGGCAGGTTCGGTTTTCAGTACAACGACTGAACCGGGCCGGACAAGTCCGGGATAGACCAGTATAAAAAAGAGTATCGCAAGGAGTATGACGGAATAAATGACGGCAAGGTATATCCCCGGCCTCAAACCCATGATCGGTTTAAGCCGGACAGTATCCTCCTGCCCGTTATCCGCGCCCGTTCGCGCCTTCTCCTCCTGTTTTTTACCCATAGCCGCATTATATGCCAGCCTGCCCTCCTTGTCAACGCGCGTGTTGCTTGAAACATTCGGACAATTTGCGCGTAATGCACCCGCCCGCAGGCTGCTAGCCGCTATACCCGCTTTCTTTCATCAATGATCTTCCCCACCCGCTCAAGAAAAGCTGCTTTGGAGAACTGTTCCACATGGGCGCTGAACTGGCGGCGGTCGCTGAACAAGGCCTCGTTCTTTTCAAAATGATCCATTGCCTCAATAAGGGACTCCGGCGTTTGCTCGTCAAAAAACAAGCCGGTCACATTTTCCTTGATCGTATCCAGCGCGCCTCCCTCCCGAAAGGCGATAACCGGGCAGCCCGCGGCGTTGGCTTCTATCGGGACAAGCCCCAAGTCCTCAATTCCCGGATAGAGCAAAGCCCTGGCCCCGGCGAACAGAGCGGCCGCTTCATTATCGGAAACCCTGCCGGTAAACCGCACCAGCCCTGATCGTTCATATCGCCTGACATCTTTTTTTTTGGCGCCGCCTCCGGCCACAATCAGCTTTTTCCCCGATTTGAGGCAGGCCGTAATGGCGATATCAGAGCGCTTATAGCCGGTAATTTGGCCGAAAAACAGATAATAGTCCGTGGGCCGCCTTTCAATATCCAGGTATTTTTCAACGGGCGCCGGACCGTACACCACTTCCGCGTCCCGGTTGTAGACACGTCTTATTCTCCGCGCCACATAATGCGAATTGGTGATAAAGCGATCCACCAGATTGGCAGAACTAATATCCCATATTCTGAGGGAGGGGATGAGCCTCTTCATAAAAAACCGGACCGCGGGATTGCTGTCTCTAAAATATTCATGGTACATATCCCAGAGGTAGCGCATTGGACTGTGGCAATAGCAAAGATGATAGGCGTTGGGATTGGGAACCACTCCCTTGGCGGGGCCGGCTTCACTGGATATAACCAAATCGTATTGCCGCAGGTTAAAATCCATAAGCGCGGCGGGCATCAAAGGCATGTACAATTGATAGAGTTTTTTCGCGAAAGGAAGGCGGTTTATTCCCGAAGTATAAACCTTGTGACTCCTTATCAGGCTGGAAACCGCGTCCGCGTTATACACATGAGTATAAATATCCGCATCGGGAAACATTTCCAGCAGGGCTTCAAGCATTTTTTCCCCGCCCCGCATATTAACAAGCCAATAGTGGACAATAGCAACTTTCATTCCAGTCCCCGTAAAACAGCCGACGCTGTCTTTTCAAAAGTATATTTGTGCGATAATTCTTTAGGCAAAACAAGAGGGACCGGTTCTTTACGGAAAAGCAATTCCATTAATTTATTTTTTAAATCCTCCCTGTCACCGGTGCGGAAAAAAGTGACCGGAAAATCGCCGTATATTTCCTTAAATACCGGAATATCCGAAATCAACGCGCGGGTTCCCAGTACCATCGCCTCAAGCGGGGGCAGTCCGAAGCCTTCGTACAGCGAAGGCTGAACCAGCAGCGCGGCGCTTGACAGTTGTTTCATAAGTTCTTCATCGGAAATAAACCCGGTAAAAGCAACAGCCTCTTTTCCCAGAGAGTCGATTTTTTGCAGGAAAGCGCTATCGAAAGAACGGAAATTATCCCGGTTTCCAATAATGATTAGACGGTGCGGCAGCCCTTCCGCTCTGGCAAGCGAAAACGCCTCAAGCAGACAATCCAGGCCCTTATGTTTTTTTATATTCCCTATAAAAATAATAGTCTCATTTTTTTTGTTCCGAACAGTCCCGCTATATAAAAGAAAAGCGGGCTGAATGGCCGAATGCGTTACTACGACAGGTTTCGACGTTCCCAAATGATATTCAATTCTTGATTTAGAAAACTCTGATACGGTGAATATCTTTTTGGATTTTTTCCCCGCGCGCCTAAAAAACCACATGCGGATAAGAAGACCCGCCACCGAAGTAATACCGGGCATATCGGGGAAAATAATATCATGGATAGTGGTATACACCGGAATTTTAATACCGCCGGGAATATTAAAAAAGGGGGAAAAAAAAAGAGCCGATGAATTTATTTTTTGTAATATGCTTCGCGGAAAGAAAAACAGTTCATTAAGAGAAAAAGTCTTTGTTTTACAATCGATGACAGCCGCGTTAGCCGTATTTTCGGCAAAAGGTCTCAGCTTGCCGGAATCGCCCAGCAGCAGGAATTTGTTCGATGATTTGAGCAGCCAGGGCAGACATCCCCGCAGGTACACGCCGACTCCGCTTGCCTCAATCATCCGGCAGTCAATGGTTATGGTCATAATTGGTTCGAAAGGGATTGGGAGAACAGCTTTAGATTAGAAAAAACGGAGATATTATTTTTTGTGATAAATTCATTGACCGGCGTATCGTTTTCCCTGCCGTTATTAAGGAATACCGGCTTACATCCGGCATTGATTCCGGCCAGTATATCCCGTATATCGTCCCCAACCATAAATGACTGCGTAAGATCGATATTGTATTTTTGCGCGGCCCGCAAAATCAAACCCGGTTTTGGTTTACGGCAGTCACAGTCAATCTTGTATTCCGGCCGCTCACCGGGGAAACCCCGGTCGGGATGATGGGGACAGTAAAACAAATCATCAATATAAGCGCCGGATTTTCCCAAATCGGTTTCCATTTTCCGGTGAATCAATTCCAGTGTTTCAATATCTGTTTCCCCTCTGGCTATTACAGGCTGGTTGGTAATAACTATCGCCAGATATCCCAGGTTATTGATGATCTTTACCGCTTCTGCGGCGTCGTCCATCAACTCAAAGTCCTCAGGCCGGGTGACAAACCCATTGAATGTATTGATGGTGCCGTCCCTGTCAAGAAAAACACATTTTTGTTTTACCGAGAGATTTTTCCCCTCTACAATTCCTTTTTCAATATCGGCGCCGACCTGTATATAACGCTCCGGAGTACCCATATCCTTGATGTATTCAGGCGTTGAATAGGCAAAAATACGGCCCGATTTTACGGAAGGTTTCAATATATCCCGGTCAAGATCGATTTTTTCTTTTTCCTGCGGACAAATTTTAATTAACCCGGCGGATAAAATATGAATTCCGGCGTTTACCTGATTTTTATACCAAAGCCGCGTATCTTCTTTATTCAGCCAGCCTGTAACCCGGTTATCTTCGCCGCTTACAATCAGTGCACTGTCAAAAGGATGACTGTTGGGATGTACAGTCAGCGTAGCCCAGGCTTTCTTCTCCTGATGAAAAGCAATCATTCGGGAAAAATCAATATCAAAAATAAGATCACCGTGCAGTAAAATAAAATCCCCTGTCAGATCCTTTAACTTATACAAAGCGCCGGCAGTCCCCAGCGGCTCAGTTTCGGCAAAGTAGGAAATAGTACAGCCGAAAGAAGCGCCGTTGCCAAAATAATCCCTGATATTTTGGCCAAGATGACCAATGACAATGGTAATATCGCATAAGCCGTTTTTTCTTAAACAATCAAGCTGGTGTTCCAGTATGGGTTTACCGCATACAGGGATCATCGGCTTGGGAATATCGCTGGCTATTGACGCGGCGCGAGTTCCCTTTCCGCCGGCCATGATAACGACTTTCAAAAAGAAAACCTCCGCGATTCCGCCGCCCTGAAAATATTCATGGGGAAAAAAATCCGGCATGACGCTTAATTATTTGTTGTAAATAGTCCATGCCTGCGTTCCTATTTCGGTAAAGCTGGGAGTTAAAACCAGTCCATCTTTTTCTTTCAATGCCCGAATAAGCCCAACGCGGCGGCAGGGGTTACAGTAAATCATCATAAAACCGCCTCCGCCGGCGCCGGATATTTTTGCCGATTCCGCCCCGTTGTCAATGGCGTATTGATACAATTCATCCAATACTGAATTGGATATTGATACCGCCGCGTTTTTTTTCGCGAGCCAGCCTCTTAAAAGACAGTCGGAAAAATTCTTAAAATCTCCTTTTAACAGCGCTTCTTTCATAAATACCGCCTGTCTTTTTAATTCATTCATACCTTCGATGTTTTTACAATCACCCTTTTGGGTATGCTCTATCTGTTCTTTAATAATATTCGCGCTTTCACGGGAAACGCCGGTGTAGTATAAGACAAGAGACGCCTCAAGTTCATTTCTAATCCACCGTTTAAGCCGCAATGGATTAACAATAACCCGTTCATTTTCATAGAATTCCATAAAATTAAAACCACCAAAAGTTGCGGCATATTGATCCTGCTTGCCTCCCGCAAACCCGATATCCTCCCGCTCAATTTTATACGCCAGAGCCGCAATATCGTATTCCCCCAGCGGCAGATTAAGCCATTCAACAAATGCCTTGATAATAGCAACTACCATAGTTGACGAAGACCCAAGACCGGAACCCGCAGGTGCGTCGGAATAGGTGGTCATATTGAAGGCAAGCGGACGATTACCGCCATAATCGCCGACAATCCTGTTGTAAACTCCGGTATGCAAAGGAAGATCGGGCGAAAGGGCAAGTTTAGCATCGGCGGTGTATTCTTCTTTTTTATCCAAATCCACAGCGGCAAATACTAACCTGCCCGACTCATTCGGCTCAATGGTACAATAGGCGTACATATCAACCGTGGCGTTCAGCACATGGCCGCCGTAAAGATTATAATAAGCGGCGATATCAGTACCGCCGCCGGCAAGCCCAAGCCGAAGCGGCGCTTTGGAACGTATTATCATAAATTCTCCTATAAAGCCATCTCACGTATCAAATCATATACCTGTTCCGCCGATGTATCAAAAGAATATTTTTCCAGAACAGCCTCCGGAGATTCAACCGGTTTTTGTAAAAGAGCATCCAAATCAACGTTAGTATCAAAGGGATCAATATAGTGAACAGTATTTCCGTAAATTTCAGGCAGGCTTGCGGCATTTGCCACGATACACTTTGCGCCGCAGGAAAGAGCCTCAAGCGGAGTCAGGCCAAAGCCCTCATAATACGAGGGAAGGAGAAAAGCCTTACACCTCTCCATCAAAGCCCTGATTTTTGAATCATCAAGATACCCAAGAAGAATTATATTGGACGGTTTTGTGCCTGAAAGATCGCCAATCCCGGCGGTGGGTAAATCATCACCGGAAATCGCGAAAATATCCTGACGGTGTTTTGACGCATAATCAATAATCCAGCGAATATTTTTCCGTTTTGACAGACTCCCTAAAGAAAAATAAAACGGCCTTGAAAGCACGGAAAAAGCGTCAAAAACTGAATAATCGGCCTGAATATTTTTAAAATGACTCCAACTGCTGTAAATAACCAAAATTGTATCCGGATCAATATGGTACGATTGGGCGATTTGATTTTTACTGAAATGGGATACCGTAACTATTTTCTTTGCTTTTTGGGCTATCAGGCGATATTGCCAACGATTGTAAAATCCGGCAAGTTTATCGCGAAAGCCGGTAAAGTCTTCGGGAAAATATTCGCAGTAAATATCATGGAGAAAAATTATACCCGGCGCAAAAGGCAGGATGGTATTACCAAAATCGAGAATTGTGTAGTGCCGGTGGCTTAATAAAAAAAATTGCAGGGTAAACATCTGCCAAAAGACATGTTGAATTGTTTTTCCATAACGTATAGTAAGGATATTCTTATATTTTGGAATGTTTACTGCATCCGCGGGAATAATTATCGCTATTTCATCCGGCCGGCACAACCTATCCAGACGACTGGTAATTTCAAAAGCATACCGTTCTATACCGGTTAATTTGCGGCAAAGAAAATAACCGTTGATTAGAATTTTTTGCATGTTTCAATTTGAAGCCGATATTTTATATTGTACAAAACCCTGCATACGTCCATATAGAGAAGCAATCCGCATTTTTTTATTACCGTGAATAACAATATTGATTATTCCTTTTAACAAACGAAGGATAAATACCGGAAACAAAACAAAATACTTATATTTTATTATTGCCTTTTTGTAGACCGCGCCAAATCCCATACCATACAATAACGCCTTTTCCGCTGTTTCTTCTTTGGCCGGATGGAATATATAGTGTCCGGCATGATACTTACCTTTGTTCCGGTTTCGCAGTAAAAACAAAAGTAAATCACTTTCTTCACCTGAACCAAATTTTGTTCCAACACCTAACTTTTCATCAAACTTGAAATTCTTTATAGCCGCTATAAGGGTAAAAACAGTAAAAGATATACCGGTATTCGTAAAATTGAAAATCGAAATTCCGGTGTTTTTTGTTTTTGTATTGAGAATTGCGCCGGGAGTATTTTTGTCTCTTGTATTGCATGTGTAAAAACAATAATTCGGATTATTGTTAAAAAATTCAACTGCTTTTTCCAAAGTATCATCTGTATATTCGCAGTCATCATCGGGAAAGGCAATAATATCGCCGCTGCAATTATCCAGACCGGTATTTCTGTTGAAGCTCAAACCTTTCCTGTCGCTGCGAATATACTTTATATCAATTTTATCCTTGTATTTGAAATAAATGTTCCGAACACTGTCATCCGGGTTCTGATCGATAATCAGCAATTCAAAATTTTTATATGTTTGTATAAGCAGTTTACCGATAAAGTTATCAACTTCATCCTTTCTGTTCAATGTGGCCAT
>JAITIC010000022.1 GCA_031279635.1 Treponema sp. | reverse complement strand
CTTTGTTTTTCCGCACCAAAAACCTCAAAAAACTCAAGACAATAACAATCAAAACCACGGTAACAATAAGCGTCATTTGCCAGTTCACTACCAGCATAAGGATATAAATAAACAGCGTTACAAATAATTCTGAAATCAACTGTAGTATATTCTCTATTAAATTGCCTGTATTTCTGGCTTCATTAATGATAACCTGCGTTATTTCCGCTGTGTTTTTTTGGGTGTATGTCTTGTATGGAATAGACAGAAAAGTATCAAAGAGTCTCCCGGAAAAATATTTATACATATTCAGAGAATACCGGTTGATTGCGTATGTATGGGCAATGCTATAGAAGGCGCGGAACACATAGAGGAAGATAATAATAAGGCCGAGGGTAACAATAAAATGGTCTTTTTCCACAAATCCAAAAAAATCGAATGCTTTTTTGTACAAGCCGGAATCAAGCAAAAGAGGATTTGAGGCAACGGAAATAAAGGGCATTATCGCGGAAACCCCTATGGTTTCGAGCAGTGAAAAGCCGACGGTCAGCACAATGAGAAACCCGAAATATAATTTGTGTTTTTTTGAAAGAAGATGGTATAATTTGCCCGCAATCGGGATTAATGTGTTTATTTTCATTTTACTAATAATGATGTCCGATTCCGACGAATATCTCGCGGTTATCTCCACCGGGGAGATGGGGAATAATGGGAAAAACCGGATTGAGATAGTAAGCGCCGGGGTTATTGATCTGTTCAACAAAGTTCCAGGCAAGGCTGGCCCGGATATACAGGCTGCGCATAAAAGCGGGGAATACGATCACTTCAAGGCCTCCGGTGAATAACATGTTATTGCTGCCAAGTGTGATTATTGATGTTGACGGCAGGGGATTGCCCGAAGACGGAGCTTCGTAAATCGCCATGTCAAAAATCGGGGAAACGTGCATGTCAAAATCAAAAAACCGCAGTTTTGAAGTGTGAAACCATTGGGAGGGCAGAAATTGCAGCACCCTGAAGGGGAAATCAAGATTCAAAGAGAGCATATAGTTGGCGTGGACCGCTTTGTCCAGGATACCCCGAAGAGCGTCCGCTGCCGAGCCGTTATAATTGGGATCCTGGTAAATCCAATGACGGAATTGGAGGTTTGAGGAAATGCCGAAGTTATCATGGAGAATAAAATGACCGGTCCCCACAACGGAATAATCAATGTCAAGAGGGCTTATATTTCTGTCCACGCGATGAAAATCATATTTGAAGGCGTTACGTATTGAGACATCAAGTCCCCTGCGGTAGTTGCCTATCCAATCTATGCGGTTAAATCCCAGAGAATGATCAAAACCAATAAACGGTCCCAGACGGAACGCGTCAAGGGACATGCCGGACAATCTATTATTAAAAGTCACCGATATTTTGGGGGTATAGGTTACTTCACCATAAGAGGATATTTCCAGGCCGGAGGGTATTTTCCATGAGGTATAGAGCAGGCTGCTCAAATAAAGACCGCTCTGAAAATCACCGTAATCCGGTTTGTACCTGTCGCTGTTTTCCTCGTTCAGAAAAAAGGATTCCTCCACCCCAAAGGTGAAAGTAGTGGTTTTGAAAGGCAGCTCCATTGAAAGGCCGGTTACGTTTTTATAATAATAGGGTTCGCTGGTATCCGGACGGTAATTGAACACATGATCAAAATTGAAATTCCAGTTATATCCGAATGCCCTGAACGGGGTATCGGAATCCAGTTCAAAAACCAGAGAGTTGCGCCCGTTTTCATCGTACTGATAGCCAAAATCAAGGCGCAGGGGATTCATGCTGCCCATAAAATTATAATCCCTGGCCTTGACGATCAATTCAAAGCCGGAATTGGTATCGTATTTTGGATAGGGGACGGCAATAATATTCCAGGTATCTTCCAGAGAGAGCATGAGATCCACCGGATATTTGCCGTTCTTCAGGCGCTCACCGATGGTATATTCAATTTCCACTTTTTTCAGCACCCGCTGGTTAAGCAGAAGCTGGGTTTTGTCTTTGATATATTTGTCAAGATTTTCCCGGCCTTTTAGTTCCTCGCCTTTTTTAAATTCCCCGACACGGATTACCGATTCGGGACGGGTACGGCCTTCGATATTAAAATAAAAAGCATTAATTACGAATATCGAATCGGAACCGCCGTTGGCCGACTGGGGAAAAAGAGGCAAGACTGTCACGCCAAACAGCAGGTAAAGCGAAACGACCCGTATTTTCAAAATGACAGTGCGCCTCTTGCCGTTTGTTTTATTGTGTCCATGTCCGCGCCGGAAGCGGCGGTAAACATACGCGCGTTTTTTTCGTCAGGAACAATAAACGTGAGATTTCCGGCTTTTTTCTTTTTATCAGCATTCAGGGCCTTGATGAACGTTTCGGTATCGCCGGCAAGGGAATGGGGAGCGGCGGTTTCGTATCCATAGCGCATAACGAGATTTTTTATTTTTTCAGCCCTGGCGCGGGGGGTGATTCCCAGGGCAAGCCCCAGCTCGCAGGCACGGACCAGCCCCCAGGCGACGGCTTCGCCGTGGGAGATCGTTCCCAGACCCGCGGTAGATTCCAGGGCGTGGGCAAAGGTATGCCCCAAATTGAGCAGCATCCGCGTTTGGCCGGTCTCTCTTGGATCGGCCTCGACAACGCAGCCCTTGAATTCCACGGCCCGGCTGATACAGCGGCGCAGCCGCCCGGCGTCCCCTTCAAGAAGCCGTGACGCGAAATCGGGAGGGAAACCGGAATTCCGGCCAAAGCCGGAAACAAACGCGCCCGCCGGAAAAGCGGCGGCAAGGGCCTGCAGCTCATCCAAAAAATCATCCCCGGCAAGAACCGCCGTTTTGATCAGTTCCGCAAAGCCGGATTTCCATTCGGGCAGAGGCAGAGCCGAGAGGCTTTCCAGGGGCATGTACACATGGCGGGCGGGGTAAAAAGTGCCGGCCAGGTTCTTGACGCCGAAAAGGTCAAAACCGGTTTTCCCGCCCACGCCGGCGTCTACCATGCCCAGGAGCGTGGTGGAGACCAGCGCGAGGCCGCAGCCCCGCATATAAATTGAGGCGGCAAAGGCCGCTAAATCTCCAATTACGCCGCCGCCCACGCCGACGAATACCCCGTCCCTGCCGAGGCCCGCTTCCCGCGCGGCGCGTAAAATCGTCTCCACCGCAAGCCAGCCCTTGTTTGATTCGCCGGATTTCAGCACACAGCGGGGAAAGGCCGCGCCGCAAACGGCGTCCGTGATGGGAACGGTATGCTCGTCGCAGATAATGAGCGGCCTAAAAAAACCGGCGGCCGTTCCGCTGTCGGCGGCTATGCCTTCAATGCGGGGCAATTCACGGCTGACATGCACCGTGGTTTTAAAAGCGCCGAAGGTAAAATCAACAGGCATCAGGAAGACGCCTCGACTCTTATCAATAACTGGGAAAGAAAATAACTGTTTTTTTCCGGCGACAGCGAGGCGGCGCGGATGTCTTCGGCATAGATCATCAGGGTTTGTTTTTCCATGCGCCCGGTAAAAATGCCCTTGTCGGCGGATTTGAGAAAGCTCAGGCCGTGATGGTGGCAGCTGTGTTCAACGATGAATTCGAGGTCGCTGGCCCCTATCAACAGTACGGCCTTGATTTTTCTCTCCGCGGCCTTCTCTATCGCCCCGTCAATGGCGTCTTTGTAAAGGACCACATTTTTGATGGTACGTTTGAAATAGCCGTAACTGCGCTTGAGAATCTCGTTAAAACCCTCTTTGGTTACGACGTAATGGATATTTCTGCTGTTGAGTCTTTTAACGCTGATCCAGCCTTTCTGGGCCAGACGTTTTAATATGGAGTTGGTCATCCCAAGGGAAGTGCTGGCTATCTGGGCCAGATCCCGCTGTCTGAGCGGCGGTACCTGGCGGGCCGAGGCATAGAGGCTCTCTAAAATGACGTACTCAATGTCGGTAAAACTGTTGTTCATGGAAAGAAGACAAAATTCGCCTTCCGGAAGGGTATCCGGAGGAAAAAACGGACATGGAAGCCCCCGAAGGGGCCGCGCATCCGGCCGGCATGGGCGGACGAAACACACTCCATGATGCCGCATGAATTGTTCAGCTACTGAACAAGATAACATACGGCGGAAATTATTTCAATGGTTATAGCGAAGAAGCCGCAATGTTTTGTGTGGACATTTCAAGATTACAGGTTTCATTTAACAGGCTGCTTGTCAAGCGCGGGATTGCCCGGATCGCCGGGAGACTCTTGAGTTTTTGAATCATCAATCGCCATAATTATTTTTCCGGCGCCATGACATTTTACTCCAAAATTCATGCCGAACTTTAGTTGCTGCGTACAAAAGCGTCTTTGTATCCGATGCTTTTAACCCGCTGCAGCATGGCCCCGCTTTCTCCCAGATTCATGGGGCCGAGGAGCACGCGGTATACCGGCTTGTCTCCGCTGCCGGTGCTTTGTATTGCCAGGGGATAGCTTTCATGGATACGGTTGACCGCCGGTTCGATAAGTTCCACCCTTGAGAAAGCGCCAACCTGCACATAGTATTTTCCGTGTTCCAGCGTGTCGATCAGCGGGAAAGGAAAAGCGGAATAACGCGGAGAATCCCCCGACGGGGAAGAGACCGGATGATAGGGACTTTCCTCCGCCAAAGGAGCGGATCTGCCGGGAATGATATATTCAGGATCGATGTAGCCCCGGTCGGGGTCGGGCATCGCAGGCGGACGCTCTTCCGCAGGGACGAGGGTGTAATCGTAGCTTTCGGAACCGACTGCGGGATAGCCGGTATCTTCCGGCTCCGTCTCGGCGGAGGCGGCCTCCACGCCGGTTTCCCAGTAGCGGTTTTCGGGGAGATCCGTCACGCCTCCGAAGGTGTATTCCTCCCACTCAGGCTCCAGGACATAGCCGGAAGCGTCAGTGGCGGCGGCGCTGTCATCCGCGGGAGAGGAGGCGCCGGACCCTGCT
The DNA here is from genome assembly GCA_031279635.1 of Treponema sp. Classification (GTDB taxonomy): domain Bacteria; phylum Spirochaetota; class Spirochaetia; order Treponematales; family Breznakiellaceae; genus WQXQ01. The sequence goes on along the minus strand of JAITIC010000022.1, from coordinate 1,907 downwards.
GCTGCGGCAGGATTTGGCGCGGGAGCAGGAGGCTGGTCCGCGCGGGGAGGCGCGTAAGCGGCGTCTTTGTTCATGGGGACCGCGGCGGTGTAGTCAGGCTCGCCGTAGGTGGCCATTCCCTCGGTAAAACGGGAAAAGGCAACCGGATCGGAAGGCTGGCTCATGCGTATCCTGCCTATGGAGCGGCTCCGCAGACCGATAACCTCCGCCGTGGCCGGGGAAATGAGCGCCAGCAGCCCCGGTGTTTCAAGGCCCGAGGCCACGATTACCCGGATATTCGCGCCGTTTTCCAGATTGGTAATATCCACCACGGTATTCCGGGGGAACGAATTGGTCGCCACGTAATAGCCTCCCGTGGGCAGGTCCCCGCCGGGAGACACCGCCGCCGCGCCTTCCCATACCGAGGCGCCGGTCAGTATCAGAGCCGCCGCCGCCAAACACGTCATCAGTCCGTATTTCATGCTGTTCTCCCTTTCTATTATTATCGGTCGTTCAAATGGGGGATCAGCCCCCGCGCCGCCCGTTTCAGGCTTGCATAATCCGCTTCCGGCGTGCCCGTGCCGGTATCGCCGTATTCCCGCTCGTACAGGAGCCTCTGGGGCCTCGTTTGAAACAGGCGCAGTGAAACCTGCCGGGGCTTTTGAATAAGCTCGCCCGCCGGAGCTGCATAATCCAGCAGGGCCAGGATAAAAAAATCCGCCCCCCCTTCCACCGCCTCGGCAAACTCCGGCCACGCCTCCTCGGGGAAAACCCCGCCGGGCTTTTGGCCAAGCCGCTTCACCGGCGCGTTGCTCACGATGTGTCCCGCATCAAAGAACACGTCCAGCAGGCCGCTTTCCCACATGCCGGAATATACACCGGCCCCCGCTTCCTCGGGCAGTCCGGTTTCAATTACCAGAACCGAAACCGTCGCCGCCCCGAGCCGCATGGCGCAGAGGCTCCACAACACTAGTCCCAGCCGGCGGCTGTTTGACATACATTCCTCCAAATTCTTTTATCGGCAGTTTTGGAGAAAAAAATGAGAGCTTGGGGTCTTCAAAGGGGACCTGTTCCGTTTTTCAGCGTTTCCCTAACGGCGCGACTTCACCTGCAGGCGTTCACGGTAATATTCCACCGCCCGCTCGCATTGCTTTGCCAGGGGCTGCTGTTCAATTCCGGCGAGAAAAAAATGGCTGTTTTGCAGGGGAAGGAGTATCCGTTCTCCCGGCGCGGCAAGAATCGCTTCGGCCATTGCCGCCGTAAGTTCCCCCATCATACTGTTAATAATAACAATACCCACAGGCCCTATAATAAAATCACCTAACGCGGCGGAAACCCGAATGGCGTTTTCTCCGGCCGCGCCCCGCTGCGCTCCCGCCTTAACCATCCGCTCGGCGGCCACCGCGTTGGTCCCCAGGGCGAGTATCTCCCGCTCCTGATCATCGATCTCAAGGAGCTTGCCGATAATCTGCACCCCGATGCCGCCGCCCATGCCGTCAATTACCACTACCCTGTGCTTCATGCTTTGAATCATACCGCGTTTATGGTCCGGCGGCAAGCGACAACTTTCGCCCGGCGGCTATTCTCAATTTAAGCACAGCGGGAAAATCTAGATCAATTTTTTCACCATATTCGCCGTTTCACTAAAGCGCCCCACATCCGCGCGCCATATAAGTGGTATGAAAACTTGCCAGAGGGCAGGAAGCGATGTATATTTACGACAGGAGTTAAAGATGAAAGCCGTACAGACAGTCCCGGAGTGGAAAGCCGCAGCCGATGAAATTTGGGCTATGATGAAAGAAACCGACAGGCAGATAAAAGAAACCGATAAGCGGCTCGACAAACAGCTCGGAAAACTCGGCAGCCGTTTCGGCGAAATGGTTGAATACATGATCGTGCCAAACCTCCTGGCGAAATTCCGTGACCTG
>JAITIC010000244.1 GCA_031279635.1 Treponema sp. | reverse complement strand
TTATAAATCCATCATTAAGGGTTTTTATAAATTTGTTTTGCCATTGGGGGACTTTTGGTTTTTTATTTTATTAAATAATTTTTTTACACGGGTTAAAAAAAAATTTGGGCCCCCCCCCCCCCCCCCCCCCCATTTAATATTCTTTTAATTTCAATAAGGCTCTTTTTTAAATCCAAGTGATGTAATATAGATTGTCCATGAATTATATCAAAACAACTACTTCCAAATGATGTATTCATTGCGTCCATAACCATAAATTCAAGGTTCTCTATATTCTTTTCTTTCTGTTTTGTTTTGGCGTGATTAATTAGCGTCTCGGAAATATCTATTCCTATTCCTTTTTTTATTTTTGAAGAAATATTTATTAAATAATGACCATTACCACAGCCATAATCCAAAAAAACAGTTGTTTCTTTTTTTAACTTTTCATTAATTGTTGCGTCAAATTCATCGTCCAATAAATGAAAGGGGGAATAAAATTTACCAACATTTGCTCGAACATCTGTTCCAAATGTTTCATTATGCCATTCTCGCTCACGTTTTACTCTATCCAAGTCCATTATTATCCTCCAAAATCCTTTCATTCCATTTTTACAGGCTTTTTTCTATTGTCCTGTGAGTCGCAACTTAAGCTAAAAAGATGAACTGATAGAAAAACCTTACGGCTTGCGTTACGATGAAATAAACACACCATACCGGACGGCAAGAAGGGGTTTTTCCAGGGTTCCGGTTCATCAATAAGACCTTAAAACAATTTCGGCCTTGTTTCAACAGGCGATAGGGTTATCCGACAGCCTCAACAGGACTATATACGCTTCGTCGCATGACGGTTAACAATGCTTCAATTCCGATAATTGCAGGCAAATACTTTTGCCCTGCGCGGACAAGATGGAAAGAAAGGGTTTTCAATTTCGCGGTTAAAATTCTTCTCCTATTGTGCGGCGGCTGCCCGCGCCTTGACGCCGGGCCTGCGGTTGTACGCTGCGGCGCAGGTTTCGGCGGCCGAGGCCAGTTCGCCAAAGGCAAGCTCCCTGCCTTTTTCTCTACCGCCGATTTCAGAGCCGCTGCCGTACATAAAAACGATGTCCGTGGTTTGGGCCGCGTTTTCCCCGGCGCGGCGGGCGGCGAAGTCCCGCAAAAAGCGGTCCAGCGCCGGCGATTCGGCGTTTGCCCTGGGCAGCGCCAGGATGAGAACGCCGCGATCACCGTCTGCGGCGGGGAAAACAGCCGCCGGGGACAAGGGCAGCGCCGCGGGCCGGGCAAGGGCGGCGGCCAGGCCCGCGGGGGAATTGTCCTGTGAAACACCCTCATTGCCGTTCGTGTTTTCCATAATACCGCTCCAGGCGATTTGCACGTCCTGCCCCGCCTCCGCGCACGCAAGGGCGGCGGCCAGGGCATTTTCGCATAACAGATCGACGCCGTGCCGCGCCGAGGCGGCGGAGTAGAGCAGAGGATCAAACTGGGTATCAATCAGAATGAGAATGTTTGAATGGGGCGGCGGCTCGTGTTCGTTTTCACGGACAAAGAGTTCGCCGCCGTGGCTGTAGAGTTTCCAGTTGATCCGCCGGGGATCGTCACCGGGCACGTAAGGGCGGTGATCGATGGGGTTGCCGCTGCGTTGAAAAGACATCTCCGGCCGCAGATTCGATTCCCCCGCGCGGGACGTGACGGGAAGCGGTTCTTCCGCCGAAGCGGGGCTGGCGAGCAGCCGCGCGCCGCTTTCCGTTTGGATTCTAAAACTGAAACGAAAAAATCCCAGAGCGTCAAAAATGGCGAATTCATCATAATCAGAAAAATACGCGCCCCGCTTGTGTACCGTGAATGTTTCAGAAGCGCGTAACGCGGGATCAATATCATTCCTGATCCGCCGGCTGTCCCTGGTACTGAGCAGCACACGGCAGCGGACAAGAATCCCCGGCAGGCGGAAGGCGCCTCCGCGTTTGCGGCGCGGTCTCTCTTCGGAATACATTATCTCAACCTGCCCGCCCGCAGCCGTCTCTCCGGGATTTATGCTGATAGAAACGCATCCGGCGCGGCGGCGGTTAATCAGGGCAAGGAGCAGCGTCATTACCAGACAATAAAGCCACAGCGCGAGAAATACCGCGCCGATCAGGGTAAGGACGATGTCCCGCCGTACCGCGCCGGCGATAAACGCGAGCATAATAATGAGCAAAATGAAAATGCCCATGGTTTGAGGAATAAAGACCGCCCGCGTTACGCGCTTTTTGGCCTGTTCAGTCTGTTTTGATTCCGTCGATTCGGGCAAGGCATATCTCCCGGATGAATTTGTCAGCTTGCGCTCTGGGATCGCGGAGCTTTACGCGGTGAGCAAGCACCGGCGCGGCAAGAATCGCCAGGTCTTCATCAATAACGTAATTACGGGCGCGGACCAGCGCCAGGGCTTTGGCGGCTCCAAGCAGATGCAGGCCGGAGCGGGGACTCGCCCCCAGGGTAAAGCCTTTATGAATCCGGGTGTCCCTGATCATGTCGGCGATTGCCTCTTTAAGGGCCTGATGACAGAAGACCCCGGCGGCGGCTTTTTTTGTGTTGAGAAAATCCGTCCGGCTAATTACCGGCTCAAGTTTGGCGAGTCCCTCTTCAGCGGGATTCTCCTCCAGAATGGCAAGCTCCGCCTGCCGGTCCGGGTAGCCTATGGAAAGACGCATCATAAAACGGTCAAGCTGGGCCGCCGGCAAAGGGAACGTTCCTTCGCTCTCAATGGGATTTTCAGTGGCGATTACAAAAAAAGGTTCCGGCGGATAATGGGTGGTCTGGCCGATAGTTACCTGCCGCTCTGCCATCACCTCAAGCAGGGCGGACTGTACTTTTGGGGTGGTGCGGTTAATTTCATCGGCTAACACAATGTTGGCCAGAACCGGCCCCGGAATAAAACGAAAAGCCCGCGCACGGGGATCAAACACATCAACGCCGGTAATGTCGTAGGGCAGCAGGTCCGGGGTAAACTGAATCCGCTTGAAGACCAGGCCGCGCTGTCCGCCGTCGATGAGCCTCGCCAGGGTTTTCGCCACCAGAGTTTTTCCCAGACCGGGATTATCCTCGATGAGTACATGGCCTCCGGCAAGGATCGCCGCGGTCATCAGTTCAAGAAATTCCCGCTTTCCCTTGATTATACGTTCCGCACCCTCAAGCAGCGCGGCGGCGGCGTTTTCAGGTTTCATATTGCCAAAGCATAGCACGGGAGCGGGAACGGAGGGAAGGCGATGAAAAGCTCAGTCTTCACCGTATTCGGTCCTGGGGGCCGCGTCTTCCAGCAGTTTCTGCGCGTGGTGTTCCGGCAGGGTTTGCACGTCACGGAGTTTTTTCTCAATGGCCCGCGAGCGGACGCCGGCGTTGTCGATTTCCCTGCTGGCCTGATCGAGCTTTTGCTTGGTCTTGTCAAGCACGTCGCCGAATTTGCCGAACTCGGTACGCACCGCGCCGAGGAGGTCCCAAATTTCGCTGGTCCTTTTTTCCACGGCCAGGCTGCGGAAACCCATCTGGAGGGTATTGAGAAACGCCGAAATGGTGGTGGGACCGGTGATGCTCACTTTATAGTCCCGCTGTATCGATTCAAGCAGGCCCGGTATGCGCAGCACCTCGGCGTAGAGTCCCTCAAAGGGCAGAAACATGATCGCAAAATCGGTGGTATTGGGAGGATCAACATATTTGTCTTTAATGTCCCGCGCAAAAAGTTTTATCTTTTTTTCCAGCTCCTTTTTGTAATAATCAATCTCGTCAACACTGCCGGAATCGTAGGCGGCGTTGAGTTTTTCATAATCCCCGGTGGGGAATTTGGCGTCCACCGGCAGCCAGATGTTTTTGGCGGAATCTTGCTTGCTGGGAATTTTAACGGCGAATTCCACGTTGTCGGCGCTTCCCGCTTTGGTTTTGATGTTTTGGGCGTACTGCGCCGGGGAAAGGATCTGTTCGAGGATTCCACCCAGTTGGTATTCGCCTAACACACCCTTGGTTTTTACGTTGGAGAGCACCTTCTTGAGATCCCCCACTCCGTTGGCAAGGTTCTGCATCTCCCCAAGTCCCTTCTGCACCAGTTCCAGCCGCTCGCTCACCAGCTTGAAAGATTCGCCCAGTCTGGTCTCCAGGGTTTTATGAAGTTTTTCATCAACCGTTTCCCGCATCTTTTCCAGTTTGGCGCTGTTATCAAGCTGAATATCATTTAATTTTTTTTCGATGCTTTCCCGGTTTTTTTCAAAGATGGCGTTGGCGTCCCTGGTGAGGGCGTCCTGTTTGACCGTCAGCTCGTTGAATTTCTGTTTTTGCAATTCATTAAAATCTTTTACATTGGCGGCAAATTTTTCCTCAAAAGATTTTAGGGAGGCGGTCAATTCTTCCCGGTTGACCCTGGCGGAATTGTCCACCGACTCTTCCACCGCCCGGAGTTTATTGTCCAGCATTCCGGAAAAATTCACAAAGACCCGTGTCAGTTCTTCACGGTTTTTCCCAAACTCATCCCGCATGGCGGTTTCATTTTTTTCAAGACGGTTTTCGTATTCCAGCAGTTTATGCTGAATTTGATCCCCCGCGCCCCGTCTGCTTTTTAATAATAACAATATTATTAAAAAGATAATAACAAGAAGTGCCGCGAGGATCAGGACGGGCAAAAAGTTTTCAGGCATAGAAACCCATTATTCCACAAAATATTTTTTCAAAAAACCCAAATCCAGTTCGGGATATACGGGAAAACGATCAAGCAGTTTTTTCACCCGCTCGACCGCTTCCGCTTTTATCGCAGGCTCAATTAGATACTTGGATCTGCTTTTCTTTGCCGGCTCGCCGGAGGACGAAGAAGACAGCGGCGCCTGGCTGGTTCCTTTGAGCACCAGGGCGATGATCGAGGCAAGCTCCTCCATTTCCGCGGCGCCCATCCCCAGCGTGCTGACGGCGGCGGTCCCGATCCGCAGGCCGGCGGTGTACCAGGGGCCGTTGGGGTCAAAGGGAAGACTGTTACGGTTGAGGGTAATATTACACTCGTGCAGGGCGCTTTCCGCCTGCCTGCCGGTAAGGCCGATATGGTGGACATTGACAAGGAAGAGATGATTGTCCGTGCCTCCGGTGAGCACCTCAAGGCCGTTTTTCATGCAGGAGGCCGCCAGGGCCTGACAGTTGTCAACAATGCGTTGCGCGTAACGGCGGAATTCCGGCGCGGCGGCCTCCCTGAAAGCCACCGCCTTGGCGGCGATCACATGGGGCAGCGGCCCGCCCATAGTGAGGGGACAGCCCCGGTCCAGGGCCTCGGCGAACTCGGCGGTGGAGAGCACCAGTCCGGCGCGCGGCCCCCGCAACGTCTTGTGCGTGGTGGTCGTAACCACGTGCGCCCAGGGAACCGGATCATATTCGCCGGTAAAGACCTTGCCTGCCACGAGGCCGGCAAAGTGGGCCATATCGACCATAAAAACCGCGCCGGCTTTGTCGGCGATTTCCCGCATCCGCTTAAAGTTGATTTTGCGGGAATGGGCCGAATAGCCCGCCAGTAAAATCAGCGGCTTGACCTCAAGGGCCTGTTTCTCAATCTCGTCGTAATCAAGCAGCCCCGTCTCCCTGGAAACCGAATAACTGTAAGTGTCAAACATGCGGCCGGTAAGGTTGTAACGGTAGCCGTGGGTCAGATGCCCGCCCGAATAATAGTCCAGCCCCAAAAGCCGCTGATTGCCAAAGGTTGTTTTAAGTTCCTTCCATTGGGCGGGCTTAAGTTTATAGAGATTGGTCTCGCCTAATTTGTCCAGCGCGGGTTTTTCAACTCTGGTGGAGATAATCGCCCAGTAGGCGAGCACATTGGCGTCCGCCCCGCAATGGGGCTGCACATTGGCGTAGGCCGCGCCGAAAAGTCTGCGGGCTTCTTCCGCGGCGAGGGACTCAATGGCGTCGACGTTTTCATTTCCCGCGTAAAAACGGTGGGCGGGCATGCCCTCGGCGTATTTGTCGGTCAGGAGGTTTCCCATGGCAAGCTGCACCGCCATTGAACAGTAATTCTCGCTGGCGATAAGTTTTACCCGCTTCCGCTGGTTCTCCAGCTCTTTCACAATGGAAGCGGCAATTTCCGGCGCGGATCCGGCGGTCTCGCTCAGATTGCAGAGATACGCCAGAAAACTGGTTTCCACCTTTTCCGCCGGAGTGGCGGCAAGGTAGGCGGCAACAGGGTTCTTGTTCATTTGTACAGCATACCCCGCCGCCGCTTTTTATGCAAGTTACCGGGTAGTGAGCAACAGGGCTATTACATTTACTTTCAAGTACCGTGAAAACACTGAAATTCTCAAAAATTTTAACCACAAGCCCAAGCTGCGGTTGGGCACCCAGCCGCAGCTTGGGCAGGACTCAAAGCACACGAAGGTTTTGGTTTGAAAAATTCATTTTGTTCCTTATCATAACCGCTGCGCCGCTTTAGCGGCGATTTTAATTGAACGCCCCGGCCACGGATGGCGGGGGCGTTGATGGAATAATGAACCTTTGGTTCCTTGGACAGCTACGGACGAATTGAGGGGGCAATTTTATACGGTTAAATTTAGCGCTCTGATCCAGGGCCGAATCGAACGGCCGACCTGCCGCTTAGGAGGCGGCCGCTCTATCCCCTGAGCTACTGGACCGGTACAGGGACAGATTACCACATCCTCCTGATATTGTCAATTTATCGCTTTACTTACAGTAACCTGAACCTGTTCCAAAACCAATTGACTGTGCGCTCACGTTCCCGGCATAGCCGGGGGCACGATTTTGGAACAGGCTCAATTCATCCAATTCTATTCCGGCCTGTATTAATATGTTCTTTAATGTTCCACGGGTACGGTACTGTGCATTGGGATAACAGTTTTATAATGTCCGCCGGTATACTTCGCATAGCGCACAGTTGGGACAGGCTCTATAATAATTTCCAGGCAGATGCAGGTCAAGAGTTATATTTTCCCGAATACCATCGTCCTGTTTTCCGCCTAAAAATGCAGCTCTATCGAACCCAGAGGCCGGATCCGCAGCGGCGTAAGCGAACCGGGGCCGAACACCGTTTCGATCATTGCGCGGTAGGCGGCCATGGCGTTAATGGGAAGGTACGCCTGGATGGTTCCGGCGAAACCGCCGCCGTGGACACGGCATGCACCCCGCAATTCGCACCTGCGGAAAAAATTGTTACTTAGCGCCAGTGCCAGGCTGAGGCCCTGGGCTGCGGGACTGCGGGGGGAGTATACGTTTTGCAGCAGTTCCCATGAAGAGTTTCCGGATTCATTGACCAGTTCCAGGTAGCGGTTTAAGGCCCGCTGCTTTTCTTCCGTTCCGGCGGCCTTGTCCATGGCGTCAAGGGCGGCGGACATGGCGTCCACCCGCTCGTTCTCATCGAAAAAATGAATGGCCCGCAGGACGGCGCGGTCTCCGGCGGCCTTCCGCAGTTCCGCGGCCCCGGCCAGCACGGTCTCCCGATCAAGCTCGCTCAGCGTCGCCTTGCCGAAAAAAGCCGCCGCCGCTTTCATCTCCGAGGGAATGGCGGCATAATCCGGCGTCAGGTCGGCGTGGCTTCCCCGCGTGTTTACCACGCAAAGCACATAATCCGTGGCGGATAAATCGAAGTTGATCTGCCGCAGTTCAGGACGCGCGGCGTCGGCAAAGTTAATGGCCACCGCGCCGCCGGAAGCGCAGGCGGCCTGATCCATAAGGCCGCAGGGCTTGCCGAAAAAGACATTCTCCGCAATCTGCCCGATCCGGGCGATTTCCAGGGCGCTCCGTTTTCCGTCCCCGTACAGGCAGTCAAAAATCCGGCCCAGGAGAACCTCCAGCGCCGCGGAAGACGAAAGCCCCGTACCGGGCAGCACTGTGGAATCCGCGTTGGCGGAAAATCCGCCGGCAGCGCGCCCCCGGCGGCCCAGCTCGGCGGCAATGCCCCGGACCAGCGCCTCGGTCATCCCCTGTTCTTCCACCTTCGGCTTGAGGTCCGGCGCGCCCGCCAGGCTCACTTTTACATCGGGATAACCGGTGGAACGGAAAAACACCGTCCTGTCCTTCCTGGCCCGCACAATGGCAACGTCGTCCAGTTGAATCGATGCGGCCAGCACCTTGCCCTGGTTATGGTCAGTATGGTTGCCTCCCAGTTCCGTCCTGCCGGGGGCGCTGAATACCCGCAGGTCTTCATCAGATGCGGCAAGCTCCAGGGCGGGAAAATCTTCCGGCTGCAACATTTTCTCGATGAGGGCCCTGTAGCGCCGCCGGGCCGCGTCTATTTCCCTTTTGCCACCGCCATAAAGATCGGCAAACAGCTCCCCGGCGCGCGGAGAATCGATTTTCGCTAAAAGTTCTTTTCCGGTCATAACAGAAGTATGCATACTAAATACGGGTCTTGTAAACTCCTTTTTTCCCCTTTGCGTTTTCTGTAGATCGTGTTATATTAGGAGAACCTGTTGGATTTTGCAGGTTTTGTGGAAAGAGTGAGAATGATGGGGAAAAAGCGCCTGGTTCCATTGATTTTTCTCGTGGCCCTGTTGTCCTGCGGCGGAAACAGTTCTGCGCTAAAGGACGGTTACTATACGGCGGAGGACGCTGAATTCGACAATCACGGCTGGAAGGAGTATGTGACGCTCTGTATTTCCAGCGGGCAGATAAGCATGGTGGAGTATAACGCTTTTAACCAATCGGGGCTTATCAAATCCTGGGACATGAATTACATGCGGCTGATGAACGCCGCCAGCGGCAGCTATCCCAACGCCTATACCCGTTACTATGTCGGCCAGCTCCTTACCCGGCAGGGAACGGAAGGGATTGACGCTCTTTCGGGAGCCACCGAGTCGTACAGGTCGTTTTTAAGGCTTGCGGACGCGGCGCTTGAAAACGCCCGGCGGGGCGACACCGGAACCCACATAGTGAGTTTCAGCGACGGGCGGCACGGTACGGCGCCTGCCCATTAAGGTTGGACAGTGAAGCGCAGCAGTATTCGTACCAAGATCACGGTTACCACCATTCTGGCCGTAGCCGTGCTGGCCTTCGCCATGGTACTCATCATGATTAGTTCTATGAATTACCTCTCCGACGTCATCCTCCTTGAGATCATGCGGCCCCTGGCAAAAACTACCGCCATGAGCGTTCAGGGGCATCTGCAAATGCTGGCGGACCGGATATTTCTGATTGCGGATAACGCGGTACTTGCCGATCCGGAAGCGCCGCTTGAGGAAAAACAGCAGGTGCTTGATCTGGTTGAATCGGGGATTGAGTTCGTCTGGCTGGGCCTGTATAACGCGGACGGTTTACTGGAAACGGGAAACTGGCGGAGTCCGCCGGGTATTCAAAATAAAACGTTCTATACGGGAATGCGGGAAACCCGTAACCTCGTCATTGAGGATGTACATGTAGGTTCAAGCGGGGAGATTGAAATTGTTATCGGGACGCCGCTTTTCAGGGGAGGGGAAATATCCCATTATCTGGTGGGAAGCTACCGCTACAATGTGCTGAACGACATGGTGAGCAATATCAATATTTCTTCCGGCAGTACCGCCTACATCATCAATGAACAGGGAAAATTTATGGCCCACCAGAATATGGACAAAATCCGGTTCGAGGAATCTGTGTTTTCCCAATTTCCGCACAGGCCGGAACTGGAAGATATTTTGCTGATGGCGAGCCGGGGGCAGATCGATTCCAGGAGCCTCGGCATCGGCGGTGAACAAAAAATTTACGCCTTTGCCCCGATACGGGGAACCGGCTGGTCACTGGTCATCGAAACGCCCTGGAGCGATTTTATGACGGCGATACACCAGGGGGTGTTTGTCAGTATCCTTATCACCCTCGTGCTGCTGGTGTGTTTTACGTTTATATCCAATTTATTTATCGACCGTGTCCTCACGAAGCCCTTGTGGATAATTACCGAAAACGCCCGCCGGATCAACCGGGGCCTTTTTAACGATATGTTCCCCCGGAATCTCCTCAGCCGGAATGATGAGATCGGCCAGCTTGCGGGGGCCTTTGTTTCCATGTCCCACTTTATCGGGGGAAGCGTCGGCGAGATCGAGAAAATAATCCACGCCATCGGCGCGGGCCGGCTGGATCAGCGTGCACAGCTTGCCGCTTTTGAGGGGGATTTCTCCAAAATCGTCTCCGGCGTAAACGACTCCCTGGATGTTATCTGTTCGTATCTTGACGCGATTCCCATGGCCCTGGCCCTGTTCAATGAAAAGCGGGAAATGCTCTACCGCAACCGCGCCATGGACGAATTTCTCATTATCCACGGCCTGGAGGCAAAAGAGCCGAAGCTGCTTGAACAGATCGCCGGAAGCGGCGGCAGATTGTCGGAGGATACCCTGGACCCGAAGGCGGCGGCTATTTTTGATCCGGCTGTTCACGAGCCGCTGCCCTTTACCGCCGATATTGCCATGCTGGGCGTGAACGGGGGGGATAACTTTTTATTGAACCTTCAGCGGGCGGGCAGCGCCGTGCCGGGGCGGTATTCCGTCTGCGCGATCCTGCTTCTAAGCGACGTTACCCAGCTTACCCAGGCAAAACTCAACGCCGAGGCCGCGAGCCGCGCCAAGAGCGACTTCCTCTCCCGCATGAGTCACGAAATCCGCACCCCCATGAACGCGATTATCGGCATGACCCAGATCGCCAAGAGCACCGAAGAGACGCAAAAAATCCGCAACTGCATTGAACAGATTGAAGGTTCCTCGAATCATCTGTTAGGCATCATCAATGACATACTTGATTTCAGCAAAATTGAATCGAGCAAACTCACTCTGGATATCAGCGAATTTTCCCTTTCCGCAAGCCTTGACTTTGTGCTCTCCATGATGCTTTCCATGTCCAGGGAGAAAAACATCACTATACGCCTTAATGTCGAAGAAATACAGAACGACGGCTTGTCAAGCGACGCCCTCAGGCTCAACCAGGTGTTGATCAATATTCTTTCCAACGCGGTTAAATTCTCCCCTGAGGGAAGCGAGGTTTTTCTCAATGTCCGCGAGCTGGAACACAAGCAAGGCTTCAGCACTTACCGCTTTGAGATTGTCGATCACGGCATCGGTATCAGCGAACGGCAAATCGAAAAATTGTTCAGACCTTTTGAGCAGGCCGACGGCGGCATTACGCGAAACTACGGCGGCACCGGCCTGGGCCTGGTGATCAGCAAGAGTCTGGTGGAGATGATGGGCGGCGATATCACCATCAAAAGCAAGGAAGGGGAAGGGAGCATTTTTGCGTTTACGATTCGCTGCGCCGCGAAACCGGAGCTTGAAAAAAAGACCGATGAAGAGGTAAACGAAGCCATTGCCGGGAACTATGATTTTTCCGGCAAGAGGTGCCTTGTTGTAGACGACATTGAAATCAACCGCGAAATAATTCTGGAGCTGCTCTCCGTTACGGACATAGCGCTGGAAACCGCCGAAAACGGCCGGGATGCGCTGGAGAAATTCAAAGCCTCAGGAATTGGCTATTTCGATATTATTTTAATGGACATGCAGATGCCCGTTATGGACGGCTGCACCGCCACGAGGAAAATCCGCAGCCTTGACCGCGAAGACGCCGCAGGCATCCCCATAATCGCGATGACCGCCAACGTCATGCAGGAAGATATCCGCAAGGCCATAGAATCGGGCATGAACTCCCACCTGGGCAAGCCCGTTGAGATGGAACTACTGCTCAAAACCATCCAGGCCCGGCTTTCAAAACAGGCTTCAAGGGAACCCGGTGACACCGGTGTTCTTTGACCTTGCGGATTTCCCTGTTTCAGTGCATAGTAAAGACAATGACCCCAATGCAGGAAGACGCGCTCTACGATTTTCTCGAAAATGTGACCGAGCCTTTCACGCTGGAAGATGTAACCGCCTTTGTGTACATGCTGGAACCCAAGAGGAACGCCAGGATGGCCATGGAGATCGCGGCGCTTATTGATTCCCGTAATATCGCCTTCCGGCTGGACAAGCGGCAGTGGGTTTCCCGGCGGGGATGTTTTGAGCCGGTGCGCTTTGTGATCAACCCTTCCAGGCTGGAACTGCTCAACGGCATCCTCATTCCCGGCCACCGCTGTATCCCCTTCGCCAATCCGCTGCTGATGCCCCAAGAGTACAAATTTTTCTGGAAAGGCTCGGTCATTCCCGGTACCACCACCGAAGGCGCGCCCGAGGATTTTTATCCCTTCTATTGCATTTTTGGTGAGGAGTACGCCCCCCAATATGTGGCGCGGGACAATCCCGAAAATGAATCCGCCTTTAACTGCGACCCCTACGAAGACCCGCCGGAAGTTTCCATTCATACTTTGGATATGCGAAACATTTACCGGGAAACTTCTTTTGTGCCCGGCGACCATTTTGTAGCGCATAACCTGGACTGGAAAGAAGGGCGCTTTGAGCTGGAAAAAGTGGGAAAAGACGAATGGTCCCAGACCGATCTGTACCACTGGTTCGAGGCCGCCGAGGGGGGCTTTGAGGACAGTTTTGCCCTGCTGGGGCCGGGGGCTTCCACCGAGGAGCAGATCGCCTATGCTTACTGGTACGGCGGCAAGCGCATGCGGGAAGTGCCCGCCTATTCGCTGGAAGATTTTCTCTACGAAAAAACCGACCGCATTGAGACCGCGCCCTACGGAATCGAAACCAGGTTCTGGTTCGCGGGAAAGGAGATACCCGACAACAAAGGGCTTGCGGGCCTTACGGTTCCACCGGACCGGACAGTGGTGGAAGACATGCTGGTCAAAAGGAACGTCCCCATAAGCGAGTACGTGATTCTCGCTTATGTGCGGGACGCCCTGTTCCGTAACGAAAAGGATATTGACCGGGCCATTGACCGGGTTGTGCCGCCGGTGATTCACCTTGAAGAAGCGGAATGGGATATGCTCGCAGATTATATCTCCGACGCCATGGAAGAACTGGGGGAACATTACTCGCTGTTTTCCGACCAAAGCATAGGCCCTATCCGCCAGCGGGTAGCCGAGCTGCATACCGCGGTGATCGATCTTGCGGCCCGTCTGCAGAAGGGCGAAATTGATTCTTCATGGCTGCCCAAGCATGTCTTCATCGTCCTCTCCCAAATTCAGGGACACGCCGCCAGCCTGCTTGAGGACCTTGACACCGATAAAGCGCCGCCTGAGCCGGAACTGGAAGCCATGGACAATTCCCTGGACAGCATGATCGAAACCTACGGCGACATCAAAGAGTTGATCGACGACGCGATGGATAATTTCAGGCGGAACAACCTGATGGTTATCCGCAGGGGCAGGGACAAAGCGGCAGAGGGAGCGTGGTGGTCAATACAGATCAGCGTCAGCGGAACCGAGATCTGGCGCCGCGTCCTGGTTCCCGGCGGCTGTACTCTGGAAGAACTGCATTTGCTGATTCAGACATGCCTTGACTGGAAGAACAGTTACCGTTACCGCTTCAGCCATAAAAACAGCAACGACGGGGACGTGAAAGATCTTGACGGAAAAACACGCGTAAGGGCGCTCTGCGACGGTGGTATTACCGAACTGCTTTACGAGTACGGGACAAAATGGGATACTAAAGTGATTATTCTTTCTCCCTATCAGCCGGGGAAAAACGAGGTGATACGCTGCACCGCGGGGGCCGGAGCCGCGCCTCCTGAAATAATCGGCGGCCCCCTGCGGTTCAGAAAAATACTTGCCGCCATGGAAAACGGCAGCGATATGGAAAAACAGGCCGCGCTGCATGAGTTGGGACCGGATTTTGTTCCCGGCCTGTTTGATATGGAACGGTGCAATAGGAATCTGAGCGTGGTGTATTCGGTGGAAAATGACAGATAACACGATTAAAACGATTGATACAGAGCGGAGCCTCGCCGCCCTGATTGAACGGGGCGGTGTATATCACAAAGTATCCGGCTCGCATCCGGAAGAAACGCTCTCCGAACTAATCGGCCTCTTGCCGGATTTTCCCTCTTTGAAAAAAGAGGCGCTTCTGCGGGCCGTGCTGGAACGGGAAGCGCTGATGTCTACCGCCATCGGAAGGGGTATCGCGCTGCCCCATCCCCGCATTCCCATTTTGGAGGAGAAGGAACCTTTCGTGGCTATAGCCTTCCCCGTTCAGCCTGTTGACTGGAGCGCCCCGGACGGCGGCAATATCCACACCATTTTTCTCATTGTTTCATCATCGGCAAAACAGCATCTTAAAGCATTGTCAAAAATTAATTTTCTCTGTCAGCAGGAAAAATTCTATTCCCTGATTGAGGCGCGGTCTTCAAAAAAAGAAATCGCCGCCGCGATCAGGGATGCGGAAGCCGCCTGGGCGGAGACATCACGTTAAGGACTGTTATGCGCCGTTTTTTTGCGTTCACGATATATTCTTAATTGTTATTCCAATTTTCCGATAATTCTTTTTCGGCTATGAATCTGTCATATTCCTCATCAAGTTTTCTTGAATTTTCAAGAATCATCCCTAAGCTGTTTACCTGTTTGTATATATTCAATTCATTTTCTTCATCAACGGGAGAAGTGTCCTCGATTATTTTATGCGACTGGACGCTGACTAAATAAGCGGCTAACACCGGGATTTTTTTGTTAACGGCTGCCATTGACTTATTGAAGTTCTTAAACAGCACTTGGTTTTTGAGGTCCTTTTCTTTCTCCTCCTTCGAAAGCCGTTTTTTAAAATCCGTAAATTCCTTTTTAAAATCTTCTATATCGGCTGACTCAAAATAACCTTCTTCCATATAATCGAGTTCGTCCTTGATATGGTCGTTAATACGATCAAGAAAATGTTGTACGGTTTCCGCGTTATCAATTATAGCAAAGAGGGAATTTATATCATCATCACCGGTCACCGCGTGTTTTGTAAATTCCATATCGCGGTTTACCGCCTCAATGAATTGCTTGACCTCAATAGTATGTATAACTTTTTTTTCTATTAATATGTCTTTTATCAATACTATATAAAACTGAAACCGAAATTCCAAATACAACGAACAATAATTGTCATAATATTTACATAAATATTTGCGGTATTCCTTTTGTTTTTTCATTAAATCATCCGTGTTGGTATTATCGCTAATAGTATCCAAAACAGTTGCATTGTTTTCCGTCTTTTTAATTTTTTCCCGTATTAAAACAACTTTCCCCTCAATTTGTTTTAAGTCGTCATAAACTACCGAAATTGACCGTGGAAGGCCGAATGATATTTTTACCGGGACAAGGCTTTCTATTTTATTTTTCAGCCGCGTCCGTCCGTCATGGGATTTTGATGTTTTTTTTCGGTACCGTGTCCGGCCATCCCTGGATTTTGACGCTGTTTTTCGGGAGAGTATCACTAAAGAAAGGAATACTACTGTTATAAGCAAAAATACGGGAAGGAAAACTGTAAATATGATACCCGACATCACCGGCTCCTTTATGCGTATTTGGAGATTATTTGATTATTACCTGATTTATGTAAAAAATTTATTAGGGTATTGTTAAATTTTTGTGAATATCAGTTCAAAAAACAGCGCATGAAAGATCCGCTTACGTAGCGGCGGCTGTCGTTCCCAGGTCGCAAAAAGTTGTGGGTATCTCTATGCGGGCGGGGGCTTGAGGGGCTTTGCCGGCGAGGGTTTCGGTGAAGTACCAGGCGGCGTAGTCCACCATGACGGAGAGGTTGACATCGACGGTGCTGATCGGGGGGAACACGTCGACGTAGCGGTTGGTATGATCAAAGCCTACGATGCTGATGTCTTCGGGCACCAGGATGCCGCCGCGGGTGAGGGCGCTGTAGCAGCCGTAGGCCATGTCATCGTTGAAGGCGAAAACCGCGGTGGGCCGTTTTTCCTTTTCCATGCCGAGGATGCGGGCGGCCGCATCGACGCCGGAACCGAAAAGCCAGTCGCCGCCAAAAAGGTATTCTTCGTCGAGTTGCAGTCCCTGGTCGGCGTAAAACTGCCTGATGCCGTTGAGCCGTTCCTGGCAGGAATTGTAGTTGGGTTTGCCGAGGATGTAGATGATGCGCCGGTGTCCTGCCTGGAAAAGCCGCCGCGCCACGTCGTGGGCCGCGCCGAAGTTGTCGCTGACAATGCTGGTGATGAGCGGGGTGTACTGGTTGAGCGAAAGCGCGGGGAGGCCCCTCTGTATCATCTTGCGGTAATAGTCGTTCTGGTTATGGCTGTCAAAGATGATCCCCCGGAGCGGAACGCCGCAGAGAAGCTCGGAAAAATCCTCCGGCTTGTACACGGGCTTGAAGAGCATGTTGCAGCCGGATTCCCCGAGCCGCTTGCCCAGGCTGTGGATCAGTTTATAGTGAAAGCTCTCGCCCTTGCCGGTGTTGAGATAGTCCACCTGGGTTATAAGCACTACCGGATCGCCTGCGGCATTGAGGTCCGCTTCTTCTCTCGGTTTTACCAGTTCCGTACCCAGGCCGGGCCGGCGGATTACGCGGTCTTCTTCAACCAAAAGCTGCAAAGATTTGCGGATGGTGTTCCGCTCCACCCCGAAACGGGCGCAGAGTTCCTTTTCGCTGGGGAGCATTCCTTTTTCGTCGTACAGCCCCCTGTTCAGCTCCGAGGCCAGTATCTCGTAGATTTGCCGGTAGACCGGTAGATGTATTTTTTCAAATGCCATAGTCCCTCACCGGGAGTTAAAAAAACCGCTTATTTTTTCAGCTCGCGCAAAATCTGACAGTAATATATTAAAGAATACTCCCTTTGATGAGAGATTGTCAAATAAAATCCGCACTTCTTCCTCTGTCAGATCGCCCCAGACCACAAGGCATTTCCGTTCAAGCACCTGCCTGAACTGGGGCAGCATTTGGCGTATGCCCGGCCCTCCCACGTCTTTGTTTATCTCAACGGCCTTGAGGTATTTGTTGCTCAAAATATCATCTAATAAATGAAAAGCCGAAGGGTGCAGGTGCATCATGGTATAATTATATTCGGAGCAAAATCGCCTTTCATTTTCCAGGAGGAATTCGCGGTAGAGCTGCGGCGACAGAAGCGCGCCTATGTCGTCCTGAAACCAGAGGCTTTTCCCCGGCGCCCACACGTGGTACAGTCCCATGGAACTGCCGCCGAGGAAGGGCGTGTTCAGCCGGTGCATCTCCTGATAGATTTGCAGAAAAGAATCGACGATTTTATCGAGGGTGTTTTTGATGACCTGCGGCTCTTCGTAAAGGGCGTAGATAAATTCCGTCTGCCCCATGAGCGCGCCCGCCGTATCGCCCTGTCCCCGCATGATGGGCGCGCCTACCGGAAAGCGCCCTTGGGACAGCTTGTTCAGCTTGGTCACAAATTCAAAATACTTGGCAATCCAGGGATTATCCATGCTGAACCGCAGCTTTTCAAGGTCCCGCGTTTCGGTTACCAGCGGCCGGGCCATAAAACTTTCCCCGCCCGCGACGATTTCGCAGCCCCAGAAGGCTTCCATCCAGGGTATCCCCGTGTAAGGCTCCGCCGTCCAGAAGCCGCTCTGGTTAAGGGCGCTTACGGCGGTGTACTGCTCTTCGTAATCTTCCATAAAAGAGTCCACGTCAAGCATGTCCGGCGTTATGGTCCGTCCCTTAAGCAGGAGTTTCCGGGCGGCTCTGTAATGGGTGGCGAAGAAGTAATTCCCAATACGGAAGGAAACAAGCGGCTTCACTGTTTCTTCGCGCTTCCAGAATTTTTTGTGCTCCTCAACCCTGAACTTGTCTTCGACAGGCATAGACACTTTTTACAATCCTTCATGCAGCAGGGACTGGGCGAGGATCACTTCCGCGATTTTCATGGTCTTGACCGAGTTGCTAAACGAGCAGCCCGGCTCGCCGCTTTCAAGACAGCAGCGTACAAAATCCTCGACAACGGCGAGAACGCCGGTATACACATAGAACTCGTCGCTTCCCGCGGATTCGGCGGCGTCAAAAACCTCCGGGACAAGGTTTCCATCGGTATACATATACCCCTTTCCCTCATGCTCGGCTTCGACAAAAATCCCCGGTGCGTGCATCTCTACCGCGAAGATCCGCTTCCCCGAACTCCAGTTGTTCATAAGTTGGCCCACGCAGCCGTTGGCAAAAGTGAACTGGGCGGCGATAAGGTTTATATCCACCGTGGCAACACGGCCGGTAACGCTGTCCACTGTGACTATTTCCGAGCCGGCCATCCAGCGGAGGGTGTCTATGGCGTGGACCGTATCGTCCATCATGTGATCCCTGGCGCGGAAATTGTCGCACAGGTCGTTTTTGTAAAATTTGCAGAGAACCTGGGTCAGGGCGCCGCGTTTGAGGCACATCTCCCGCAGCTTTGTTACCATAGGGCTGTAGCGGCGCTGGAAAGCGACCTGGGTTACCGCTTTTTTCCGCCCCGCCAGGGCCGCCAGCGCGCGGGCCTGATGTATGCTCAGGCCCAGGGGTTTTTCGATAAAAAGATGCAGGCCCTGTTCCAGACAGCGGACCCAGCAATCGTACATGATATTCGGGTGGCCTATGACCACGGCGGCATCGGGTTTAAGCGCTTTGATCATTTGCTCATAATCGTGCGCCCCGCCCGCGCCGTAGCGCCTTTCCAGTCCGTATTTTCCGGCGAATTCTTCCCGCCTTCCGGCGTTGGTGTGGCAGATACCGGCAATTTCGACCGTCCCCTGCCGTCTGAGCCGGTCAAAAGCGGGATAAATCACCGCCCCGGCCCGCTCGCCGCCGCCGATGAACACAATTCTTAATGGCTTCAAAACACCTCCCCGCAATC
This sequence comes from Treponema sp., assembly GCA_031279635.1. Classification (GTDB taxonomy): domain Bacteria; phylum Spirochaetota; class Spirochaetia; order Treponematales; family Breznakiellaceae; genus WQXQ01. Next base: position 2,016 of record JAITIC010000244.1, on the reverse strand, counting down.
ACAAGATACCGATCAACATTGGAAAGAAGCATTTAACCACGAACCACGGACTTTTGGCCCGAATTCCTGCTTTTGTCAGGTCCGTGGTTACGCTTTCCCATTCAGATTTGACCAAGCCGGTCCAGTTCGGCCTTAATCAATTGTATTCTTTCCCGGTACTCGTCCTCACTCAGGAACAGCTTCGGTTCGTCCTCGAAGAACTTTCCCCACTGGGGGCCGCCCGGATATTTAGGGACGATGTGAAAATGGGCGTGGGGGACCAGATCGCCGAAAGTCGCGTAGTTGATCTTGCCCGGCTCAAAAACATTGGCCAGGGCTTTGGCGGTCAGGCTTACGTCGGCAAAAAAACCCGCGTTTTCCGCCGGAGACAACTGGAAATATTCGTTCCGGTGTTCCTTGAAAGCGACAATGCAGCGGCCCTTGTGATTCTGATTCCGGTTGAGATACACGATTGACCGGGAAAGCTCGGTAATTTTAATCATCAGCTTGTCCAGGCGCTCGTCCTTTTCGCAGTAAAAGCAAGTGTCCACGCTAATTACCTCCATAATGTTTACAAATATGTATATAAACATGTTCATAATACAGGTAAAAATTATTCCTGTCAATGTGGCGCGTGAGCCTCCGCAGGGAAAGCCTTGATATACAGATTTCTTCACTTTTTACGATTTTTTCTAAACACTAAAGCGGGAGCCATCCTGAACCCATATATAGAGGTAAATTCTATCGTGGAGGCTCTATGTCATCTGTTCATCTTCCCGGTCCGGCCCCCTTCATCGACCCCTGTTGGGACCCGGTCTTTAAGAGTATTTTTACCAAAGATACTACCTCCTCAAAAATCGCCAGGAGAGATCTCCTCTCAGCCCTCCTGGAACAGAACGTTGCGGATGTCATCATCACCGCCAATGAACCCGCCGTCGCCTTCCTCGGAGACCGTCAGATCCGATACGATATTAATTGTACCCTTGATTCCGGAGAGCATATAAATATCGAGATGACCCTGTATCCAAATATCCATGAATCGGTAAAATTGGAGTATTACTCAGGCCGTCTTTTTACCGGCCAGGGTATTCGGGGAAAATCCTATAACGATTTGTGCAGAACCTACCAGATATCCATATTGGCAAACCGGAAGCTGTTTAACGATACCTGGTTTGACCACAGATTTTTCTACTATGATCCTGAGAAGAACATATCCCTGGGTGGACGGACGGCCATACTTGTATTAGAATTGGAAAAACTAAGATACATAGCAGGAAAGCCCGTCAGTGAGATGCGCCGGAAGGAGTGGTGGGGTATATTTTTCAAATACTTCAACGACCCGGAGAAACAGGAGATGGTTAGAGAGATAACGAGAAAGGAGGAGGGCATAGCGATGGCGACGGAAGTGTTATGGAAATACAGAGAGGACGAGGCAGCGTTTTTTTACGCGATGAGCAAGGAGAAATACGAGCTGGACATGAGATCTCACGAGGAAGATGCCCGGGAATTAGGCCATGCGCAAGGTAGAGCGCAAGGTTGGGAAGAAGCCCAGGCGGAAATCCGCCGGCAGGATCTGGAAACTGCCAAAAAGATGCAGGATCGGGGGTTTCCCGCTGATGAAATCAGAGAACTGCTGCCCCGTCTGAGTGCGGAAGACATCCTTTGATTCGCTGTGCACAGTCAATTAGTTTTGGGACAGGCTCAAACCAGACGTTATAATAAACTTCCTAATCGAACGGCCTCCGATCGAACTAATGCAACGCTTAAGATACCGCGGAGCTTGCTCCGCGAAGGCGCATCCCTATATATTCACAAATATGTATATAAACATGTTCATAATATGGCCAAAATTTATACCTGTTAAGAAAATTTTCAAAAAGAAGTCAAATTTTATTTGACAGGTTTTTGAAAAGGGGGATATAATTAGTGTCTGTCCACAAAGTCGGTTACTTTGCGGACAGACCTTGCATTTGCTCCCGTTTTGTACCAAAACGGTGCGCAAAATGCCTGTTTTAAGGTAGTCTGTCCATAATGTGT
>JAITIC010000186.1 GCA_031279635.1 Treponema sp. | reverse complement strand
CTTTGACCGGGGAAGTTCTGAACCCCTGACGGTCCTTATCCCGGTTGTCAACGCCGGGGCTTCTTTCCAGTGGTTTATCAGAAAACCTTTTTTTGTGGAAGCCGGAGTTGACTTTACCCTCTTTTTTTCAGCAGACAAAAACCCGCCGGGCTATCTCCGGCCTTTTGTGGGGGCGGGCCGGCAGTTTTAATCCGTACATGGGGGATTTTTTTGAGCCCGGCCCGTGCCGCATTGGTGCGGGGGACGGCAACGATATGGTCATTTTCTGTCCCAGCCTTATCACCGGGGATAGATGGCCGGATTGTGGCATGTTTGCACTGGATGTAATATTCCTTATGTCTGCCCCTGCGTGGTCCGTAACATCACTTCCCGAAGTACCGCATTTATCCGGCTCTGATACCCTTTGCCATAGCCTTTGAACCAGGCCAACACATCAGCGTCCAGACGTATCTGGACCGCTTTTTTGATTGGCTTGAAGTATTCCGGATGCTTGGGCCGCATTTTTTTAAGCTCTTCCGCGGTTAATACCGGGCAGTCCGAAAAATCAGTGTTTTTAAAAGCCCTTATCTCGGCTATCCGTTCAGGGGATAAAGTTTTTGCGCCATTCATAGTACATCCTCTCCTCTACTAGTTCGGCAGGCCGGACCGAGATGATTCTTGTCCGGCCACTTGCCGGTTCCGTATATGATAAATACAAGATGATAAAATCCTGTAATTCCGCTAAACCTTTAAACCAGGTCTCTGTAAAACCTGAATGGGCTTCATCATATATTTCCAAGCGGATAAGGGTCATCAAAAGCCGGCAAAGTTTCTTCAAAACTAAGCCCATGAAGGCTTTTGTTCATCCGGCTTTTTTCATCATCCCACTCAAAGCGCCTATCCGCACTGACTACCGTTTTCCCCATTCAATACCCTACAATAATGTATATACAATTATTTTCAATTTGTCAAGTCCCCGTTCTTCTTTTGTGGAAAACAGAATAATACCCATCCCTTTAGCATCCAGGAACAGCGTTGCCGAAAGCGTCAGGGTTATTGTGTTGAACAAAGAACTTGTCAAAAACTTCCGTGATTTTCCTTGACCGCGCCGGGAGAGCTTTTCCTCTTGATTAAAACGCCGATATGGGTTACTAAGTAACCCATGAAACGTAGTATGGCAAAAATAAAAGAAGGCCCCAAAACGGAAGCCGCCAACTGGGAAACGGAACAACGCCGGAAAAAGGAAAAATCCGTCCGGCAAGCCAATGCTGAGAAACAAAAGCGGTATCGGGAGAGCATGAAAGCCCAGGGCTATAAGGCAAGGCTCATCTGGGAAAAACCTTTGGAATCAGGCTGGGTGAGGGCGGCGGTTCCGGTGATTCGTGAAAGCTCCCTCAATATCGCCGCCAATAATCCGGCAATGAAGGAAGTCCTGAAAAGGTTATCCGGTACGTTCATTCATGAGTGTGAAAAGCAGAGAATAGCTGAAAAAATATGGAAATCGGTCTACAGGGACTTGCTGACCCTGATACAGCCGCCGGGGATTGAGGAATAGGGGGTACTTAGAACCCATTCCTGTAAAACACAACGCAATTTGTTGTAATTTTGACCGGATCATATATCCTCTCCCTCTAATATACGCCACACTTTTTTATAAATAGGACCGCTTTCTCCAAGCGCTTTCTGCCAATCAGAATCTTGCAGGGATAATAGCTTTGTACGAATTTGAGGTAAAGGAATATTTTCAGCAGGGGGGTACATTCGAGCCATTGATGAAGCTGCCAAACGAGGAATTCCTAATAATCGCATGACAATGGCTTCATCAGAGTTTACTCCATAGAAAGCCTCTGAAGGAAGATTTTTTATGTGTGCGTCTTCTAATCCGCTTCCGGTGATTGACAACAATGCACCTAATCCCCAAGATGCGGTTTGTATTAGTTTCCCAAAGAGATCTTTACCGCACTGAGTTATAGTGTCTACGTCTGTTTGCCCGTTTTTTTGAAAATACTTTCTTGCCAATTCAGGAATGGGTACCCCGTTAACCCAGTCTTTAACAATAAGAGAAAGTTTATTTCCATCCGGCTCTCCGCCCGTGACTGTCTTTAAATTTTCCCGTAATTCCGGAACTTCAAGTAAAATTCCCGTCATATCCCGAAGGGTTTTATTTTTATCACTAAACAGTGTATTGGAATTCCAAGAATCACTATTAATATTTTTATTGATAGCCAAGATAATCTTAACACTATTGAGAGAGAATCCTGTAGAATCTACAAGCGACAAGGGCTGGTGGGATTCAGTGATATAATCAGAATACTTAATAACACCATTCAATAAATGGTAGACGAAGGTATAAACCAGGGCCAATTAGCTAAAGAACTTGGCATATCTCCCGCCATACTCTCCAATTATATGACCGGAAAGAACATTCCGGAAATGGAAACTATTGAAAAGTGTATAAAACGGTTCAACCTGGAAGGAGGAAAAATCAAAGAAATCTTCACACAGGCTTTTTTCAGTACGGCACAGGCTAACCATTCGATACACCTTGACACCCGGTTTTTCAACCCTGAAAGATTGGATTTGTTAGCCGAGGCCATTGTTGTTCTTATGTTATACCCGGATGATCCAGGCAAAAAACAGGAACCTTTTGATCCCAGGCTGGAACTTTTAAGGAGCCGAATATCCGGCTGTTTTAAGAGCCTGGATATTGAGGCGGAATATCAGTCCGTCTGCCTTGATAGAAAGGATAACCAAGGGGAATCCTTGATCGCTCATAAAATGACACAAAAAACTTTAAACTTCAGTAGTCCCCGGTTCACTTCAATACGCCTCAATATGCTCAAAAAGTGAGCCTCCCGGCGGCAGGGCTGGACAAATACGCTTCAATATGCTTCAATACTTTTAGATAGGCAAAAGCCAAAGTCCTTGGGGTCCCCGGTTCAAATCCGGGTTGCCCGATCAGCGTATCTTTGCAGCCTTTTATGTTTGCGGATCTTATTATCATTCTCAAGAAAAATGATAATAAGACCCCGATTTTCGGGCCGTTTACAAAGTTTGGGATAGGAATGCGCAGGGCGCGGCAAACTCCTGTTTTGGCCCGGCCATTCAAAGGCGACAAAGCGGCCGTTTTCCGCGCAGGGGCATATGCAAATTCTTAAGAGCAGAATCAAAACCGAGGGCAGGGTAATGCCCGGCAACATCCTCAACGTGAGCAGCTTCCTGAACCAGCAGGTTGATATCGGTCTCTACAATGAAATCGGCAAAGAATTCGCCCGGCGCTTTTCAGACTCCCCCGTCAGCAGAATCCTTACTATTGAGGCTTCCGGCATCGGCATCGCCTGCATTACCGCCCAATACTTCAACGTCCCGGTGGTGTTCGCCCGGAAATTCAGGGCAAAAAACCTGGACGACAAGCTCTACAGTACCCAAGTAACCAGCTACACCCACGGTATTGATTACACCATCACCGTGCCCAGGGCTTTTTTGAGCGAAGGCGATCCGGTGCTGCTCATCGACGACTTCCTGGCCAACGGCTGCGCCATAGAGGGTCTCGTGGCTCTTACCCGCATCGCCGGCGCCCGGCTTGTGGGAGCCGGGGTGGTCATTGAAAAGGGCTTCCAGAGCGGCGGCAAGCGGCTGCGGGAACAAAACGTCCGTCTTGAGTCCCTGGCAATCATCGAAAGCATGAGCCAGGAAGAAGGCGTACGCTTCCGGGACTAGGGCCTTGCGTCAACTAAAAACCGTGATATAACAGATTCATCCACAAGAAGAGATGGGTCAAAATATGCGACCGAAAAATATGTCATAGCGCTCGCCGATGACGAACAAAACGTGTTGCGGCGAACAGTAAAAAGCGGAACACATACAGTGCGAAGCATAACCCGCGCAAATATTCTGCTGAATTTGGACGAGGGGTTGGGTGAGAAACGCGAACAGGCGGAGGTCGCGAAAATATGCGGGGTCAGCACAGTAACCGTATATACTGTGAGCAAAGAATATGCAACGGAAGGATTGGACGCGACGCTGAATCGAAAAAAGAGAGAGATACCACCGGTACCGTCGAAGATTACCGGAGAAGCAGAGGCGAAAATACTAGCGCCTGCTGCGGGGCGCCACCTGCGGGGCGGGTGCGCTGGACATTGCGGTTGCTGGAGAAGGCAGTTGAATTGGGAATAGCGGAGGTAATATCAGACAACACGATCGGCCGCCTTTTAAAAAAACGCCGCTTAAGCCTCACCGGCATAAGTGTTGGTGTATTCCGCCGGAGCATAACGGCGAGTGTGTAGCCGCGATGGAAGATGTATTGGATGTCTATCATCGACCGTATGACGCCGATTATCCGGTGATTTGTATGGACGAAAAACCGCATCAACTGTTGGGCGAAAGCAGAACCCCGATTCCGATGAAACCCGGCAAGGAAAAACGCGAGAACAGCGAATATGTTCGCGGAGGACATTGCAGTATTTTTGTATTTGTGGAGCCGCTTACGGGATGCTGTCACGTGTCGGCCCAGGAACGACGAACTAAAATCGATTGGGCGTATCAAATCGATGAACTGCTGACTGTCCTGTTCCCCATGCGAAAAAGATGGTTTTGGTCTCGGACAATCTGAACACGTATATGTATGAGGCGTTTCCGCCGGAAAAAGCGGGAGCCCTTGCCAAGCGACTTGAAATGCACCATACCCCGAAACACGGAAATTGGTTGGACATTGCCGGGATTGAGATCAACATGGTGACGACGCAGTGCCTGAACCGCCGCATTGATACCATTGAAACCTTGCGGGATGAACTGAGCGTTTGGGAAAACGACAGGAACAAGGTGCCAAAGGCTATTGACTGGCAATTTTCACTGATGATGCGAAGATTAAATTGAAGAGATTATATCCCAATATTTAGTTGACGCATAACACTAGTTTCCGCCAAAATCAACAGCGGTGAGCTTGTCCCATCAGCAAAGGTAACATGGCGTGGGACTTAGGAGATTCCTGTACAGACACCCTTAAGCCCAAACCCCGACCAGTACCAGCTCAGCGGTATTATCAATCAAACTAAATCTTAGCCGGTCCGCGTTGAAATTTGCCTTGGTATGGTGTAACATACGTCTATGACTGACCTCGAAATCAGATATTTCCTGGAAATTGTTAGCCAAGGCTTAAGTTTTACCAAAGCAGCACAGGCCCTGCACGTGTCACAGCCGGCGCTTACCCATCATATCAAATCTCTGGGTAAAGAATTAGAGGTACAGTTACTCGATACTACTAAAAGAAATGCCGTCTGTCTGACTCCCGCAGGCAAGTTGTATTTTGACTTTTTTTCGGAGTGCAGGGAAAAATTTTCAAAAGTCAGGAACGAGGCAAAGGTTCTGGTGGATCAGGAAAGCGGTAATTTGCGTGTCGCCTATATGAGCGGATGGGATTTGACGGATTTATTGAATAGCAAAGAAGTCTTTTGCAAGACTTTTCCCCACATAGATTTTTCCATTACTGTTCGGGGAATAAGGGCACTAAAAACCGGTCTTTTGAGGGATCAGTACGATCTTTTAGTGGCCATGTCCGATCAATTTAAGGGCGAATCCAATGTATGTACTCGTGAATATCTCCGTGTCCCCTATATTGTGCTTTTTTCATCAAAGCATCCTTTGGCTCAAAAAGAGAATTTGAACATTATGGATTTTAAAAATGATATTTTCTTTTGTACAAATGAGGAAGACTGTCCTTTTCTTAAACGAGCACATGAAACCTATTGTAAATCCAAGGGGTTTATCCCGCGTTATCAATTCCTGCCCAACATGGAGTCCATTGTACTTGCTCTCCAGAATGGAAACGGTTACACAATTTTTGATGATTTGGTTCGGATAAAAAATGATCCTACTTTCAAATACCTGCGGCTTGATAACTATCTCATCTTACATTATGTCTGGAAAGCCGATAACAATAACAAGGCGCTAAGGCTTTTTCTGGAAAGCTGTGTTTTTAACAAGTCGCCTTCGTCTGGGATTTCTGTTTAGACTAAATTACCACGCTGTATAAACGCGACAACCTGTTCCACAAAAAGCTGCGGTTCTTCATTATGCGGACAGTGACCGGAATTTTCAAAAACAAAATATTCGATATGCGGGTTTACCGAAGAAGTCATCGCTTTTGACGCTGTACAGTGAACGCCATGTTCCGGAACTATTTTGTCGTACCGTCCGAGCATATACAGGGCTTTTGTCGTAATGTTCTGTACCGACTGTTCTACAAGCGAAACGGTTTCTTCCGAATTTATTTTGTTAAAAAGTCCCCGTAGATACTCCTTTTTCCTGAGTTGGCTGTCAAGTGTTTCCTCGCAGACTTTAGAAAAGCCCTCCGCCTGTTTCATCGTATCAAAATGATAATAGGCAAGGCGGCACAGTTCGTACACATCTTCAAGTGTTTCGGGGAACAGCGCTTTGTTGATTTCGCTCGCGTCAAAAATCGCACGGGAAATCGGATTGATAAGAATCAGAGCTGCAAGATGTTCTTTTATCTTGTTTTCCGCGACACTGACCACGCCGCCACCCAAGGAATGACCCATGAGTACTACATCCCGCATATTTCGTTTTTTAATATATTCGGCGGTATATTGAGCGTATTCATCAAGGCTTGAGTACGTTGTTTTTCCGTTCCCGCTGACTCCTTGTGATATAATAAGGCAATTCCGTATCATCTGCCGAAGAAATGAAAAATATCAACATAGCCATTAGACGTTATATACGCACAAGATTTTTTGGTATTTCTCCGCATAATACCGCACGAATACCGGAAACAGCCTCGGCAACCATAGCCGTCCTCGATTCCAGGGTTAATGTTCCTACATGGGGAACGATAATGAGGTTTTCAAGCGCCGCAAGTTCCATCGGGACAGACGGTTCAAACTCATACACGTCCAGCGCGGCACCGCTAATGACTTTATTTTTCAATGCGCGGATCAGGGATGCTTCATCCACAATAGGACCCCGCGCGGTGTTGATAAAATATGCGGAAGGTTTCATCAAGGCGAAGGTCTTTTCATTCATCAAATGATACGTTTCCGTAGTATACGGCATGTGTATACTGATTATATCCCCGCTTGCAAGAAGTTCCTCAAAGGGCATATAAGTAAGTCCCAATGCTTTTTCATCCTCCGGTTTCAGGCGAAAAGGATCATAGTACACGGTCTTCATGCCCAAACCCTGTGCTTTAGCGGCCACGGCTTTGCCTATTCGGCCACAGCCAATAATGCCTAAGGTTTTGCCATAGACAAGCATATCCTTGTCGAGAAAGAACGGAGTGGAACACCGCAGTGATTTTGAAAGTTCCATATGGTGACGAACAATACCACGGGACATGGAAAGCATCAGCGTAACAGCAAGCTCCGCTGTAACTTCACGGACCATTTCGGGCGTGTTTACCACCGCTACTTTTTTTTGCATGGCGTAAGCAACATCAATATTGTCAAAGCCCACCGCGACATTGCCGATTACTTTAAGCCTTTCCGCATTGTCAATCCATTCGTTCATAACCTTTCTAAGTCTCAGGCATAAAACCGCATCGGCGTCTTTCACCAGTTCCAGCATTTCATCATCGGTAAAATCATCTGTCCCCGGCGGGATAATCAGGTAAAATTCCTTCTCAAGTTCCGTGATGATTGATTCGGGCATACGGCTGTTCGCCACTATTTTACGCATAATTACACTCCTCTTGTTACGCTCTGTTATTGAAGATGGGATTGTTATTCGCTCACCGCGCCCCGGTTGGCAGAAGCGACATGTTGCGCATAACGAAGCAAATAGCCTGTTTTAATCTTGGGTTTTGGACAACGCCAAACCGCAAGTCTTTTTTTGATTTCCACCGGTTCAAGCAGCAGGTTTATCGTTTTTGCCGGGATGTCTATCTCAATCATGTCACCGTCCTGAATGATTGAAAAAGGCGTACCGTGTGTTGCTTCAGGTGATACATGGCCGATACACGCACCCCGAGTCGCGCCGGAAAATCGCCCATCGGTAATTAGGGCTACGTCCCTGTCCAGGCCCATGCCCGCGATAGCGGCTGTCGGCGTAAGCATCTCGCGCATTCCGGGGCCGCCCCGGGGACCTTCGTACTGGATAACCACTACATCGCTTTTTCGCACCTTGCCGCCGTAAATGCCCGAGACAGCGGCTTCCATGGAAGTAAAAACTTTTGCCGGTCCTTTGTGGCGCAGCATTTCCTTACAAACCGCCGCGGCTTTTACAACCGCCCCGTCTTTTGCGATATTGCCTTTCAACACCACGAGGCCGCCTGCGGCACTGTAGGGATCGTCAACGCGCCTGATAACTGAGGAGTCACATACCGGGCAATCCTTCACCTGTTCGGACATGGTTTTGCCGGAAACAGTCAGGCAATTGCCGTGGATCATGTTGTTATGTAAAAGTTCATGAATTACCGCTGCCACGCCGCCTGCCCGATAGAGGTCGTCCATGTGGTGACTGCCGCTTGGACTTATCTTACAGATATTCGGCGTGATTCCACTCAGGCGATCAAAGTCGTCCAGTGAAAGGGGAATCCCCAATTCATGGGCAACAGCGGGCAAGTGCAGGGTGGTATTGGTAGACCCCGCCAGCGCCATATCCACACGGATAGCGTTTTCAAAGGCTTCTCTCGTAAAAATGTCAGAAGGCTTTACATTTTCTGTTACCAGTTCCACGGCGCGTATCCCGCTGCGTTTTGCCAGGGCGAGCCGTTGGCCGTAATTGCTTGGGATAGTGCCATTGCCGGGAAGAGCGATGCCTAAGGCTTCCGTTAGGCAATTCATACTATTGGCGGTAAACATGCCCGAACAGGAACCGCAGCCGGGACAGGCAGTGAGGGCGATTTCCTCAAGTTCATTCCCGGTGATTTCGCCGCGCTTATACCTGCCCACGGCTTCGATAGCCGAACTGTAATCCAAAAGCTCCTGCCCGCGGCCGCCCGTTGCCATGGGGCCGCCGCTTACCAGAATGGAGGGGATGTTTAAGCGGCAGGCCGCCATCATCATGGCAGGTACAATTTTGTCGCAGTTGGGGATCAACACCAGTCCATCAAGTCCGTGGGATATAACCATGGACTCAATGCTGTCGGCGATAAGCTCGCGGCTGGGCAGGGAATAGTGCATACCCCTGTGGCTCATGGCGATTCCGTCACAGATGGCAATGGCGGGGAATTCCAGCGGGATGCCGCCGCCCATGGCGACACCCTGCTTTACGGCGTCAGCAATACTTCGCAAATGGAAATGGCCGGGTACAATCTCGTTAAAGGAATTGACCACCCCGATCAGGGGACGCTTACCCAGCATTTCACCCAGGTGACCTGTTGCGTATAACAAAGAGCGCGCTTCGGCGTGTTCCGGGCCGCAGTATACTTTTTCGCTGTTTTTCATGTCATTCCCCACACCGGTGTTTTTTATTTTTTTGTGATAAGTGATCGAATCATACCGGCAATGATCCCCAATAAGATGAGAAAGGCCATGAGTCCTAAAACGGAGAACAAAGCAGGAACTCCGGCGCTCAGTAAGGCATCGGTGGTCAACACAATCGCTTTGCCGGCATCCGTCACCTGTGAAGCGATGCCCGGCGCCACTGCCGACAGCGCCAGCGTAAATCCGGAAGGAGTAAGTGCGGCCCCGGCAATAAAACAAACGACAATCATTCGTTCCGGGCTTGCCTCGAATCGCATGATCAGTATCTGGAAGATAAGACATATCGTTCCACCGATGATAAATGACATTAAGAACAACATCATGCCACCCCCTTTGCAAACCAGGCAAGGAGCCCAAACAAGATGGACAGCAGCGCCCCACATCCGATTACGGTCGCTGCCAACAGAACCGTCTGTTTGGCGGCTTTCCCGTAGGATCCGGTTTGGGCCAGGATTCCAAGATACACCGTACCGATGATGCCGACCAGCCCGCTGATTGGCATTCCGGCGCCCATGCCCCCGATTTCTTGCAGTTTCGGGTAAAGCCCAAGTACGACCAAAAGGAGACCGATGATCCCCAAGCAGGCTAAAGCCAAGGTATCAACTAAAGCGGCTCCTTCCGCTCCCAGGATACCGCCCCAGAAAAGCATCAAGGCTTGACCTGCGACACAGGCAGCGCCGCCGCAAATGAAGGCGCCTATCAGCATTTTAAAAGCTTTCATTACACACTCCTTTACTTCCTAACCAATTGTCCTGATACCGGCCAGTTCGCCGGGTCATACCCTTCAAAACCGCACTCCGGGTTGACAGCGCACCTTTCCGGCGCGTTAACCATTCTTGAGTACATGTAACAGTCTAAATTACACCTTCGGCACCTTACCACATCCTTGGGCCGCCCTTCCTTCACCTTTTTGGGCCAGTCCGGATCGGCATAAGCCTGCCGGCCTAGAGCGACGATCACATGATCGCAGGTATCCGCCACTTCCGCAGCTAAATCAGGATTGTGGATAGACGAAATCAAAACGGGTACATCAAAGTGCTCATTGAAATACTTGGCCTGTTCCATCCTCATGGGCATCATGTCTTCGCTGGGGAAAAGGTATTTCCATTTCTCGAACCCCGGCCCATCGGAGAGATTTACGTAAGAACACCCTTCTTTGATGAACATTTCATGTATTTTTACAATGTCTTCCTTGGTAAGTCCGCCGGGAGTATGTTCATCGGCGCTGGTACGGACACCCACAACGAAACGGTCTTCCGCGTGCATCTCCTTGATCGCCTTCATGGCCATTTTGACGCTTTCCCTGGTATACCTGGTCCGGTTCTCAAAACTCCCGCCGAATTCATCGGTACGGGTGTTTTGGTTGGGGGAAAGGAAATTAGCCCCGAAGTAACCGTGGGCGGCGTGCATCTCCACGCCGTCAAAGCCCGCCATGATGGCCAGTATGGTTGAATTGTAATGGGATTCTATAAGTTCCCAGATTAAACTCTGTTTGATTTCCACCGGAACCAACCCTTTCAAGCGTCCCATCAACCTGGGATTTTTATCAAGGTTAGTCGCTATGTATGCGGGATCAATATCCAGAGGGATGGGAGAAGCGGCGACAGGCGGCTCAATACCGTTTGGGTCAAAGTATTGACGGCCAAAGCCTCCGGCTGTAAGCTGCACAAAAATACGGCCGCCAAAAGCGTGGACCGCGTCGGTCAGTTTTTTGAACGGCGCCACATGGGACGGTTCATAAAGTCTGAGCGACATATTCATCGTATAATGATCCTCAAAGGTGCTGGTGGAAGTACCCTCCAGGACGATGAGACCAAAGCCGCCTCTTGTTCTTCTGGTAAAGAACGAAATGTAATCCACATCCGCGAACGCGTTCGGGCTATGCACCACCCCGCGTATCGGCAGAACCGCGACCCTGTTGGGTATTTCCACAGGACCGATTTTGATAGGCTCAAAAAGCTTTTCGTATTTAACTGACATATTTCCTCCTCGTTCAGTTAACGTTTTTTTGGCGTTGGCCAGTTCGCATGGTCATAGCCTTCATAACCAACCTCGGGATTGATGACGCACCACTCCGGCGTACCATTATTCAATCTCGAATTGATAAAGCAGCCCAAGTTACATCGCAGACATTTTACGATATCCTGGGTTTTTCCTTCTTTGACTTTGTTCGGCCAGTCCGGGTCGGCATAAGCCTGCCTGCCTAGGCCGACGATCACATGATCGCAGGTATCCGCCACTTCCGCAGCAAGTTCCGGTTCGTTGAGCGAGGTGATAATGACCGGTATATCCAGACGTTTGTTGAACCACTTCGCATGCTCTACCTTGACAGGTACCAGTTCCTTCATTGGGTGTGTGTACATGTGATTTTCAAACCCGGCACCCCAAGACAAACTTGCATATGAACTTCCTTCTTTGATGGCCGCCTCATGTATCCGCGCGACGTCTTCCTTCGTGAGTCCGCCGGGGGTCATTTCTTCCGCGCTGGTGCGGACGCCGACCACAAAACGTTCTTCCGCCTTCATTTCCTTGATCGCTTTCATGCACGCTTTGATGCTTTCCAGCATCCACCTGTTCCGGTTTTCAAAACTTCCTCCAAATTCATCTGTACGGATGTTCTGGTTGGGGGAGAGGAAGTTGGCGCCAAAATAGCCGTGGGCGCAGTGAATCTCTACGCCGTCAAAACCCGCTTGAATAGCCAGCTTTGTCGCGTTGTTATGGCTTTCGATGAGTTCGTAGATTTCTGCCGTCGTGATCTCTTTCGGGGTCGCCCAGTGCAGATGGTGCTTTAAGAAGGTTTTGTCCTCGTTCGTGGCCATCTTGCTCGGGTCGATGTTCACAGGAATAGGGGACGCCGCGACAGGAAGCAGAGTGCCGCTCGCATCGGGATATTGACGGCCAAAACCTCCTGCACTGAGCTGCAAGAAGACCTTGCCGCCAAAGGCATGAATCCCGTTGGTTAATTTCTTAAAGCCGGCCACATGTTTCGGTTCGTAAAGGTTGTACGACATACCACCGGTATACTTGTTCTCAAAAGGGTGTGTCGCGGTTCCTTCAATAACAATTAAGCCAAATCCTCCCCGGACTCTTCTGGTGAAGAAGCACATATAGTCCAGGTCTGGACAAGATATGCCAGGGATGTTATAGACCACCCCGCGTATCGGCAGAACCGCGACCCTGTTGGGTATTTCCACAGGACCGATTTTGATAGGCTCAAAAAGCTTTTCGTATTTAACTGACATATTTTCCTCCTCGTTCAGTTAAAATTATTTTTCCGGTACCAGCTGGTACCCGCCATTGACTTTGACAACATAGCCGCCGGTTGGCCAATGGTAGCCCCTGATATAGGTGTCCGTCCCGGCTAAGGTTTCCAAAATTCTTTTTCGCGTTTCGGCCACCTGATCGATGTCGTGTTCCCATTTTGCCGCAGCCCGTAACTGAACAAATTGATAGGGGCTTTGGATCACATCGCCGCTAAGCAGCATTGAATCGCCTTTGGACTTGATCCAAACGCCTACCTCCCCGGGCATGTGACCGGGATACGAAGCAAGGCTGATAACGCCGTCCATGGTAAAGGTGTCATCAATGAATTCGACCACGCCGTGTTCCACAAGCGGCCAAACGTATATCCGGTATGTCCAAAGCTGATCATGGAATTCATAGCCGCGCCGTTTGCTTGGGTCGTTCTGCATTTCAACAAGGAAATCGTAATTTTCTTTGTTAAAAAGGTACTTGGCTTTAGGAAACGTCGGAAACGCCATCTCGGACCAAACGCCCAATTTCACATTCTTAATCACATGGTCGCTGTGGAGGTGCGTAAACATGACATAATCTATGTCTTCCGGTGTACAACCCGCCACTTTTAAATTTTCAAAATAGGGGCCTTCGTAACCACCCCCCGTGTCGAGGAGGATGTTTTTACCGTTACATTTTATGAGTAATGATCCCATAAAAGAATCTGCATTCCAGTCCTTGTCCGTATAAGCGGGAATCATCCATTCCAGCTTTTTAAGACCCTCCGGGCTAAAATCCGTATTTTGATGGATCGCGGACATTGCGACCACGAAAGGGCCGGGGACATAGGTTTCCGTTATTTTAAAAACCTCAACGTCCCCGATTTTCCATCTGCTGTCGTACCCTTTCTCGTCTTTTTGTGTAACATACTTTCTCATAGAACCTCCTCCGCAAATCGCGGCTAATTCAGTTGTTTACTGACGAAACAACAATGATCACAAGTACTTTTTGACCCGATCAATAAAATCGGGGAAGCCGATGTACGGATTCAATTCTTCTTCCTTGACGAGGTACTTTCCGGCTTTGCTGTAATCTTCGGTCTCCTTGAATTGCCGCGCTGCTTCCCGCATTGCGTAGAAAGCGGCATAAAAAAGAACCGTAAAATACAGTGAAAGATTCGC
>JAITIC010000167.1 GCA_031279635.1 Treponema sp. | reverse complement strand
TGTCCACAAAGTCGGTTACTTTGCGGACAGACATTGCATTTTCTCGCCTAACGGCTGCGAAAATGCGTTTTTTAAGGAAGTCTGTCCATAATGTGTCTACATTATGGACAGACTCTAATCAGCAATGTTTCCCGCCGGAAACATCGGGAAATTGAATGTTCCGTTTTCAAAACCAGCCTTTGACAAAACCCGTAATCTCATGGACAATGTTTTATGCCTTTCTGTAAAGGCTCAAATTTTTTAGGAGGCGTCTATGTCAGGATTTGCGCTTATCTTTGTTTTTGTTATCGCGATTGTCGTGATGATCCTCACCATTTCAAAATTGAAAATCCATCCCTTCCTTTCGATCATGACGGTGTCCCTGCTCTTCGGGCTGATGGCGGGTATCCCCCTGGTCAACGTTACCGTTGACGGGAAAACCACCCAGGGGATTGTTAACGTTATCGGCGCGGGATTCTCCGGGACATTCACCAGTATCGGTATCGTCATCATCCTCGGCGCCTTAATCGGTACGGTGCTTGAGGCTACGGGCGCGGCGTTCAAGCTGGCGGACATGGTGATCAAACTGGTCGGTCCCAAGCATCCGGTGCTGGCGATTCAGATCATGGGCTGGGTGGTGTCTATTCCGGTATTTTGCGACTCCGGTTTTGTTATTCTTGATCCGATCCGCAAAGCACTGGTCAAGCGTACCAAGGTGAGCAGCGTGTCCATGACGGTGGCTCTCTCCACCGGCCTCTATGCTTCCCACGTATTCATTCCTCCGACACCCGGCCCTATTGCGGCGGCCAGCACCCTGGGCGCGGGCAACAACCTCCTGCTGGTCATGGGCCTGGGCGTACTGGTTTCCATTCCCGCGCTCATCGGCGCGATGTTCTTTGCCCAGTACATCGGCAGGAAGGTAAAGTCCAGTGAAGACATCGACATCAGTGGCATTACCAAGAGTTACGAGGAAATCGTGGCGGGCTACGGTAAACTGCCCAACGGTTTTATATCTCTGGCCCCCATTATCGCCCCCATCGTCCTTATGGCCCTGGGTTCCATCGCCTCAATGGCGAAGTGGACCGGCTTTGCGTTCCAACTCTTTAGCTTCCTGGGAGCCCCGATCATTGCCCTTGCGGTTGGCGTGTTATTCGCCGTTTGGCAGATTGCCGTAACGAACAAACTGGATAAGTTCTACGACATCACCAACGAGACTTTGAAAATCGTCGGCCCCATTCTGTTCATCACCGCCGCCGGCGGCGTGCTGGGAAGGGTTATCGCTTCCACCAGCATGGTCTCGTTCATCACCGAGAATTCCAAGGCCATCGCCACCGTGGGGATTTTCTTCCCCTTCCTGCTCTCGGCAATTCTCAAGACCGCCCAGGGTTCTTCCACCGTGGCGCTGACCACCACCGCAGGCATTGTGGCCCCCCTGCTCGGCGTACTGAACCTCGACTCCCCGGCGCGGACCGCCCTTACGGTAATGGCCATCGGTGCGGGCGCAATGACGGTGTCCCACGCCAACGACTCCTACTACTGGGTAGTCACGAACTTCGGCGGCATGACCCCCGATCAGGGCTACAAGACACAGACCGCCGCCACCCTGATTGAAGGCATCTGCGGCATGATCGGCGTGTTCATCCTTTCACTGATTCTCCGTTAACAAATGAGGCTGTTCCAAAACTTCAGTTTTGGAACAGCCTCAAATGCCGTCCGCAAAGCCGCCCGTTTTGCGGACAAACTATAATTTGTAATTATCCTGGGTTTTAGCCTAATCATCTTGCCAGGATCATTTAGAAAAAGCGTCAAAATGACACACTTTTAGGCCGTTTTTGAGGAAATGGGTCATTTTGGGCAATGAGAACGGGTATCCTGAAAATTCAATGCTTTTATACGGCTTTTCCGGTTTGCTTTTTGTTTTTATGGGGAAAATTCCGGCTTCCGGAAGGTTTTTATCCTCGGTTTTTGCCATATAAGACCACAAAACAAAAAAAAATCGGGTTTCTAATGAAAGTTTTGAAAATTCCATTAGGATGGCATACTTCTTGCTAATAAATAGGTAAAGCATAAGGAGGCTTGAATGTCCGCGACGAAAGAAAGAAAAGCGAAGAAGACGGTTAAAACCAGTTCCGACGACAATATCCTTGCAATGTATCTCCGTGAAATCAGCCGTATTCCCCTGTTAAGCAAAGAAGAAGAAGACCAGATTGTCCTGGCCGCGGCCAAAGGCAGTAAGGCGGCCCGCGAAAAGCTGGTAAACAGCAACCTGCGTTTTGTGGTCAATGTGGCGAAAAAGTTCCAGAACCGGGGGCTTTCCCTGATGGACTTGATCGGCGAAGGCAATACCGGCCTTATGACGGCGCTGAACCACTTTGACGGAAGCCGGGGATACCGCTTCATATCCTACGCGGTATGGTGGATCAGGCAGACGATACTCAAAGCGCTCAACGAAAAAGCCAGAATGATCCGGTTGCCCCAGAACCGGGCCAACGAGCTGCTTCAGATTGAAAGAGCCAGAGAAGTGATACGGGAACAACCGAGCGAGAAAAGTGAAATACAGGAAATCGCCGAGTTCCTCGAAATGGACGAAGGACTTGTGGGCGAGCTGCTTAACATATCCAGAGAAATGGTTTCCCTGGAAGTACCTGTGTACGTGGAGAGGGACTCTTCGGTACTGGGCGATTTTATCGAAGACAAACTCCACGTTACTCCGGATCAAAACGCCATGCGGAGAGTCATGAGGGACGATATCGAAAGAATTCTGGATACCCTCGACAAAAAAGAAGCGGACGTTATCCGGTTCCGCTACGGCCTTGGCAGCCGCCCGGCCATGTCCTTAAGGGAAATCGGGGACCGCTTTAATCTGACCAAAGAGCGCGTCCGCCAGATAGAGAAGAAAGCCCTGCTCCGCCTGCAGCACCCCTCCCGCGTAGACCGCCTCGCCGCCTATGTCGCGTAACAACTGAAGAACGAAGAAGAGAAGAAAAAACCACGAAGAGTACAAAGGGCACATGTTGAAAGACGGGATACGGGGGATGTCCTTTAACCCTGCCCTCTTCCCTTTGTGCCTTTTGTGGTTAATTTTTTTCGCCCTTTCAGGAGGAATTTCCTTGAAATTGCCATTACCGCGTCAAAGTCAGGGGGCTTGCCCATGCGGGCGTTCATGCCCGCCTCGTGGCAACGTTCCACGCCTTCCCTGAAAACGTTAGCCGTAACGGCGATAATGGGAAATGTCTTTGGCGGGGATGATCCAGACTTTCGAATGAGCATTGAACGCAAACGGCGCGTTCCCCCCGCGGCGCCGGGCGGAAGCGGCGCTGTAATAGCGCCGCCACGCGCGTTTGCGCGCTAAAAAAGCCGGCCGCTCACGAATGAGCGGCCGGCTTAATTCACCCGGTCTTATCCGGCGCCGGCGCTACTCGGCATCGAAACTGTAGGCGGTTTTGTAATTGTTATGCTTGAGCGGCGGATATTTGCGGTTGGCCGCCGGACTCTTGGTGAAGTTAATGCCGATGCTCGCAACATTGGTACCGCTGTCGTAGAATATCGGCACAACCTTTTCTCCGTTTCTGGTAACTTCCGGCAACTTGTCAAGGTCCACAAAGAAGTAGAAATTTTCCTCAACTTTCGTGGGATTAAACGAACCGTCGCTGGTTCCCCTGTTCTTGTCTCCCTCCATGAAGAAAATGAAGTACTTATTCTCGCCTTCCGGCCCTAACACAACTTCATAATCGCCGTAAATCTCGCTGGCGGTTCCAAGACGCGTATCAATGTTATAGCTGTTGTTGCCGTGCTTGAGTTTGATATCGAGATACGTGACATCCAGCCCCAACATAAAAGCCTTCCTGAATTTGTCGTTGTTGGTATACAGTGTCTTGTTGTCAGCATTCATCCATGGAACCCCCGTCTGCCCCGTCTGCCAGAGAAGCGGCTGATTGCTAGTGTTTTGACCAGTATAGGCGGTGGTATTTGAGGAGTTTTCTTTGAGATAGGCCGTATAATTCGAAGCAGCACTAGGCGACGGGGTATACACCGTTGCAAAACCATTGTAGTTCGTGTTGACCAATACTATCGCCTCTAACGTGTCAATACCGGCGGCCCTGATGAACCTGAGTGTCTTGGACGTAACCGGAGGAGCGCTCACGTTTACCGTTACAGAAACCGTCTTGTCGGTAGTACCAGCTCTGGCGGCAGGTATGGTTCCCGTTACCTGTGCGGTTCCGGCGGCG
>JAITIC010000157.1 GCA_031279635.1 Treponema sp. | reverse complement strand
ATTCTCACCACGGCGATATCCGTACGCTTTTGATGTTACCTCATCCATGGTGAACCCTTCTTTTTCAAGAACGCGCGCCACCTCATCGGGTCGTAAATACATATCTTTTCCTCATGATTACTATTATTTCTGATATCACTGTTCTTACCAGATAAATAATGTTATCACCTAATTTTCCATTTGTCAACAAAAATATTTAAATTTCTCAAAAAAGCTATAAGATCAACCCAAACGTCCAGAGAGGGCAGGGGGAGCGTATATAAATTGCTAATTCCCTATTTAATGAGCCTCCGCAGAGCTCCGCGGTATCCTTAGCGGCGCTTTATTTCAACGGAGGCTCGTTCGATAGGAAGTTTATAATACCCTCCCCCGCGCAAGCGGGTTCTTGGGTTTAATACCAATTTCCTGTAAGCGGTGCTTTATCTGAGCCGCGGCAAGCCGCGGGGCTTGTCCCGCGGAGGCTCATCCAAAACTGCAAATCCCGTCAAGCGATGTGCGTGGTGCAGGGCAGCAGCACTTGCTTTTAAGTTGCTGAGAAACCGCCGAAACTGAAGAATGTATAACCACGGACGACCGCGCCTCGTTGTGCGAAGCGCAGTGGTCCGTGGTTTTCTTCCCCATTCCTCTCTACTTAGTGTCTGTCCACAAAGTCGGTTACTTTGCGGACAGACATTGCATTTTCTCGCCTAACGGCTGCGAAAATGCGTTTTTAAGGAAGTCTGTCCATAATGTGTCTACATTATGGACAGACTCTACTTAAACAATCTGTGTATCTCTTTCGCGTAAAGCGCCATTATCCGGTGGCGGAGCAGTCCTTTTTTGGGGGAAAGCTCGCGGCCCTGCTCGAAGGGTTTTGAGAGCAGGGTGAACTTGAAAACGCGCTCGAAGGGTTTGAAGCCGGTTTTGGGGCTGACGCGGTCGGCAAGTTCGGCGGCGATTAGCTCGTTGATTTCCGGCTGCTGTAGAAGCAGTTCGTAGTCGACAATGGGGATGGCGTTTTCCTCGGCAAAGTCCATAATCGCCTGCTGGTCGGGAACGATGAGGGCGGAGAGGTATTTTTGATCCTGGCCGGTTACCATACAGTGCTGGATGAAGGGGCTTTCCTGTAGTTTGTGCTCAATCGGCACCGGCTCGACATTTTCGCCGCTGCGCAGCACTATGGTATCTTTGGCGCGGCCGGTGATGCGCAATTCATTGTCACAGGTGAGCATGCCGATATCCCCGGTGTTGAGCCAGCCGTCTGCGCTAAGGACGGCGGCGGTGGCATCGCTCTTTTGGTAGTAACCTTGCATCACCTGCGTCCCTCTGGCGTAGATAAGGCCGTTGTGTCCCGGGGGCAGGGCGCGGCCGTTTTGGTCCACGATTTTGATTTCCGTACCGGGCAGGGGCTGGCCGATAGTGCCCCGGCGGGAGCGTTTGTACCGGCGCACGGAAAGGAGCGGGGCTGCCTCGGTGAGACCGTAGGCTTCCTGCAGGCGGATGCCCACCGAATTAAAGAACATGTCTACTTTGGCGGGCAGGCTGCTGCCGCCTGAAATGCCGGCGCGGAAGCGGCCGCCCAAGCGGCGTTTGATCCGGTTGAACACGAGAAGCTGGGCGATGCCACGGGCCGGCAGCAGGAGGAGCCAGGGAAAAAAGCCGGCCAGCGCGTCCAGGGCGCGGATGCGGCCGTGGAAGTTGGGTAAGAGGCCGAAAGTGAGGTCTTTGAAATAGGTGTACATTTTCGCCAGGGAGACGGCGAGGCCGAAAAGCCGCATGGTGAAGCCGCCCATGGATTTGACGTTGCGGCAAATGGCATCCATTATTGCCTCCCACACGCGGGGGACGCTCACCATCCAGTGGGGCCGGATCGCCTTGAAGTCCGCCATCAGCACCGAAGAGATCGGCTTGGAATAGGCGATGCCGGTCTTGTTGTAAAAGATCACGTACTCGATCAGGCGCTCGTACACATGCCAGACGGGCAGCACGGAAAGCCAGATATCACCGGGTTTCAGTTCAAAGATCATATCGAAGGCGGGAAGCTGGCAGAGGAAGTTGCGGTGAGAAAGCATGACGCCCTTCGGCTCTCCGGTGGTACCGGAGGTGAAGATGATACTAGCGAGGTCTTCTTCGCCGCCCTTGTCCATTTCCGCCTCCGCGCCGCCCGGCGTAAAGGCCTCCTGCTTTTTCCCCTGGGTGACGACATCGGCAAAGTAATACACCGTAAGCCCCGCGGCGGCGGCGGCCGTTTCGGTTTCGTCATCCACAGGATCGAAGGTGATGAGGGTCTTCAGCGCGGGCAGTTCGTTTTTGCAGGAGAGGATTTTCAGCGCCTGCTTCTGATTTTCCGCGAAGGCAAGCGCGCACTCGGTAACGCCCAGAATATAGGTCAGTTCCTGCAGCGTTATGTCGCAGCCCCGGGGTACATCCACCGCGCCAACGGCAAGCACGGCGAAATTGCTTGCCATCCACTCGTGACGGTTGTCGGAAATCAGGCCCACACGCCCGCCCCGCGCCACGCCCAGCTTTATAAGACCGGCGGCAAGGAAGCAGACTTCCTCGTAAAACTGGCGGTAGGTTTTGGTGAGAAAGCCGCCCGATGCGTCCCGGTAATATTGAATGATTATGTCAGGGGTTTCTTTCGCCCTGGTTCTCAGCATTAAAGGGAGGGTTGGTTCCATAGCAAACTCAAACCTACAGAAGCAGCCTGTCCAGGGGATGCCGCAGGTGGTGATACGAGGCAGGCTCCGCGTCATCGGCCGGATAGCCGGTGGGCAGGAAGGCCAGCGGGATGATATTGGCCGGAAGGGCGAATTCCTCCCTTGTCCTGGCCGGATCGAAGTACATGACCCAGGTCGTACCAAGTCCGATGTCGGCGGCCTGCAGCATCATCTGGGTAGTAACGATGGAGGCGTCCACCTCGCCGCTGTGCGCACCGTCGAAACTTCTCACCCAACATTCGTTTTTGTCGTAACAGATGATAAACACCAGCGGTGCGGCGAAACGGTAAGGTGTGCAGGCGTCAACTTTTGCCAGGCCTTCCGCCTCGCTGACAACGAGAATCCGCTGCGGCTGCCTGTTCGCCGCGGTCGGGGCAATTCGCGCCGCCTCAAGTATCATATCGACATTGTCTTTCCCGACCGGCCTGTCCCTGAACTGCCGCACCGAAAAACGTGCCGCCGCCAATTCCTTAAACTGCATGATGCGCCTCCATTATTTTCTGTAATCCATTATAGGCATAAATTAACAAATCGTCACTACATTCCCAGCCGGGTAGAACCGGGCAGTTACCCACCCGGAGCCCCACAGACCCGGACCTGCCCTATTAAGGCATCCGGTTCCTCAAAAAACAGTTTCGCTTAGTTCAAAGAGTGCATAATTCTCGGTCTTGGCAGCAGGAAGTTTCGCAGATACCCACTGAATTGTTGCCAATCCTGTCTCTCCTTCGCTGTCCTTCGGTTAACCCACTTGGAACATATCCCTCTTACCTGTTCGTAGAACAACCCGATGCGGGCGTAGGTAAGGGGTATCCCGTACTATCCCATAGTGCCCCCGCAGTTTGGCCCTCAGTTCCCGGTGTTGGTCTCTTTTCGCCCGATGCCGGTTCTCCCGCCACCACCGGGTGATTGCCTTCAATGCTCGGCTCAGCCGTTTCCGGTTAGGAGAAAGCTTCCGCTTGCCATATTTCTCCGTCGGTTCCAGCCGTAACAGATTCAGCGTTATCTTCCTCAATATCGCCAGGTTCG
>JAITIC010000153.1 GCA_031279635.1 Treponema sp. | reverse complement strand
CTGTCCATAATGTAGACACATTATGGACAGACTTCCTTAAAAAACGCATTTTCGCAGCCGTTAGGCGAGAAAATGCAATGTCTGTCCGCAAAGTAACCGACTTTGTGGACAGACACTATTTACTCAGGAAAATCGTAAAAGGTCGCATTTTTTTTCGAAAGTCCGGTTTAACACCCCAAGGCAAGCGCAGCTTGCCAGGCCCGCTCCGCGGAGGCTCATTTGGAATGGCCTGTTTCTTCCGCTTTGTCTATATCGCAGCGGCAGAATTTTGTTCCGCAGCAGATTTTTATGCCCACTTTGGAGGGAAGGCAGGAGCCGGTTGCCAGGGTGCTTAGATAGTTGGCGGAAAAGGTGAAAAAAAACAAACAACAGGCCGCTACGGTCCCACGGACCGCCCAACGGGTAAACCGGCGTTTCCGCGTCTCTTTCGCCTGAGTATTTCGGCGCCGCCAGGCGGCGCGGGCCCGGATCGTCCGGGCGGCGGCATCCGGGGCCTCATCGCCTGGTTTTGGCGGAGAAAGGCCGTCCAGCGCGTACAACTCGTCTATCCGGCGGTCGATAAAATCAGGGTCAATGTCGTCAGCGTCTTTTTTTAATTCCGATTCGATGTTTTCGATAATGGAATCCCGCATATCTTCTTTCGCCATTATTCACTCTCCATATTATAACTCACCATTTTGCGAAAAGTTGCGTCAATTCCAATCCGCCAGCAATTCCCCGGCAAGGGCGCTTATCTTTTGCCGCAGCCTGCTGACCCGCGATTTTGCGGCGCTGAGGCTTATGCCAAGCCGGGCGGCGACTTCTTTAAGCGGATGTTTTTCCCGAAACGCGAGCGCCAGAATTTGTTCGTCCTTGGAGGTAAGATGCTTCCCGATTTCGGCGGCGGCGCGGGCTACGGCCTTTTCCTCCGCAATCTGTTCCTCCTCACCTTTTATGCTGTTTCCGGCGGCAATACGATCAAGAGGTGTTTCTCCGTCCCCGGTTCCGGAAGCGGGGGAAGGACAGGCAAATCTTTCGCGTTCCTTCCGCAGGGATGCGGCGTACTGTTTGGAGATATTACCGGCGGTTTTATACAGCCAGCCGCCGATCTTGTCATAGTCTTTGAGCCTTCCCATATTCTCGTAGAGGATGAGGAAAATGTCCTGGGTGCAGTCTTCGGCGGCATTCCGCTTGCCTCCCAGCGCGTAAACGCAGAATTTGAGTATCTTTTCGTAGTACCGTTTGACGATGCCGTTAAACGCGGCGTCCTGTTCAGGGCTGAGTCCCATAGCGGCCAGGGCTTTCAGGCGGTATGGAGCGCAAGGTTTCCCTCATTCATCGAATACGTCTTATTCCCGTACTCCAGCGTATCAAGTTCATGGGTAACGATGAGTACCGCCGTTCCTTCCTGCGCGACAGCCCTGAAAAGCCGCATGATCTCCGCCGTGGTCTGGGCGTCAAGGTCTCCGGTGGGCTCGTCGGCAATGAGAAGCCGGGGATCGTTGATAAGGGCGCGGGCAATGGCCGCCCGGCGCATCTCGCCGCCCGACAGTTCCTTGGGATACGAAGCGGCAAGGTGGCTTATTCCCACTTTCTCAAGCAGAATAAAGGCTCTTCCCTCCACATCGCCCTCGCGCTTGAATAAAAACCAGGGGATACACACATTGTCAAAAACAGTAAAGTTTGAGAGGAGGCTCTGCCCCTGGGGGACATAACCGATTTTTTCGTTCCGGAAAAGCGAAATGTCTTTGTCCCGCAAAGTGTAAATGTCCCTTCCCTCAAAAAAAACCGTCCCTCCGGTCGGGTTGAGCAGTCCCGCCCCCATATTGAGCAGTGTCGTTTTTCCGCTGCCCGAACGGCCGATGATACTGATAAAATCTCCCGCTTCAACAGAAAGGCTTACCCGGTTTACCGCGTTAAAAGACCTCCCTCCCCGCTTATATTCTTTGCTCAGTTCCCGTAGTTCAAGAAGTCCCATTATTCTCCCTCCCGCATGGTAAAGTAGGTTTCCGCCCTGCTGATTCGGAACGCCGAATAAAGCGAAGCCAGAGTCCCCACCAGGGCCGAAAGGACGAGGCTCCCCAAAACCACCGGAATAATGCTGAAAAGCGGCGCGTCAAGCCAGGGCAGTTCAAGCCGCTCGCTGATTAAGGTACTGAAGGGGAAAACTACGATGCTTGCAAAAATGATGCCCGCCGCGCCGCCTGAAATACCGGCAAGAGACGATTCGCCTAACACAATGCCAATCAGTTTTTTCCGGGTGGCTCCAAGAATCCGCAGCAGGGCGAATTCCTTTTTCCGTTCGTGAACGGAACCTGAAAACACCGCCGTCAGTACGATAACCGCCAGTATCCAGAGTACGGCGGAAAAAATATAAATATAAGAAACAAGACCGGACAATGCGCCGGCAAGGGTGGAAAAAATCCCCTGTGAAACAAGTACCTCTACGCCTGTATTTTGTTTCCGTATATCATAGGCAACCAGCGATGGGTTTTTTGCCGGATCGGTTTTGGCTAAAACCGTGGAAATTACGGCGTCTCCGTATCTGTCCGCCAGGAAACTGTATTTTTCCGCATGGGCTTGATCGATAAGATGCCGCATGGTATTCATGGTCATAAAAATCGACGTATCAAACCCGCCGGCGCTGCTTGAAAGCCGGGCGGCTACCGGGTATTCATGGTTGAATAGCTGAATGGTTCCATTCGGGCGAAGAATGATCCGGCTGCCGGCTACAAGCTGTCCGTCTCCTATTGTCTCGTGGTGTTTTTCCGCAATCCAGGGCTGAACGACAAAATCTGTTTCAGGGTCATAGGCGATAAGCTGGACGGCGGCATCGCAGCATTCGGTGGAAAGGGAGGTAAGGAAAAATTGGGGAGAGGCGCAGGCTATGCCCTCAGTCTGTGCGATCCTGCCGGTAATACCGGCGTCAAAGTAGAAATAGCCGGATCCCCCCTGGAGCAGCAGGGCCTGCGCTTTTTCGGAGGCTCCTAAGGGAACCACCATCAGGTCCGCGCCGAACCGCTTTGTCATGGTAAAGAGGCCCTGCCGGAGGTTCAGGGCGAGAATGGACCCGCCGAACAGGGTAAAGGCAAGGATTGCCACAACAACCACCAGGCAGGCCGTCCTGACGGGCTTTGCCTTGAGGTTTGCCAGCGAGAGCGCGCCGGTATTTAAATTCCGTTCTTTCATGATGATCTTCTCCTATTGTATATATATCCGATATACATAGTAAGAAATGTAGATGGAAAGCGCCTTTTTGTCAATAGGACGCTGCCCAATTTTGTGAATTTAAACGGAACGATCATTCACCTTCCCGCATAGTAAAGTAGGTTTCCGCCCTGCTTATTTTCAGCGCAGTGTGGAGTGAAGCCAGAGGACCGGTAAGCGCGGCAAAAAACAGGCTCGAAAAAACAATCCGCATAATATCAAGCGGCGGAGCGTCAATATACGGCAGAGCGAGGGTTTCGCTGATGAGGGCGCTGAAAGGAAAGATGATGACGCTTGCGAGTATAACACCTGCCGCGCCGCCCGCAACGCCGGTGAGGGCGGATTCGCATAACACCAGAGCGGCAAGTTTTTTCCGCGTGGCGCCAAGGATACGCAGAAGCGCGAATTCTTTTTTACGCTCGTGAATGGTTCCGGAAAACACCGCTCCCGGCACGATAAGCGCCATAACCCAAATCACGGCGAAAAAGACATGCAGGTAGGAAGTAAACCCCGAAAGCGTCTCTCCCATGCTGGAAAACACGCTCTGGGAAACCACTACTTCTATGCCCTCATTCTCGCTCTTTATGGTGGAGGCAAGATTCCGGGGATTTTTGCCGGGCGCGGCTTGCGCAAGAACCGCGGATATTCTCCTTTTCCGCATCTCATTGTCCTGAACCGCCAAAAAATCATACCCTTCCGCTTTAGCGCGGGCGATAAGAAGCCGCATGGTATTCATGGTCATAAAAACCGATGTATCAAGCCCGCTTGCGCTTTTTGAAAGCCGCGCCGCCACCGGATAATTATGATTGAGGAGTCTTATGGTATTATCACGGCGGAGGGTGATCCGGCTGCCCGCCACTACCTGCCCGTCTTCTATCCGGCCGCTGTATTTTTCCGCAACCCACGGCTGCACCACAAAATCAGTTGCGGGGTCGTAAGCGATAAGCTGCACCATAGCGTCGCAGCAGCTCTCCGAAAGGGAGGTAAGAAAAAACTGAGGCGAAGCGCAGGCTATGCCCTCAGCAGCCGCTACCCTGCCGGCGATCCCCGCATCAAAATAAAAATACTTCGGTTCGCCACGGAGCAGAACCGCCTGCGCGTTTTCGCCGGCGCCTTCGGGAACAATCATCAAATCCGCGCCGAAGCGTTTGCTCATGGTTTCCAATCCCCGGCTAAAATTCAGGGCAAGAATGGAACCGCCGAAAAGGACAAAGGCAAGAACCGCCGCGATGGTTATGAGACACGCGGAACGGGCGGGTTTTGCCTTTAAATTTTGTAAAGCCAGGGTGTTGGTATTGAGGACATATTTCTTCATGGCAGCCTTAATCACTCCTTAAAAGCTCATGTTATTATTAACTAGAGTCTGTCCATAATGTAGACACATTATGGACAGACTTCCTTAAAAAACGCATTTTCGCAGCCGTTAGGCGAGAAAATGCAAGGTCTGTCCGCAAAGTAACCGACTTTGTGGACAGACACTAACTAGAGTCTGTCCATAATGTAGACACATTATGGACAGACTTCCTTAAAACAGGCATTTTGCGCACCGTTTTGGTACAAAACGGGAGCAAATGCAATGTCTGTCCGCAAAGTAACCGACTTTGTGGACAGACACTAA
>JAITIC010000139.1 GCA_031279635.1 Treponema sp. | reverse complement strand
TTTATCTTTGGGTATAACGCGCTTTCGGCGATCCTGCGGGGGATGGGAAATTCCAAACAGCCCTTTTATTTTGTCCTTACCGCCTGCGTCACCAATGTCGTTCTGGACCTGCTTTTTGTGGCGGTTTTCCACTGGGCCGCATTCGGCGCGGCTCTGGCTACGGTAATTTCCCAGGCCCTGAGCATGTTCCTCTGCATCGGATATATGGTACGAAACAACTTCCAGTTCGACTTTAAGCTTTCGTCTTTTAGAATATACGGGGATCACCTCAAAATGATATTAAAAATCGGCCTGCCCACCTGCGTACAAAACGGGATAACCAGCATATCCTTCCTCTTTATCACCGCCATCGTAAATATTGTGGGCGGGGTAAGCGCCTCCGCGGCGGTGGGGGCTGTGGGTAAGTTCAACAGCTTCGCCTTTATGCCGACAATTGCTATCAGCGCCTCCATTGCCGCCATGGCCGCTCAGAATATCGGCGCGGGGCGGATGGGCCGGGCGGTACAGGCCTGCCGGATAGGGACCGTTTTCGCTGTGGCGGTAACCTGGCTGTTCTTTGTTTTTGTGCAGATCTTTCCCGCCTGGATCCTCTCTATTTTCGGGGACGACCCGAAGATGATACAGGACGGGGTAACCTATCTCCGTTCTTTTAGTTTCGACTTTCTTGTTATTCCCTTCATCTTCTGCATTAACGGTTTCCTCATCGGCGGCGGACATACCCTGTTCACCCTGATCACCAGCATCTTTTCTTCGGTCTTGCTGCGGGTTCCGGTCTGCTATGTTTTCGGCGTGGTGTCTGGCTGGGGCCTTCTCGGGGTAGGCATGGGCGCCCCCGTTGCCAGCGCGGGAGTTCTTTTGGTCGTTATCGGCTTTATGCTTTCCGGCAGGTGGCGGCACAACGTAGTCAAGGCCCCGCCGGCCGGGGATGAAAGGTGACTGACACCGTTTTTACAAGTACATTTGCAAAGCCATTGTAGCGGCAAATGGTATTGTTAGTGAACAAAGAACCACACTTTTTCTCCCTCCAAAAAAATCAAATGACGGAAGTACTAAGCCGAACGTTGGAATAACCGGATATTTTTTCATATCATCTTCAGACATAAAGAACATCCCTTGAGCGGTAGAAAGGCGTAAATACCAATACGACTCTTGAAAATCGGGCCGCCAGTGCAGGGTAAGGGACGGGAAACCGTTCAGTCCAAAAGGATAATGGATCATTTTCTTTTGGCTATTATTTCGGTCATCCGCCTGAAATCTTCCCTGAACAAAACCCCGGCGTTGCTCGATATAAGCGGGATTTCGAGGTAATCCGCGGCCGGTTTTGATTCATCCGCCGCGTACAGTATCCGCCCGGCCGCCAGTACCAGGAAAGCCGCTATGCGCCATTTTATTGCCATCTTCTATCTCTTTTTCAATTTACATATTACTGCCAATAATAAATGTGACTTCTTCCGTTCTTGTGCAAGATTAAAAAAAGCGACTGACACCCTGCGCTGCCGCGCCCTCTTTATGTCAGGAAAAGAATTTGATGATTGCCTTTGCGACTAATTCATTAATATCGTTATGGCGGGGAACTTGGGTAGACACATTAGTCCGGCGGTTTTCATAAATATCATGGTTCACACCATGACGCACAAAAACGGCTCCCCGCTTGGTTATTTCCTTAAGCAGTTTTTTTCGTTTCACGCCGGAACATTCAGCCTTAGAACGCCGGATTTCCGCTTTTCCGACAACCGTTTTTCTTCTTCCTGTCTGATTTGGTAGACATCGGCAAGCATTTCTTCCAGTTCAGCCTGTGTCTTCCCCTGAGTCAGATGATCAGGATAAGCGTTCAAATAACCCACAAGCCAGCCGTCATCGGCTTCCCAATAGGTATACGCAATTTCCATAATATAACTCCTTCTAATAAAATACTCTATTTTCGGCTTTTTGGAAATGGGAACACGCAGGTATGGCGCCTACAGCCCCTTTTTTGGAGCGAAATGGCGTCAGGCGCCATTCCTCAGAACAGCGCCTCCAGATCAAGCTCCCCGGCGGTGCAGGGCATGGTAATACCCCAGTTCTCCAGTACCTCCGGGTGGATCTCCCCGAACACGCCGATGGGTTTTCCCCGGTAAAGAATGGCCGCGGCCCGCCCGGAAATAAAACGGCTGTCGGCCGACTCTTCCAACTCGTATTCCATGGAAAGGTAGTAAAACAGCGCCTGTAACTGTCCCGCGGCGGTATTGAAATTGGCGTCTCCCCCGGCGTGGAGAAACCCCGCGTATTGGCGCGTCGAAGTGCCGTAATTTTCCCCATCGTCCCGGTAGGCCACCTTGCCCACCTCAAAGATACGATGGGGGTACACCGAATGGCCCGACGCCGATTCGCTTGTCATAAGGGAGGCCAGTACGGAATCCCTTACGTACTCGTAGCTTTCCGTCATGGGATTGGCGATGCGGATAATTTTACTTCCGTCACCGCGCATTTTTTCTACCAGATCCTTCCGGGAACCCAGATAATTGTAGATCATCTCCTGATAGCCCAAACCCACAAAAATTTCCTTAACCCGGCGGCTAAAGAGGGTAACCGGCGTCAACCGGCCGACGGTAAAATCACGGGGCCGTTCGGGGCTGAAACTGCCAAGGCCCCGGCCTATCATCACATCTTCCGCCACGTCCGCCGCGTGGAGAAAATCGTTCCGGTACTCAGGGGGATAGGCCCTGACCCCTTCCTTCTTTTCGCTTTCTCCCCGCTCAACACCGGCAGCCGTCTCCGCCCTTACCCCCATGCGGCCCAGGGCCTTTACGCAATCTTCGGCGCTTATCTTCTCGCCGAGGAATCTTTCCACCCGGGCCAAAGAACAGAAAACCGGTTCCTGGAAGTAATACGGTGTGGTAACAACATTCCCGTAAGGCGTATCGAATTCGTATTCCACTTTTACCGGCTCGATGGTAAAACCCTGATCCGCAAGATCGCAGGCTACGATGGAAGCGGCCAGAGTCACCGAAGGCATATCGGTCCCGGTAAGCTCCACAAAGAGATCGGTATCCCCCACCTGTACCGCCCCAATACCGGCGGAATTGATGATCGGCGGATAAGACAAAATTCCGCCCTTTGAATCCAGCAAAAGGGGATGCAGCGGCTCGTGTTCCTGGATAAAGGCGTATTCCCTGCCCTTGGGATGCTGCCTCAGAATTTCCCGCAGGGTAAGCGGCGCATCCC
Source organism: Treponema sp. (assembly GCA_031279635.1). GTDB lineage: Bacteria > Spirochaetota > Spirochaetia > Treponematales > Breznakiellaceae > WQXQ01. Next base: position 1,966 of record JAITIC010000139.1, on the reverse strand, counting down.
ACTGGAGGGGTACAAAGGACACCGAGTCCGGGTCCACCGCCTTGTAGATGATGGGCCAGCTAATTATGGCGGTACGGTAAAGCCCCATGGAAATAGTCCGGCGTTTGCGGCCGAAATTCCAGGCAAGCTTTTCCTGGGTCTGGATCATGTCCCGCAGGGACGCATCGGTGACAGCCCTGCCGGCCGCGATAAAACCCGCCAGATACGGCCGCACCTTCCGCACCGAAGCCTCAACCAGCACCCTCTGACTCGCCTGCCGGCTCTTGCCCGGAGCCGAAAAAAAGGGGTATTCCGGCCGCGTACCCCCGTAATACACCCTAAGCTGGCGCGCGCAGCCCGCCGTAGCCCAGAGATCCGGCCGGTTTGTATCGTTTAACTCAATTTTCAGGGTCCGTTCCGCCTGAGACAGGCCGGAATCTTCGGATCCATCGCCCGCAGACCACGGATCCGAGTCCAGTTCGGCCTTGGCGCAGGTAAGCGCCTCCTCAAATTCTTCTCGGTTTGACCAGCGGCGGCCCGCCAAAGCATAAAATACGTCTTCGTTGACTTCAATTTTGGGCATAACAACCTCTAAAATAGCATAATACGGTATAAAAACAATATTGACAACCGGGGACGCCTAAGGCTAGACTTATTCTGATTATTATGGTGGACAAGAAAATAATACTGGCGATTGACGATCTTCCTTTGGATTTGGCAGTTTTTGAGAACATCTTATGTCCATACTACGATTTAAAGATCTGTACATCCGCCCCGGAAGCGTTAACCCTTCTCGCGAACACAAAACCGGATCTGATCATCCTCGATATTGAAATGCCCGGAATGTCGGGTTTTGAATTTCTCCATGAGATACGGAAACTTCCCAAAACCATGAGTACGCCGGTAATAGTCGTAACCGCCCACGAAGGCGAAGAATTTGCTGTCCACGCCGCAAGCCAGGGCGCCAACAAAACCCTGACCAAACCGGTTAACCCCTCCTGCCTCTTGGAACAGGTTTCCTCCCTGCTGGAAAAAACACCGCCGAAAAGCAAACTGGAAGAACTGTTCAGCAAACTGCCTACAATTAATCTGGATTGATTTGTTGTAAAATTCAGTCGTAGTGTGATTTCAGAACTTTTTCTTGTTCTCTAGGAGTTTGTTGCGCTTTGCGCTTAAAATCTCAATTCCATTAGATTTTAACGGGGAAAAACGGGTCGGACTTTAGTCCATATGCGTTTACTTAGGGATGGGGTGTAGCGGACGGAACGGGGCCGGAAGTCTTTGCCGTTTGGAATAGGCACAGACAAAAAGAAGCCGTTGGAATGTATGAGGTGAAAATATCAGCCGAAACGAAGTTAACAGCGCGTAAATTATTATGGAGAGCATAACTCGCGGTTCCCTCCACAGACTCCAACGAATACTTTCGTTTTCGCTCTCAGCGGATGGATTTGTTTGGACAGGGGGAAAAACGGGCCTTGTTAGCCCAGGTTTCACAAAATGCCGCCAGTAACAGCTTGCCGTAAAACCAGGCTTTCGCCGACACCTCAACTTTTGATGGTATCTGGTTATACCCAAACAACGACTGCGGACTCTGCAAGTCCGAAGCCGTTTGAATACCAGTTCTATCTGCCACCGGAAACGGTATAGTTGCAGTATCAAGCAAGCCTCAGTTTCAAACAGGCTTGTTATGATTATCACCTACCGGTTGTTCGCCAATTGTGCTTCACTCGGCGGTTTGCCGTGACTCTTCATGCGGTTCATCACTTTCAGCCGTTCAACCCCTTCCGCTTCCGCTGTCTTCCGTATCGCACACAACCGTACCGGCTTATATCCTTCCTGCTGTTTATAATACAAGGTAACCTCCCCGCATTCCCCCGCTTCCAACCCCTGAAAGAAATCCGTCACTTCAACTCGTTCATGTTCCCCGCTATACAAGTTAAAGGCCCCGGTCCGATACCGCAGCAGATAATCACTCCCTCTCGCCCCC
>JAITIC010000108.1 GCA_031279635.1 Treponema sp. | reverse complement strand
CAAACTCCGTTTCCACCGTTTCCCCGGCCCGCGCATCCTCATGTTTTACCGCCAGGCGTTCGGGCCAGACGGCGCGGACACGGGTCTTTGCCGAACTTACCAGGGCGGTGATCCGGCTCCGGTCATCCATGCCGTAAAAATGGGCCAGTTCAAAGAGAGCGCCGGGCATTAAAAGCAGGTTCGCCGCCTTGCCGGTCCAGTTCGTCTTCGCAAGCTCAAAGCCGCGGAAACGGGCGTCCAGTATCCGTTTCATGTCGGCGTCAATTTCGCCCGCCGGCGTCCCCCGCTCGTACCCGGTAAAGAGGCGGTTATAGGTAAGCGACCGTTTATCCGCGCCGGGATCTCCGGCCTTCCATTCTTCGTTCCCGTAGTTGAATTCGGGGTAAACCGCGGATACCTCGATGCCGTCCACCCCAATGGAATTTTCTATGCGGAAGGCGTCCATCTTCCAGGTGTTCCGCGCCTCAGCGGCGCGGATAAAATCAAATTGGGCGGTTTCGGACGCTTCCCGGCCATCGTCATACTCAAGCGCCGGTACGGGGAAACTGTTGCCATCGGAAAAAATCAGATCCGCCGTCCCTACCGCGTCCTCCGGCGCCGCGGGATGGACGCTGGTAAAGGACAGCCCGTAGGTAAAAAGAATATCCCCGATAAACTCAAGGTCCGAGACTCCGTTCTGGTTAAACATCAGACGTTTTGAGTATTCATCCCGCTTAATGTACGAGTCAGGAAACCGCGCGGCTATTCCGTTGTTATTCAAGACCGCCTCCACCGCGTCAACCGGGCTTTGTTTGTAGTAGGCGGCGTTCCGCGCGTTGTAACGGAGCCGGGCAAGGGGGCTTTCTATGGTCAGAGAATAACGGTAACAGTTCTGTTCACCGCCGGAAAAGAGGCCGTCCACGGCGGCGGCGCTGATGATGCCGTGAAGATAACGCTTTCGCATGGTAACCGTGTCCCGCAAAACCTGGGAGATAGTCAGGGAAATGTTGGTATCTACTATTTCCGCCAGATCGTCCCAGGTATGCAGGGTGTCCGAAAGCAGTGTCAAGCGGGCTTTGTAAACACGCGAGAAACCCTCCTCCAAAAAAAGCTCATAGGGGTACATATCTTCAAAACCCCCGCCGGCGATTTTCGCGGCGAGTATTACCTTTTTATCCGCCAAAACATTTCCCCTATACAATCACATTAACGTTAGGGCAGACCAGTACCGCCGTGGTTACGGGTATGCCGAGTATGCTTACCCCGGAAACGAGGCTGCCGATACAGACCTGGGGCCTCCCCTTGGCCAGCTTGTTCAGGGCCGTGGTCATGGTGACGACCCCCGCAACGCAGAGAGGGCCGGCCACGGCGTCCCCCATGCAGGCGCAGGGCAAACCCTTGACCATGGTGGTGAGTCCCCCGGGGCCGATGATCACGTCCCCGGTGGCGGTAAGATTTGCGATAGTAGCAACCGGTGTAGGCATATAAATCTCCTCTACTCAAACGAATAGGTAAATTCGTTTTCCTTTGCGTCGATGACCGCCGTCTTAAAGCTCCTGCCTTCCATGGTGTTCCGCAAAAATTCCGCGCTGATCTCGGGCAGCAGGGTATTGCTGACAACTGAGTCAATCAGGCGCGCGCCGGACGCGGCGTTGTCACAGCGGCGGATGATTTCCTCTTTTACCGCGTCGGTAACGGTGAGTTCCGCCCGGTAATTCTCCGCCACCCGTTTGCTTATTTTGCCGAGCTTCGCCTCGATAATGCCGAACAGCGCCTTTTTACTCAAGGGATAGTAGGGCACTACCTGCAGCCGCCCCAGGAGCGCCGCGGGGAATACCCGCGCCATGTCCCCCCGGATTGCCGCTTCCACCACGGTCGGGTCCGGCAGATTTTCCTCGTCGGCGCACATCTCGGCGATGGTACTGTCACCCACGTTGGTGGTGAGGAGGATCAGGGTATTGCGGAAATTGACGAGCCGGCCCGCGCCGTCTTCCATCTGCCCCTTGTCGAAAACCTGGAAGAAAATTTCGTGTACGTCCGGGTGTGCCTTCTCAACCTCGTCCAGGAGGATCACGCTGTAGGGCTTGCGCCTGACCGCCTCGGTAAGGACGCCGCCCTCACCGTAGCCCACATAACCGGGGGGCGCCCCTTTCAGGGTAGAAACCGTGTGGGCCTCCTGGAACTCGCTCATGTTTATCGTGATGATCTGCTCCTCACTGCCGTAGATCTGCTCCGCCAGGGCCAGGGCCGTTTCGGTCTTGCCCACGCCGGAGGGCCCGGCAAGCATGATCACCGCGGTGGGCTTGTTCGGATCGGCCAGGTTCGCCCGGGCTGTGGTGACCCGTTTGGCAATCACCGTTATGCCCTGCTCCTGCCCGACCACCCGGCGGTTAAGCTCGTCTTCCAGCGCCAGAATCCCCTTGATCTCGTCCTTTACCATGCGGCCCAGGGGTATCCCCGTCCACTCGGAAATAACCGCCGAAACCGCCTGGGTGTCCACCAGGGGCAGCACTAGGGGATCCTCCCCCTGAAAACCGGCAAGCTCCTTCCGTTTTTCCGCCAGGGCTTTGGCCGCGTCCTGAGCTTCCGCTTCGCCGCCGCCCTCCGCTTTTCGGGCGGCTTCGGCCTTTTCCTTGAGGGCCACGATCTCCGCCACCAGGGCCTTTTCCTGTTCCAGGCGCTTTTGCAGTTCCTCCTGCTTTTCCTCTTCTTTTTTGATTTCCGCTTTAAGGGCCTCGATCTTTTCCGTATGCTCAAAACCCTGGGATTCCTCGCGCCCCAGAATTTCCATTTCCAGGTTCAACGCCTCGATACGCCGGCGGCAATATTCAAGTTCCGCGGGCTCCGCGTTCTGGGAAAGGGCAACCCGGGCGCAGGCCGTGTCGAGGATGCTCACCGACTTGTCGGGAAGCTGCCGGGCGGGGATGTACCGGCGGGAAAGTTTTACCGCGGAGGAAAGAGATTCGTCCAGCACCGCTACCTTGTGATGGTCCTCCAGGGCCTTGACGATACCGCGCATCATTTCCGTTGCCTTACCGTCGTCCGGTTCGTCCACGATGATGTTCTGGAAACGGCGGCTCAAGGCCGGGTCTTTCTCAAAGTATTTGATGTACTCCTGCCAGGTTGTCGCGGCTATGCAGCGGAGCTTTCCCCGGGCCAAAGCGGGCTTCAATAGATTCGCCGCGTCGTTCTGCCCCGCGGCGCCCCCGGCCCCGATCATCGTATGGGCCTCGTCGATAAAGAGGATGATCGGCGTTTCGGAAGTCTGTACTTCCTCAATAACATTCTTCAGGCGGTTTTCAAATTCCCCCTTCATACTGGCCCCGGCCTGCAAAAGCCCCATGTCCAGAGAGAGGAGTCTGGTCCCCTTGAGGCTACCGGGCACGTCCCCCTTGGCGAGGCGCTGGGCAAAACCCTCCACCACGGCGGTTTTTCCGACCCCCGCCTCCCCGGTGAGGATGGGATTGTTCTGCCGGCGGCGCATCAGGATGTCGATTATCTTGCGTATCTCCTCGTCCCGACCTACGATGGGGTCGCTCTTGCCGGAAGCCGCCTCCGCCGTCATATCCACGGTGTACCGGCTTAAGGCCTCGCCTTTGCCCATCGCGCCGCCGCCCATCAGGGCGCCCGCCTGGCCCGTGGCGGCGCTTTCACCGGCGGAGGCGGTAACGGAAACTTCCACCGAATCTTTTACGATGCCGGTAAAATTTTCCAGCAGAAGATCGCCGTTGATCTTGAGGAATTCCTGGCTCATGTCATGGAGGAGCAGGGCAAGCTGCGGCGAAGTTTTAATTGCCGCCAGAATATGGCCGGTGCGTATCGCCCCTTCGTTATATTGCAGCGAGGCAATCATCCACGCTTCCTTGACGGCGATCTCTATGGTATTGGAAAAATCCGCGATGGAAGACGCCCCCCG
>JAITIC010000082.1 GCA_031279635.1 Treponema sp. | reverse complement strand
TTGCGGACAGACCTTGCATTTGCTCCCGTTTTGTACCAAAACGGTGCGCAAAATGCCTGTTTTAAGGTAGTCTGTCCATAATGTGTCTACATTATGGACAGACTCTAATTCGTCCGTGTCTGTCCGTGCAGCGCCTACGCAGGCGTGGGCTTGCGGTTGTTTTGAAACTGGAATTGCTGCCGTATGTCATAAGCCTCTTAACTTTTTTCCCCTAACCTGCTATTATCTTTTTGTTATATGAGGCTGGTCCAAAACCGCGCCCCCGGCTATGCCGGGAACGTGGGCGCATAGTCAATTGGTTTTGGAACAGGCTCATATACATATAAATGCCAGCGGCCTGTTGTGCTTGTGGGTCTTTTTGCAATCTTTCAGGAAAAACGCAAAAAAATCCTCAATTAAGAGGCTTGCTGCTAAGGCAGCTTGCAGGGTAAAAAATCGCCTTCAGGCGATTTTTGGAGATTAATGCGCGAAGCGCAATGAGCTGCCAGGAATTATGGGGAAAACCGGTGATCAGCCTTAAAGGAATAACGAAAACTTACGCTGCGGTAGCGGCGCTGCGGGATGTGGACCTTTCCATCCCTGACAGCTGCATTTACGGAATCATCGGCAGGAGCGGCGCGGGAAAATCCACGCTGCTGCGGATCATGAGCCTTTTGGAAGGGCCTGATTCGGGCGAGGTTTACTACGGCGCCGAGCGGGTGGATACCCTGCGGGGACACGCCCTGCTCGAACGGCGGCGAAAAATGGGAATGATATTCCAGAACTTTAACCTCCTGGGATCGCGTAACGCGGCGGCGAACATCGCTTATCCGCTGGAAATCGCGGGGATGCACAAGAAACAGATTGAGAAGCGCGTAACAGAGCTGCTTGAACTGGTTGACATTCAGGACAAACGCAAGGCCCGCCTGCGGGAACTTTCCGGCGGCCAGAAACAGCGGGTGGCGATAGCCCGCGCTTTGGCGGTAAGCCCGCAGGTGCTCTTCTGCGACGAGGCTACGAGTTCGCTTGACCCCCAGACCACCCGCTCAATCCTCTCGCTGATTAGGGACTTGCAGGAGCGGCTGAAAATCACCGTGATACTCATCACCCACCAGATGGAAGTTATCCGCGAGATATGCCAGGAAGTGGCGGTGCTGGAAGAGGGGAGTATTGTAGAACAGGGGAGTGTCGCGTCGGTATTTGACTCGCCCAAGACACAGGCCGCAAGGGAGCTGGTCCATGCTTAACGAAAAACTGCTTGAAGTGCTGTCCATGCTGCCCCAGGCCACGGCGGAGACGGTCTACATGACTTTTGTGTCCACCTTTTTCGCCTGCGTTCTCGGTTTCCCCCTCGGGACATACCTCTACGCCTCTTCCCCGGCGGGCCTCGTCCCCCGCAGGATCATCTACAACATACTTTCCCGCCTGGTGAACCTCTTCCGTTCCCTGCCTTTCATCATCCTTATGATCCTGCTCATTCCTTTAACGCGCCTCATCATCAAAACGAGCATTGGGCCGACTGCGGTAATTATTCCCCTTTCAATCGCCGCCGCCCCCTTTGTGGCGAGGGTCGCCGAGGCGGCCCTGTCCGAGGTGGACCTGGGCGTGCTGACCGCCGCACGGGCAATGGGTTCCACGAACTTCCAGATCATCCGCAAAGTGCTGATCCCCGAAGCCATGCCCGCCCTGATTTCCGGCCTGGCCCTGACCATCATCAATTTGATCGGCTACTCCGCCATGGCCGGCGCTATAGGCGGCCGCGGCCTGGGAGACCTGGCGATCCGTTACGGCTACTACCGTTTCAGGACCGACGTGACCATCGCTTCGGTAATCGTCATTCTTATCCTGGTGGAGGCGGTACAGATCGCCGGTACCGCGGTAAGCCGCAGCCTGCTGTCAAAACGGTGATTTTTTTGAAAAACCCAGGAGTCTGTGGGACTTTGCGTAATATATGAAGAAATGCGCGATTTTACGCATTTCGAGGCTCCGGCAGCTAAAGCCGCTTGGGAGTTTGCAGGATTGAAAGCCTGAAAAACTGCAAGGGTCTTTGGTTCGAGCTTGTCCCAAAACCGTGCCCCGGCTATGCCGGAAACGTTAGCGCACAGTCAATTAGCTTTGGGGCAGGCTTCCTATTGACAAAATTTGTATTTTAGTATATACATATAAATACTAAGAATTATACGGAGGAACGTATGAAAAAGACACTGATTAGCCTGCTTGTGGCAGGCGCACTGGTTCTGGCCCTCAGCCCGAATGTTGAGGCCAGAGGTAACCCGGCAGCATCCGGCTCCACCCTTTCGGTGGGAGCGACCCCGGTTCCCCACGCGGAATTGCTCAACCTGATCTCCGCAGATTTGGCGGCCCAGGGCATTACGCTGAAAGTGGTGGAATTCACCGACTACGTACAGCCCAATGTCGCGCTAATCGCCGGGGACCTGGACGCCAATTTCTTCCAGCACATCCCCTATCTGGAAACCAACGAGGAATGGTCGGCAAAACTGATCTCCGCGTTCGGGGTTCACATTGAGCCGTTTGGCCTGTACTCGTCCAAGTACAAAAACACCGCCGATCTGCCCAACGGAGCTTCCATCGCCATCCCCAACGATCCCTCCAACGGCGGCCGGGCGCTTTTGCTGCTCCAGGCCAACGGCCTCATCACACTCAGAGCCGGGGTGGGCCTTACCGCCACCCCCAGGGACGTTACCGGCAACCCCAAAAACTTCCGCTTCCAGGAACTTGAGGCAGCCCAGCTTCCCCGTTCTCTACAGGACGTTGACGCCGCCGCCATCAACGGCAACTACGCTCTTGAAGCGGGCTTCAATCCCCTCAAGGATTCCCTCATCATTGAGGGAGCGGACTCCCCCTACGTGAACATCGTGGTAGTGCAGAAAGGTAAAGAGCAGGACGCCAAAATCCAGGCGCTGCAAAAGGCCCTCCTCAGCCAGAAAGTAAAAGACTACATCAACGGCAAATGGAGCGACGGCAGCGTGGTTCCGGTTTTTTAACCTGCCAGGCAAGAATCAATTAAGGGGAATTCTCCCCTCATCTTGTTCGTTTTACCTGACAGATCAGGGCTATTGCATTTACTTTCGATCATTGAGAAATGAGGCTGTTCCAAAACTTCAGTTTTGGAACAGCCTCTCCTGCCTGACATATAATGGCATAAAGCGCCGCCGCCGGATATACTGGCCGCATGGTTATCAGCGTTTCCCGCCGATGCGATATTCCCCGCTTCCGCTTTGACTGGTTTATGGAAAAGCTCAATACGGGATTTGTCGACGTGGCGAATCCTTTTAACGCCGCCCAGATCCGCCGGGTATCGCTGCGGCCGTCCCCGGAAGGCGGCGGGGCCGCCGCGTTTGTTTTCTGGACCAGAGACCCGCGGGCAATTCTTGCCAACGCGGAAATGCTGGAAAAACTGCGCCTTCCCTTTTACGTGATGGTTACGGTAACCGGCTATCCTGCGGCGCTGGAACCCAACGCGCCTCCGGCGGAAATTATCTGCGCCGCCATAGGGGAACTGGCGCGAAAAATCGGGCCGCGGCGGGTGATATGGCGCTATGATCCGGTTTTTCTCAGCAGCATTACCGATGAGGATTTCCATCGCCGGAATTTTGGCGCGCTGGCGGGGAATCTCGCGGGGGCGGTTCGGCGTGTTATTGTCAGTCTGTACGATGAGTACGGAGGGGCAAAGCGCCGTATCGCGGCCCTGGAAAAAGCGGGGGGTTTGCAAATGAGAACGCCGGCGTTGTCCGGCGAGGGTTTGCCGTTTTCGGCGGACAACGGCGCATACCGGCTGCTTGCCGGCCTTGCCCAAACAGCCAAAGACGCGGACATGGAAATCCAAAGCTGCGCCGGGGCGGAAAATTTCCAGACCGCCGGGATAAAGGCCGGCGCCTGCGTTGACGGGGAACTTTTGAGGGAACTTTGGGGCATTGAAAGCGGCGGCAGAGACAAAAACCAGCGGCCCCGTTGTCTCTGCGCACAAAGCGTGGACATCGGCCGTTACGGGGACTGTCCCGCAGGCTGTGTGTATTGTTACGCGCACAGGTAACGTTACGCGCTATTTACCCGCCCGCTGCCGCCGCACCTCGTACAGCAGCACCCCGGCGGCCACCGACACGTTAAGGGAATCCAGCCTGCCGCCAGTGGGAATTCCCACAAGGCCGTCGCAGCGCTCGCGCAGAAGGCGGGAAAGGCCGGTTCCCTCGCCGCCCAGCGCCAGCGCCGTCCTGCCGCGGAGGTCTTTTTCCCAGCCCGGCTCGCCCTCCATGCCGGCGCCGTAAATCCAGAAGCCCGCCTCTTTCAGGTCCTCCACGGCGCGCACGAGATTCGCCGTTTCCGCCTGTGGCACCCACGAAACCGCCCCGGCTGAGGTCCTGGAAATAACCTCCGCGTGTTTGGCGTTGCGGCGGTTCCTGCTGACAAGCAAATCCACCCCGAACTGATCGCAGGAGCGGAGAATCGCCCCGTAATTGTGCGGATCGGTGATCTCGTCCAGAATAAGAACGAGCGCGTCTTTGCGCCCGCCAAGAGCGGCGATGAATTCCCCAAGGTTCAGATCCGCGCCTTTTCCCGGACGGGCCTCAACCTGCAGGGCGATTCCCCGGTGATCCGGCGCGAGCCGGTCAAGGTCAAAAGTCCCTACCCGGTCCACGCGGATTTTGTTGTTGACCGCCAGCGCGACAATTTCCCTGGCGCGGGGGCCGGCCTTTGCCAGCAGCAGGGGACCGCAGGCCCCGCCCGATTTGATTTGTTCCTCAATGGCGTGAAAGCCGGTTAAATAAATCATAGTCTATCCTGAAACTCTGCCGGTGTATTTTTTTACAAAACCGGCGGGCCGGTAAGTCATCTTCGCCTGGCGGAGGCCCTCGTCGCCCAGGTCCTGCTCGCGGTTGATGTAGGTAAAAAAACGCGGCAGCGAAGCGGCAAATGTCTTGTTCATAAACTGGTAAATCCCCTTGTATTCATCAAGCGCTTTTTCAAAATGAATAGCGAACATTTTTCCCTTTGCGATACTTTCGCCAAGGCAATACGCGGCGGGCCTGCCCCCGACATAATAAAGCGCCCCCCGCAGCTTGATCATATCAAACAAATCCAGCGCCTCCTCTGCGGCCCTGAAATCCCCGTCCTCGTCCTTGTCCCGCCTCCAGCGTTCCAAAATTTCTTTCGCCTGCGGGACAAGCGCCGCTGTCAGGGGCCGCTCTTCGTAATCGGCGTAGGCGTTCAAAAACTGGTTCAGCAAATTCTTCTTTTTGTGGTACTTCTTGCCGGCCAGCCGCGCCAGGTCTTCACGAAAGTAAAGGTAATCAAAATTGTCCCGGTCCCCGGTAATTTCCACGCCGCTTTTTTCAAGCCGTTCCCGTACCGGGGCGAGCACCGATTCGCTGATATTCTTCCAGTAATCGTGCGTCCTGAAAAGAGATTCGAGCGTCCCCTCATCCGGCGCGCCGCAGGGCGTCATAAAGAATTTCCCCCCCGGCCCGTGTTCGGCGGGCTGTTCCCCGGAAATGATAAAGCCGCCGTCAGGCCCTTTTGAAATCCGGTACTTGTACCGGTTTCTAAAAAGGTACAGGCCGGAAAAAGTGAATTCCGAAACACCGTCCGGCGTCAGGGAAAGCCGGGGATGCAAAGCCTCCCTTAAATCAAGGTCCAAAGGCGTAAAATCAGGATAATCGGGAACGGACATACACAAACATTGTGAAAAAAAATCGTAAAACAATCAACCAACCCCCCGCAGAACCAGGAACCTGTGGGAGCTTGCGTAATTCGTATGAGCCTCCGCGGGGCAGGCCCCGCAAACTCCTACGGTGAATCTTCGGCGTAAATTATCTCTATCCCGTTCTGCGTGAGCAGGGTTTCCCATTCCCCGGTCAGAGGCCGGTCGGTGATCAGTACGTCGATGCGGGAAAAGGGACATATACGATAAAACGCCGGCAAATCGAACTTGGTGTGATCGCAGAGCAGGATGATTTTCTGGCAGGTGTCCATCATTTTTTTGCGGATTTCCGCTTCTTCGTCGGAATAGTCCATGGCCCCGTGGCCTATGCACAGGCCCGTACAGGAAAAAAACAGCTTTGAGGCCCAGTAATCGCTGATATGCGACTCCGCCTGCGGCCCGACCAGGGAAAGCGCCTGCTTCCGCAGTTTGCCGGGCAGGCTGTACACGGTGATATTTTCCGCCTCGGCCAGATCGGTAATCGCGCGGATACCGTTGGTTATGACGGTCAGGTTGACTTTATTCCTGAAAAAACCGGTCATTTCCTTTGTGGTGGTGGAGGCGTCTATAAAAATCGTGTCGTCGTCGCCGACCAGCCGCGCCGCGGTCCGCGCTATCCTGTTTTTCACCTCCCGGTGTTTTACTTCCCGCACGGCCAGTGGTATTTCAACGTTAAACCCCTCTTCTATCAGCACCGCCCCCCCATAAGTGCGCTTGACGATATGCTTTTTTTCCATTTTTTCCAGATCGCGCCTGATATTGGTAGCGCTGGTCAAGAGGATATCCGACAGTTTGGCGATAGTTACCGCTTTATCCCTTTTGAGTATGTCCAGTATCATATTTTGGCGTTCCAGAGTCAGCATCTTGTCTACTCCTGTTAGCTTGTATATGTCCATTTTATACAAATTGACATACGATTAATGCGCTATTACCAATATCCAATGATTATATCCACAATAAACCCTATCCGGTAGTTTTGCAAGCATAATTTGGTCAATTGCGGGAATTCTTATTTCAGGAATAAGCACAGACCGGACAGACACGGACATAAAGAAGAATGAAGTATGCATTCTCTTATGGGCCTGTTTCAAAACTAATTAGTGTCTGTCCATAAAGTCGGTTGCTTTATGGACAGACCTTGCATTTGCTCCCGTTTTGTACCAAAACGGTGCACAAAATGCCTATTTTAAGGTAGTCTGTCTATAATGTGTCTACATTATAGACAGACTCTAATTAGTGTCTGTCCACAAAGTCGGTTACTTTGCGGACAGACCTTGCATTTGCTCCCGTTTTGTACCAAAACGGTGCGCAAAATGCCTGTTTTAAGGTAGT
>JAITIC010000184.1 GCA_031279635.1 Treponema sp. | reverse complement strand
ATGAGTTTTTTGCGGGGTTACGGATGATATTCAGCCGGTATCTGTTTCAAACGTGGGAGGACTTTATCGGCTTCGTGACCATGGAAGATGATCCCGATGGCTAAATGTAAAACTGCTGTTCAGGTAATGCGTAATGTTTACAAAGATTCATGGGGCCTGTATAATATACTATAGAGACAAATCATGCTAAAAAAGTTGAATAACCTGATTTCTAAATATATTTTTTCCGACAAAATTCCCCTGGAAGGGCGGATGCTAAACCTTCTTCTCAGCTTCGGCATGGTAACCGCCGTTTTTTCCGGCATCCTGCGGTTTCTGCTGGGCAATTCCCTTCTTTCGGGGGCCCTTTTTATGATCGTCGCCGTGTCGGCCATAGCGCTGCTGGTTCTGGCGAATAAAAGCGGCAAGTACCGCCTTTACACCTGGGCAGCGGTAATCGCCGTGTGCGACATCCAGTTCCCCCTCATGTTTTTCGTCAACGGCGGCATCGAGAGCAGCATGGCAAGTTATTTTGTCATGAGCATCGTCCTTATCTGCCTGGTACTCAGGGGAAAAGAACTCCTTGTCATGCTCCTCCTTAACATGACCATAGTCCTGGCCCTGTATATCGTCGAATGGAACTTCCCCCACCTGATCATCCCTTTTAACCGTCAATTCCAGCGGTATGCGGACGAAGTGCAGGACGTGCTTATGACCGGCCTTTTTCTCAGCGCCGTGATCAAATATCAAAACTTTGTATACCGCAAAGAAAAACAACGGGCCGAAGAGGCCACCCGGGTAAAGGAAGAAAACGTCCGCCACCGCGAGCGGCTCCTGGCGGACATAGAACGCTCCGAAGAAACCCGCAGATCCATGTTTCAAAACAACCCGTACATGTGCGTCATGTACGACAGCGCCTTTCAGGTAATCGACTGCAACCCCGCCGCGCTTGAGTTCTTCGGCTTTGCCGGCCTGGACGAGTTCAAGCGGGATTTCCTGCCCTTTCTCGCGGCCGCGATCCCCGAACGCCAGCCCAACGGCCAGGTGTCCTCCTCGTTACAGGACCGGCTCGTCATCGCGGCCCGGGACGGCTCCAATGAGTTTGAAACCGTGCTTGTCTTAAACGGCGCGCCCTGCCCCATCAGCGCCATAATGAAGAAAGTGGACTACATGGACAGTTTCGCGATTATGGCGTACTTCATAGACCAGCGCAGGCAGCGTGAAATGCGCATCGCCCTCGCCAGGCGCGACAGGCTCCTGAGCACCCTGAACACCATGGCCGTCATACTCATGTCCTCCGGTAAGGATATTGCCGTCCTGCTGCATGACGCCGTCGCCGAACTGGGCAAAGGCGTGGACGCCGACATCGCCTATATACTGGAAAACGCCGAGGTAAACGGCGAACTGTGCTGTTCATGCGAGATCTTTTGGGCGCGGGTAACGCCCAATCCGCCGGTCAACGTGCCCTATGACCGTTTCGCGCCGCCCTGGCGCGAAACCCTCGCCAAAGGCGTCATCCTTAACGCCCGCTTTTCCGACATATTCGAGCGCCCCGAAGATATACACCCCTCCATAGCCTTCGCCAAGGCCTATGCCAATATCCCCCTCTTTATCAGCGGCGTCTTTTGGGGCACCGTGGGACTTTTGCGCGTCAGCAACGACAGTTTTTTTATCAAAGCCGAGGAAGACCTGCTCCAGTCCGCGGGTACCCTCATCGCGTCGGCCATCATACGCGACGGTATGACCAAACACCTGCTGGAAGCCAACCGCGCCGCCACCGCCGGCGCTCAGGCAAAGACCGACTTCCTCTCCCGCATGAGCCACGAGATCCGCACCCCCATGAACACCATCATCGGCATGACCACCCTCGGCCAAAAAGCCTCCGGTATGGATCGTATTAAGTACTGCCTTAAGCAGATAGAAAATTCCTCCCGCCAGCTTTTGGGCATTATCAACGACGTGCTGGACATGAGTAAAATCGAAGCCAACAAGCTGGAGATCCTCAGCGAGGAATTCGAGTTTGAAGGCATGATACAGCACGTCATCAACGTCGTTCAGGTAAAAATGGACGAGAAAGCCCAGGAATTCCAGGTGAATATAGAGAACGTGTTCACCCGCACCGTGATAAGCGACGAGCTGCGCCTGTCCCAGGTGCTGATAAACCTCCTCACCAACGCGGTAAAGTTTACTCCTGACGGCGGCGCCGTCACGCTTTTCGTGAGAGAGACGGCCATAGACGCAGATACGGCGCGGCTGCACATCGAAGTAGCCGATACCGGCATCGGCATAACTGACGAGCAGAAGGCGCGGCTGTTCCGCGTGTTTGAGCAGGCCGAAAGCACCACCACCCGCAAATACGGCGGCACCGGGCTGGGGCTTTCCATAAGCAAAAGCATCGTAAACCTTATGGGTGGGGACATCTGGGTGGAGGACAATCCCGGCGGCGGCTCAAAGTTCGTGTTCGAGGTCATCATAACGTGGGGCAGGGCCTGCCGGCCGAAGAATATACCCGCCGCCCTGCGCCACGGCCCGGCCGGCGGACTGCGTATTCTGGTAGTGGACGACGATCCGCCAACCCTTGAGTATATTGAAAGTATCCTGGAGAGCTTCTCCCTTGCCTGCGACAAGGCCGGAAGCGGCGCCCAGGCCGTAGCAATGGCAAAAAAGTGCGCCGAAGAAGGCCGCCCCTACGACATGGTGTTCCTCGACTGGAAGATGCCCGATATGGACGGCCGCGAAACCGCCGCTGAGATAAAGTGCATTATAGGGAAGAACCCGGTTATCGTGATGATTTCTTCGGCCGGGCAGGACGAAGTCATTTCCGCGCTGAACCCTGTCGGGGTAACCCACTTCCTGCCCAAGCCCGTGCTGCCTTCCGCGCTCTTCAACACGATTATCACCCTGATGGGGTACGAAAACGAGGCTGCCGCTGAAAAGGGGACGCCTTCTTACGACTGGAGCGGCAGAAGGCTGCTTTTGGTGGAAGACGTGGAAATAAACCGCGAAGTGCTGGTGGGGATACTGGAAGAGACAGGAATAACAATAGAGTGCGCGGAAAACGGCAGCCGTGCCGTACAGATGTTTGCCGGGCATGAGTACGATATTATATTGATGGACATACAAATGCCGGTTATGGACGGTTTTGACGCCACCCGGGCTATCCGCTCTCTTGAGGCGGAGCAACAATCGAAATCCGTGAAACAGATACCCATCATTGCGATGACTGCCAACGCTTTTAAGGAGGATGTGCGGGAATGCCTCGCGGCGGGCATGAATGGGCACGTCGCCAAACCCATAGACGTGCGGCAGCTTTACAGCACCTTAGCCGCATATCTCCCCCCGGAGCCGCCCGGCCCCCAAAACCGCCGAGAATAACCGCGGACGGACAGGGACAGGCACGGACAAAAGCCAAAAGTCCGTATTGTCTGCGGTTAATTTTCTCCCTCCGCTCACTCATTGCATTATTTCCTGAGAAATAGTATTATTATATAAAGGCAGAGCCGTGATGACGGCGTATGAGCTCAAAATGTTTGTTTGAGAGGCTCCGTTTACGCTGTGAAAGGCTGAGTTTGAGACTTGTATGAATAATACCATGAAGCATCTGCTTATTCTGAACCCGAAATCGTTCTGGCATACATGGAAGCAGGAAGCCGTACTCGCCCGCATACACGAATTTTTCAAAATAACGGGGGCGGATAACTATGTGGTGCATATCTCCCGCTTTCCCAGGGATGCGACGGGTTTTATCAGGCGGTTTATGCGGGAACTGCCGCCGGGAACGCCCCTTAGGGTATACGCGATTGGCGGCGACGGGATTTTGTTCGACTGTCTGAACGGCATCGCGGGGCTTCCCAACGTGGAGCTTGCGGCCTTGCCCTACGGGCATGTCAATAGTTTTATTTGGGGCTTCGGCAGACAAAACTGGCCCCTGTTTCGGGACATTGCCCGGCAGTTTACCGCGCCGACGGTCCCTATGGATATTATGTACTGCGGGGACACCTACGCCTTCAACTCTTGTACCGTCGGTATTGAGGCCCAGGCGGTTCTTAATATCGAGCGTCTCAGGAACAGCATGCGGGAAGGCGAGCAGTTTACCCGATGGCTGGGCCGCAGGCTGTACACCGCGATTTTCTACGCGGGCGCGATTGCCGCCTGTTTCAATAAAGAAGTATACCGGCATTATGAGATAGACATTGACGGGGAGGATCTCAGCGGCAGCTACCGCAGTATTTTGATAGCCAACGGCCCGTATTACGGCGGCAATAAGTCTCCGGCGTCCGCGGCCATGCCCAACGACGGCATGATGGATATTATCCTTACCCGCAGCCGTAATCCTCTTCGCGCCGCGGTACTGATTCCCTTTTACCTGAAGGGCCGCCAGCAGCAATTTCCCGGTGATTTTATGTTGAAGCGGGGGCGGAAGATCCGCATCAGTTCCGCGGAACTGTTTTTGTCCGCCTGTGACGGCGTGATCTTTTACCGGAAGATTTTTTCGGTGGAATTGATGTCCGGCGCGCTGCGCTTTGTGGACGCCGCCAGGCAGGGATACCGGAGGATCGATGGTTAACGCCGACAAGTCCAAAGCCGCCCGTTCCTCGTCCGACCGTCTGGTCTTTATCCTTATCGAATTAGCGGTTCTTGCCATGACGGGTTTCCGTCTCTTTGAAGCCTCCTTTGAACGGAACACAAGGCTCGTTGTTGTATCCTTCATTACGGCCGTCCTGTCCATGCTGGTAGTCGCCCTGCTCCACCGGCTGAGGCGGGTTCTCGATGAAAGTTTTTTCATCCCCCTGTCACTGTACGTGCTGTTTACAGTGATGTTTTTCTTCACGGGCAGTTTTTTATATTTTTTCTCCGTCTGCCTGGGTGTCTGCTGCATAGGCGCGCTGTTTTTTAACCACCGGTCTTTGCTGAATTACATCATCATTGCCAATATCATTTCCCTTATGCTGATAGTTTTCAAAGCTCCCATGATGCGCTATGAGGCAGCGATCCCCTTTACCGAACTTATGTCGCAGTGGGTCATTAACCTGATAGGATCGTTATTTATCTATATGATATTGGCCTTTGCCTGCTACCGGACCAGGTCCGCGGACAGCGCCCAGGTTGCTTTTTCCGCCATGCTTTCCACAACCATCAATAATGTTGTCCTGCTGGATCCCCTGAACCAGGTGATGTTTTTCAGCAAGCCGTTTATAGAGATGGCCGATTTGCTGGCCCCTGAAAAGAGCGTGGGCAGGCCGGTATTTGATCTGTTCAGGGACGCGAATATCAAACAGGAATTCTATGATATTTTGGGGGAAGGTGAAGACTACGCGGGTATCTGGGAAATGATACTGAACGGGGAAAAGCGTTATTTCGAGGTACTTATAGGATCTTTTTCCGGCGAAGTCCGGGGACGGCTTTTGAATCTGGTTGACATTACGGAAGTGATGCAGGCGAGGCTTGAGGCCGAAGCCGCTTCCCATTCCAAGAGCGCCTTTCTCGCCACGATGAGCCACGAGATACGCACGCCCCTTAACGCCATCATCGGCCTCTCGGAAATTGAACTGCAAAAAAAACTCCCCCTGGATACCCGCCTCGACATCGAAAAAATCCACAGCTCAGGCAGCAGCCTCCTCAGCATCATTAACGATATTCTTGACATCTCCAAAATTGAGGCCGACAGTTTTGAACTGGTCCAGGCCGATTACGATACGCCCAGCATGGTAAACGATACGATACACCTCAACATCGTGCGGATCGGTTCAAAGAACATTATCTTCAAGCTGGAAATCGATCCTTCCTTTCCGGTAAAGCTCTTCGGCGACGAACTGCGGGTCAAGCAGGTGCTTAACAATCTCCTCTCCAACGCCTTCAAGTACACCGAAGAGGGGAGCGTGATGTTGAAGATTGACTGGGAACGCCGCGAGGACGTCGCCTGGATAACCTTTACGGTGAGCGACACCGGGCGGGGCATACGGCAGGAAGATATTTCCCGGCTTTTCTCGGAATACAGCCAGCTTGACGCCAAGGCAAACCGCAACATCGAAGGGACCGGCCTGGGGTTATCCATCACCCAAAACCTGATAAAACTCATGGGCGGCGACATCTGCGTCCAGAGTGAGTACGGCAAGGGGAGCGTGTTTACCGTGCAGATACCCCAGCTGATAGTGGACGGAAATCCCATCGGGGAGATAAAGGCGAAGAATTTGCAGCTTTTCCGGTTTATGGAACACCGCCGCGCCCGCAGTCTCAATCTGGTGCGGGCCTATATGCCCTACGGCAAGGTGCTGGTGGTAGACGATGTGGAAACCAACCTGGACGTGGCCAAAGGGCTGATGCTGCCCTATGGGCTTTCCATCGACAGCGCCTCAAGCGGCGCGGAAGCGGTAAAGAAAATACGCGGCGCGGGAAGCGATCCCGCCTGTCCCCGCTACGATCTCGTGCTCATGGATCACATGATGCCTGAGATGGACGGGGTGGAAGCGGTGAGGATCATCCGTAACGAGATAGACAGCGAGTACGCCCGGACGGTACCCATTGTGGCGCTGACGGCAAACGCCCTTGCGGGAAACGAAGAGATGTTTTTGTCAAAGGGCTTTAATGCGTATATTTCCAAGCCGATTGACATAATGCAGCTGGACGTGGCCCTGAACACCTGGGTGAAGAACAAACAGAACAAGGAGACGCTTTTACAGGCGGAGATGGAACAGGGCGGCTACGCCGGCGAAGATGCCCGGAATGTTCCGGGCGTACTGGACGGCGTCATAGTAGACGGGATCGATCTGGTCCGGGGCGTTGAACGGTACAACAGCGAGACGGCGTATTTGGACGTGCTGCGGTCCTACCATGTGCATACGCCGGGGCTGCTGGAAAAATTGCGTTCATTGTCTCGCGGCGGGGGGACAGGGTTGAGCCTTACGGAGTATACTATACAGGTTCACGGGCTAAAGGGTTCCAGTTACGGCATCTGCGCGGACCCCATAGGGAAACAGGCGGAGGAACTGGAGGCCGCGGCCCGTGCGGGGAACCTGAAGCGGGTGCAGGCGGGGAATGGGCCTTTTATAGAAAAGGTGGAACTGTTGCTGCATGATATAGGGGAATTGCTGCAAAGGGTGGCCGCGGGCAAAGAGGTCAAACAGAAGGCAGGATCGCCTGACAAGGAACTGCTGGAAAAACTGCTGGACGCGGTAAGGCGGTATAAATCCTTGGCTATGGAGGAGATACTTGCCGAGCTTGAATCCTTTGAGTACGAAACCGGAGGGGAACTGGTGGTATGGCTGCGGGAACAGATGGATAATCTCGAATATGACGCGATTCGGAGCCGGCTGGAAAACCCGGCCCTATAAATACTATTGGGGAGGTATATGAAATCAATACTGATTGTTGATGATAACCTGGTGGCTCTCAAGCAGATCAGCGCCCAGCTTGCCGGGGAATACGAGGTGTCGCTGGCAAAATCCGGCGAGCTGGCCCTGCAAATTTGTGCCGATGAAAAACCGGACCTCATTCTCCTGGATGTGGAGATGCCGGGCATGGACGGCTTTGAAACCATAGGCCGCCTGAAAAACGATCCGAAACTGAGCTATATTCCGGTGATTTTCCTTACCGGCAGCCACAGCGACGCCACTCAAGTCAAATGCCTTGAAACCGGGGCCATGGACTTTATCACCAAGCCCGCCAACACCGATATTCTGCGGCACCGGATCAGGCTTCACCTTGAATTTTCCGCCTACCAGCTCCATCTTGAACACATGGTAAAAGAACTGGAGGACAACATCGGCATCTCCTTCGCGGAACTCGTGGAATGTAAGGATTACAATATAGGCGGACACGTTATGCGAACCGGAAGCTACGCGGAATGCCTCACTGCGGAACTGCTTGAGGGGGGATGTTTCAGGGAAGAACTCAAGGTCGAGGATGTTGACATGATCAAACGGGCGGCGCCTTTTCATGACATCGGAAAGATAGGGGTGAGCGATTTGCTGCTTCTTAAGCGGGGCTCTTTGACCGACGAAGAATACAAAAAGGTCCAAAAACATACCCTCATCGGCGGCAGAATGATGGGGCTTATTTATAACCGCACTCCCGATCAGCTGTATCTGAAAATGGCGATGATGATTGCCGAAGGGCACCATGAACGCTACGACGGCGCGGGTTATCCGCGGGGGCTTAAAGGCGAGCAGATTCCGCTCTGCTGCCGGATCATGTCGGTTGCCAATGTGTATGACGCCTGTGTTACTGACCGGGTTTACCGCAAACGCCTCAGTCATGAGGCCGCGTGCCGGGTTATTTCCGAGGGCCGGGGTACGGAATTTGATCCCCGGATTGTAGACACTTTTAACCGCATTCAGGACAAGTTTGCCCTCCTGGGCGCGAATTCGCATTTTTCGATGGATGATGCGGGATGGAATTTATACCATGAAACAAATCCTGGTAGTTGACGATAACCTTTCGGTCCTCAAACAAATCTCCGCCCATCTTGGCGGCAAGTACGAGGTGTCACTGGCAAAATCCGGCCTTTTAGCCCTGCAAATCTGCATAAAGGAAAAGCCGGACCTGATCCTGCTGGATGTGGAAATGCCCGATCTGGACGGCTTTGATGTCATTTCCCGCCTGAAACAGAATCCCTGTCTTGACCGGATTCCGGTGATATTCCTCACCGCCAACTCCGACGCCGCCGTAGAAGTCAAGGCCCTGGAAATGGGGGCCAGGGATTTTATCACCAAGCCGGTAGAAAAGAGCATACTCCTCCATCGCATAGAACTGCATCTGCGCCTGAATTCCTACCAGGCAAAAACCGAGGAAACCGTTACGGCGCTCTCCGATAGTATCGCCATCTCATTCGCCGAACTCATAGAATGCAGGGACGAAAATACCGGAGGCCACGTTATACGAACATCCAGACTGGTGGAACGCCTGGGACAGGAGCTTATGAAAAACGGCCTGTTCGCCGAGGAACTCACCCTGCCGGAACTGCGGCTCATCATGCGGGCTTCCCCGTTACACGACATTGGTAAAATCGCCATCAGCGACACGGTTCTCCTGAAAGCGGGCAGGCTGGATGATGAGGAATTCGCGATTATGAAACGCCACGCCGCTATCGGCGGGGAAATTATGGAACGGATGTACCGGCGGCTTCCGACCCAGTATTATCTGCATTACGCGGCCCTTATCGCCGCTTCCCATCACGAGCGCTATGACGGCAAGGGTTATCCCAACGGTCTCAAGGATAACAGCATTCCCCTCTGCGGCCGCATCATGGCCGTGGCGGATGTCTACGACGCCCTTATGGACAACCGCATTTACCGCAAAGGCATGAGCCACTCCGAGGCCTGTAGTATCATTACCGGAGGCAGTGGCACCCAGTTTGATCCCCGTGTCGTGGAAGCCTTTGAAAATATCAAGGATGAATTAGCCGGGCAATACGAGCCCGCTTCGCAGAAAAAAAACGAAGGGGAAAATTAATGATGAAAAAATTATTGGTGGTGGATGACAACGTCAGCTTTCTCAAGCAAGTCAGCGTCCTTTTGGAAGGGCAATACGAGCTTTTCCTGACCAAATCCGGCGCAATGGCACTGAAAATAGGCGCTCAGGAAAAACCAGATTTGATTCTGCTGGATGTCGAGATGCCCGAAATGGACGGTTTTGAGACTATCGCCAGATTAAAAAAAGAAGCCTGGTTCGGCTCTACTCCTGTGGTTTTTATCAGCGGCAATCAGGACGAGGCAACCAAAGCAAAAGCCTTTGAATCCGGCGCGGCCGATATTATTTCCAAACCGGTCGAAAAAGAAATTCTGTTAAACCGTATCGAATTGAATATGCGGGATTCAGGAGATGCGGCTAAGGGGCAGCCTTAACGGGGGGCGCTTGTCATGATTAAATTGTTAACAGCGTACACACAGGAAGTGGATGATCCTGTAAAAGCGGCCGGGGAAATTCTGGAACAACTGAACCTTGCGGAAAAGCGGCTCGCACACTCGGCGGCCCTGCTTTTTTGTCACAGTGAATTTATCAAATCCGGCATTATGAAGAAAGTAAGCGAAAGCCTGCCCTTTGAAACGCTTGGCTGCACTTCCCAGTATTTTGCTCTGGCCGGCGCGTCAGGCGAAATTATGCTGACCGTAACGGTGCTGACCAGCGATGACACGGAATTTGCCGCGGGTCTTTCCGATCCCCTGACCGCGGAAAACACGGAAGGCCGCATTGAGGCCCTCTACCAAAAAACCGCCGCTTCCCTTGACGCACGGCCGGAACTTGTTTTTACGCTGCTGCCGACGATTTTCAGTCTGACAGGCGACGATATGGTCGCCGCCCTGAACCGCGCCTGCGGGGGGATACCGGCCTTCGGTACCGGCGCTCTGGACATCCACCAGGACCGCAGGAATCCCAAAACGTTCTACCAGGGCGCGGCATACGACAATAGGATGGCGCTGCTGCTGCTCAAAGGCCCGGTCAAGCCCCGTTTTTTTTCCTTTGGCTTTCCGCTAAAATCCGTGTTTACCCAGGACGCGGTCATTACCGGCGCGGAGGGCAGCCAAATCACCGGCATAAATAATAGGTCCGCGATTTCCTTTGTCAAAGAGCTGGGCCTTGTTGAAAAAGACGGGCACAGCGTCTCTCTTGCGTTTCCCCTGGTTATTGATTACGGTGACGGGACCGATCCGCAGGTGGTCGTTATTCATGATACCAGCCCCGGAGGGGCGCTGATATGCAGTAAAAAGGTGAAGATTGGAGGAATACTGAACATAGGCGCCGTTACCGCCGATTATGTGCTTGAGAGTACGAATACCCTGCTGCAGGCCATCAAAAAAAACGGAGGCGGCGCGGGCTTTTTCGTGTTCTCGTGTTTTTTGCGCAGCGTAGTGCTGGGGGCAAAACCCACGGCGGAAATTGAACTGTTTCAAAAAGAGATGAGCGGCTTTCCCGTTCCTTATCTGCTTTCCCATTCCGCGGGAGAAGTTTGTCCCCAATATACAAAATCCGGGGAGAGGGTGAATCAGTTTTCTGTTTTTGCCCTTGTAGCCTGTCAGCTTTAGGAAAACGCCGCGAATGGAACAGAACACGCAAAACGGCGTCATGCACGCGAAAGAAAATGTAATCCGTCTGGAAGAAGAAAACAAACGGCTGTCGGCGGAAAACAACGCCCTTAAACGCAAGATCTCATTGACACAGGACGCCGTGGACCGCCTTGAAAGCTACAGCCGCGCCAGGGACCATCTCTATGATTCCCTCATGCTCAAAAACGCCAAACAAAAAAACTTTTTCACCCTGCTGTTGAAAAACACAAAGAACATTATTCTGCTCATGGATCAGTATCTGCGGCTGGTGTACTGTTCCGATTTTTTTTTGGATCTTGCCGGCATAGACAATATAGGCTTTGTCAACGACCGGACTCTGCATGAAATTTTTCTTGAGTATGTGGACTGTGTCTCAGTAAAAGAGATTGTCTTGTCCCTTGACCGGGCGATAACAGACAGAAAGGCCCAGGTAGTTGACCGTTTGATAGACGTGGGCAGAACGGGCAATCCCCGCCATTACCGGATATATGTCGCCCCCATGCTGAATGACAAGGGAATTTCCGAAGGCACCCTCCTGCAATTTCAGGATTTTACCGAAATCATACAGGCCAAAGAACAGGCCGAGCAGGCCAACAGGGCCAAATCGGTTTTTCTTGCCCAGACAAGCCACGAAATCCGTACCCCGATGAACGTCGTGATAGGCATGAGCGAGCTGGCGCTACAGGCCGACTCCCTGCCCAAGGCCCAGGAATATGTCGAGGGCATTAAACAGGCGGGGATGAGTCTTCTCACCATCATCAACGATATTCTGGACATTTCCAAAATTGAGGCGGGAACCCTGGAGATAAAGCCGGTTGCCTATTCGCTGGCATCCCTCCTGAACGATGTGATCAGCATGTTCCGCCTGCGGGTGGCGGAAAAGCCCATCATTTTCCTCGCCGAAGCGGATCCCACCCTTCCCAACAACCTGTTAGGTGACGAGGTGCGGATTCGGCAGATTCTCATCAACCTGCTCTCCAACGCGGTGAAGTACACCAACGAGGGATTTATCCGCTTCAGCGTCCGGAAATCAGGCCTCGTCACAGGTCCAAGCAGGGCGGCGGAAAATGTCCTTATGGTCTTTACAGTCGCCGACAGCGGTATCGGCATAAGTGAAAAAGACATGCCGAATATTTTTACCCGTTTTACGCGACTGGATATGCGGAAGAATTCGGGAATTGAAGGCACGGGGCTGGGGCTTGCCATTACGAAGAGTCTCTGCCAGGCCATGGGCGGAGACATAAGCCTCGACAGCAAATACAACGAAGGATCGGTTTTCACCGTTGCCATCCCTCAAGGTACCCTCAACGGTCCGAACCTGGCGTCGGTGGAGGATTCCGCCGAAAAAAAAGTGCTCTGTTTTGAGAGACAGCCGCTGTACGCCGAGTCCATTGCCCTCACCCTCCAAAGCCTTGAAACGCCGGTAAAAATCTGCGCCACGGAAGCGGAATTTTTTCACGAGTTTGGGGCACAGGCGTCCGGCAAAGGCAAAGATACCGGGGAAATCTATCCCTTTGCCTTTGTGAGCGCCGATATTGCCCAGACAGCCATGGAGATGAAAAAAAACCTGTCCCTTTCAACTACCCTGGTATTGCTGGCAAATCCCGGTGAAACTTCCTCAAGCTGGAATATGCCCGCCATATTCATGCCCGCCTACGCCGTAACGACAGCCAATGTCCTCAACCGTCAGACCTTGGTGGAACGCCGAAAACGGCGGGGCCACTTTATCGCCCCGGAAGCGCATGTCCTCGTGGTAGACGACATCCGGACCAATTTAACCGTAGCCCAGGGATTGCTGGCCATGTTCAAAGTAAAAGTGGACATCTGTACCGGCGGGCAGGAAGCCTTTGAGCTGGTACAAAAAAACGAGTACGACATCGTCTTTATGGATCACATGATGCCGGACATGGACGGAATCGCGGCCACTGCGGCAATACGTTCCCTCAGGGGAGATCGTTTTCGGGATATGCCCGTGGTTGCCCTTACCGCCAACGCCATCGCGGGAATGAAAGAAATGTTTCTGGAAAACGGTTTTAACGATTACCTCAGCAAGCCCATTGAAATCACCAGACTCAATGACATAATGGATATCTGGATTCCGGCGCACAAGAAAATGCGGCAAGAGAGGACGGAAGAAGAAAAATCCTCCCTGCTGCCGCCGGATATTTTAGTGGATGGCATTGACCTCGCGGCGGGAAAAGAGCGTTACGGTGAAGAATCCTATCTGGAGGTACTTCGTTCTTACAGTATCCACACCCCGGCGCTGCTGGAAAAAATGCGGAAGCTTACAAAAGCCCCCCTGGAAGGGGAGCGCATTAGGGACTATATCATTACGGTCCACGGCCTGAAAGGTTCCGCTTACGGCGTCTGTGCCGGCGAGACGGCGAAGCTGGCCGGAGGCCTTGAACACGCGGCCCGGAACGGGAATCTGCGATTTATCGAAGCCAACAACGGCCGCTTTCTTGAAAGCTCCGAAACCCTGCTTCAAAATATACGGAATCTGCTGGAAGAAATTACAGGGCCTGCGGAAGCAAGGCCCCGTCTGCCGGAGCCTGACAAGGACCTGCTTGCGGAACTGCTGGAAGCCTGCAAACATTACAGGATAAGCGTCATGGAAAAAACTTTGCTCAGACTTGAGGAAAATGAGTATGAATCCGGCGGGGAACTGATCGTCTGGCTGCGGGAACAGTTGGATAATCTTGAATACGATGCCATCGCTGAACGGCTTGCGTCTAACGCTGTGTAATCTTACACCACGCTGGTCTTTAAGGCGCGCTCTTTTTCAAAGCGTCTTATCGCCAGATCTATTAAACGGCTGATAAGTTCCGTATAGCTGATGCCGCAGGCTTCCCACAGTTTCGGGTACATGCTGATCCTGGTAAAACCCGGCATGGTGTTGATCTCGTTGACGACAAGCTCTCCTGACTCTTTAAGAAAAAAATCCACCCTGGAAAGCCCCTCGCAGCAGAGCGTCTGAAAAGTTTTGATCGCCAGTTCCCGCACCCGCTTTTGGGTTTCTTCGGGGATATTCGCAGGGATATCCAGCGCCGCCCCTTTTTCATCAAGGTATTTCGCGTTATAGGAATAGAATTCATGCGAGGAAATAATCTCCCCCGGAACCGACGCGGCCGGTTCTTCGCTGCCCAGCACCGCGCACTCCAGTTCCCGGCCGGAAACAAATTCCTCCGCGAGGATCTTGGTATCGTACTGAAAAGCGCCTTTTACCGCGCCGGAATATTCCCCCTCATCATGCACCTTGCTGATCCCCACCGAAGAACCCATGTTCGCCGGCTTGATAAAAAAAGGCAGCCCCAGGACGCCTGAAACTTCGGCAAACGCGGGAACCGGCCTGTGGGACTGAAACCCCAGGAATTTCCCCACCGGAATCCCCGCGTCCCTGAGCAGCCGCTTCATCACGTCTTTGTCCATGCCCACGGCGGAGCCCAGAACTCCCGGCCCCACAAAGGGAATATTCGCCAGTTTCAACAGTCCCTGTACCGTGCCGTCCTCGCCGAAGGGGCCGTGAAGGATCGGAAAAACCACGTCGAGCCGCCCCGGCCCGGCATACCCCGCACCGTCCAGGCCGGAGAGTAATCCGGCGCTTTCGGGGACCAGAGCCACAGGCTCGCCGTCTGGACTCAAACTGATCCGCCTGGGATCACCTGAGTTCAGCAGGAAACGGGATTCGTCGTTTAAGAGCCAGCGCCCGGATTTATCAATGCCGATGAGTACCGGCTCAAACTTATTCCGGTCAATGGCGTCATACACATTTTGGGCTGATTGCAGGGAAACCTCATGCTCAGCGGACTTGCCGCCAAAGAGAATACCCACGACTGTTTTTTTCCCCAACGGTTCCCCCAATTGTTCTTTACTTTGTATATTCCTGATTTGATTAAGTGTCAATAGCGCGGCCACAGGAATTCCGAATTCAAGCACAGACCATCACGGACAGAACCGATATAATAGTATGCAGGAATTTAAAGAAGGAAAACTACGGTATGAAAATGAAAGTTTTCGGCCCAAAACCTCATTCGCCTTTTGGGTAAAATTTTCTTCAATTTTGATGCTTTCTCCGTAATTGGAAGTAAATGCTTTTGCCCTGCCTCTTACTCCACCGTGAACACCGCGCCGCCCAGGGCCCGGGCAAAATTGGCAAGGCCCGCGCCGGAAAGGGAGCGCAGGGGAACGGAATAGCGCTGCGCTTTGGCCGCGTCTTCGGTGTCGGTAAGCTCGCAGAAAGCGGTGAAGCCGGCGGCCGCCGAACCGCTTACCTGTATGTTCAGGGTGAAGCGCGCCGGGGAGCTTGCGTTTCCCGCGGCCGCCTGCCGGAAACCCGCTTTGGTGAGGGCCTTCAGAAGCGGCTTTTCATTGCGCGGGAAATCCGGCGCGCCGCTTAAATCCATGCGGATCTCCAGCGGCAGGCTTATGCCCGCCTGCCTCAGCGCGCCCGGGTTGAGGGCGAAGAGTTCTTCCGCCGCATCGCGCCGCGCGGCCTTTCCGCTGCGGGCGAATTCCCGGTAACACTGGGAGATCTTTTCCCGTTCCCAAAGCGGGTCAAGATTGGCAAGGGCCTTTTCCAGCAGCGCCGCGTCTTTTAACAGAAGCCCTTCCTCAAGATCGTAGGAAGGGGCGGCCGCCGGAATACGCAAAGATTCCAAGTCCCGCGCCTTGCGGAGATAGGGGAGGGCGCGGCGGGGATAGCGCTCAAAGGCGTTGTAGTACTGGATTAACATCTCGATATGAGGTCCGTCCCCGTATGTTTCGTTGCCGTAAGCGTCCGCCGCTGCGAGGCTGTATTTCCGGTAGAACCGATCGTGGACCGCAGTCTTGAAGCGGTAGGAAAGCCTGCGGAAAAAAGAGCGGATTTTTTTACCCGCCTGTCCCCAGGGCGTCAGGCGCTCCGCGCGGGCCAGCCCCGCGTAAGTCTTATAGAGAATTTCGTGGATATCCCTTTTGTAACGGTCAGGGTCTATGCCGTAATGGAGCATCCAGGAAAGATCGCTCGCCTTGAGGCAGTCCTCCGCGTAGAGGCGGGCCTCTTCTAGGCGGCCTGATATTTGGTAGACCTGGGCCAGATTGAGTTTCGCCAGAGGGGAAGTGTCGAGTTCGTAGGCCGCTTCGTAATCCCGCTGGGACTGTTCCAAATCAAGACGGCGCAGATAGAGTTCCCCACGGGCAAGCCGCCCGGAGGCGCGGTTCCGGGTGTTCAGGGAAGCGTTAGTCGCGGACAGCGAGGCGTCGAAATGGTAGAAGCGGGATTCCAAAATCGAAAGATTGTAGTAGGCCACCGCAGTAAAAAAACGGTCACCCAGGGCTTCCCCCTGATCTATCGCCTGTCCGTACCAGTGCTTTCCTTCGTCGTACCGGTACATGTCCGAGTAGACCGTTCCCAGAGTCATGGACAAATCCGGATCGCCGCCGAAACGTTCAAGGGCATCAAGTAGAAGCCGCTCGCCTTCCGCCAGGCGGTGGACCTTGTAGTACATCCAGCCCAGGCTGCCGGCGGCTTCCTTATTATCCGGGTCGAGCGCAAGAACCTGTTCATAGTATGCCGCCGATTCCTGATCGCGGTTAAGGTAAGCGGCCGTTTCGGCAAGCCGTAAGAGTATATAGGTGTTATAGGGATCGAGCGCTTCCGCCCTGCGGTATTCCTCCAGGGCAAAGCCGTAGAGGGAGCGGCCGTAGTAGAGATTACCCAGCGCCCTGGGGAAGCGGGGATCGTTAGGATAGCGGGTTTTCCCCTCGCTGAAAAGTTCTATCGCCCGCTCCCAGAATTCGGCGAATTCCGCTTCGGTGGCATCCATATAGAGTTCATCCGCGGCGGAAAAAGTTTTCCCCTGGTCCTGGGCTTTGGTTTCGGAGCCGGCAAGCGCGAGAAAAATCAGCAGCGCAAGAAACGGCGGGATGCCGCGGCGGTTTTTCGCGGGGCCGGAGATCAGCGCGAGGGGGGGAAGCGCCCAGGCCGCGAAGCGCCGCAAGAGAGAAATCTTTTTTCCGCAGGCGGCGGAAAATGCGCGGTAGGCGTTTTGTTGTGAGGTGAAATCGTCCGCGGTATAGGCGGGGGCGAAACGGGCCGCCGCCATACCCTGGTACAGAGCATAGATTCCCCCGATATGCTGATCCATACGCAAAGCCCATTCTGATTCAGGGATCTGCGCCGTTCTTTTCAGGCCCGCCAGATTCAGCCGCCGTAGCGCGTGTTTCCAGAGACGGATCGCTTTTTTCCGCTTGTTGCGGCACAGCGCCGAGGCGATGAGAGGACCGCAACGGATATACATAAAGAGCGCGGCGAGCAGGATCGGCAGCAGCGGCGGTGAATAATCGCGTAACAGCGCCGCGGCGGACTGTACAAGAGATTGTATATTTGGCGGGGCGTCCGCTCCCTCCCGCCCTTCCTTTGCGCGTAACCGCGAACGGTTTTCCAGAATTTCCCGCATCAGCTTTTCAAAAAGCTCCGGGTCCGCCCCGGCGGAGAACCGGTAATCTTCGCCTTCGGCAAGATCCTCCGAAGTGGGATCGTACTCAAGCCAGCCGTAACCGGGAAAGGGAACCTCGACCCAGGCGTGGGCCATGTCCGAGCGGACCGGGTAATAATCAAACGTGTTGGCCGCAGGATCGATGAAAAAGCCCGCCGCCACCCGCGCGGGGATTCCCAGGGAACGGAGCAGCAGCGCCATAGCAAAAGCGTAATAGGAGCAGTAGCCTTTTTTTGACTGAAAGAGAAACCAGCCAAGCTGATCCCCGTCCGGAGCGATGCCGGGTTTTAGGCTGTAGCGGTATTCGCCGTACTTGAGCCAATCGTGAATCATCCTCACCTTGTCACCGTAATGCTCCAGCCCCCGGGTAATTTCCCCGGCGTATGCGCGAATCCGCTCGTCTCCGCCGTAGTCGGTGTATATCTTGAATTCGTTTTCGCTCAAACCCAAGGCCGCCGCGCCGGGCCAGGCGGCGGATTGGGAAAGTTCCGCGAGCGCGGTATCGTTCACCGCGCTTTCCACCGCGTAAGCGGAGCTGAAGGAAGAGGCATCCCAGGTTTCATAGGGAGTAACCGAAACCGGCTCATTCATGCCGATAAACGCCGAGGAGTCAAAATTCACCAGATAGTACACCTGATTCAAAAGCCGCGCCGCTTGAGACACGGCGCTTTCGTCCCGCGAATCGGCCTGTTCCGCGGTTTGCGCCGGCCTGCCGGAAAGGCGGGACGGCCGGTCGGGCAGACGCTCCGGATGCGTCCGTTCGTCAAGTTCCTCAATTCTGAAAAAACCCTGCCTGCGGTTGTAGCCTGAAAGTACCGCTCTCCGCAGTAAATAATGGTCATCGCCGCTGTCTTTTTTCACGATCAGAACGAGATCGTCATTCATGCTGATTTCGGAGTCCAGCCTGAGGAAGCGGGAAAAATCAAAACTAAAGAGCTTTGGTTCCAGGAGTCCCCCGCCTTTCTCAACCGCCCGTTCCTGTGAAGGTTTGAGAAAAAGCATTCCTCCAAGGATCACGAGCGCCAGAAACGCCGCTGCCGCGGGGATTGCCTCTCTTTTCCGCAGCCGCGTTTCCGCCGGCGGGGAAAAGAGCAGGGCCAGGGCCTGCACAAAAACAATACCCGCAAACACGGAGATCATCACTACGGGCCAGCGGTACGCCGCTGTATCCGCGGTGGAGGCGATGCTGAACACCAGTAGCAGCAGGGCCGCATCGGCTATTACGGCGGCCCTCAAGGCCCTGCGGGAGCGGATCGAAAACCAACTGGTGGCCGCGGCCCAGTAAAAGGGAATGAGCGAAACAAAATTATTCCGGTCCATGTTGAGAAGCAGGGAATCAAGCGTAACCGCCAAAGAGCCGGTCCTGCCGGGAATAAAAAACCGGGGCAGGGCGACAAAGGCCCGGGCAATCCAGGGTATGAGGCCGATGGAAACAAGGGCGCCCAGAGGGCCGGTTTTTCCGCCGCCGGAGCGCGTTCTTGCAAGGAACGCCGCCGTGGCAAAGGCGGCAAAGAGGGCGGCAATAAAAACCGGCGTGTCCGCCAGATCAGCGGCGGCAAGCCGGAACTGGTAGAGGATCGCGCACAGGGCCAAGGAACGGAGAACGAGAGCGGGCGGGGGCGCTGCGGGGGCGACAGCCCCCGCAGAGGGGGGAAGCGGAATACCCGCCGAAGGCGGGGATGGAGCGGGGGGGGAGACTTCCCCCCTCATTAAACGGGTATACCAATGTTCCGTAACTAAAACTCCCAGTCTACTCTCTGCCCGGCGGCAATCGCCCGCATTTCCTCCAGGGTTTTTTCGTTCACCGGAATTTGGCCGTTAAGGCGGGCGGCCATCATTTCCACTTCTTTCTCACCGTGGGTGTAAACGCGCTCCCTCCCTTCGGCTTTTTTGCTTTCCCGCAGTTCCCGCAGAAAGGTGGACAGCCGCGCCTTTATCGCCTGTTTGTCGCCGAAAAGCCCGTAGTCCAGCGCCATGAAGTAATGGCAGATGCCGTTTAGTCCCGGCGTTACGCTCACATGGTTGGAGTTGAGGCCCCCGGAAAAAACGGCGGTAAAAATATCGACGATAAGGCCCAGTCCGTAGCCCTTGTGGCCGCCGTTCAATTCGCCCGCGCCGCCCAGGGGGGCTATGCCGCCGCCCAGTTTACGGACGATATTATGCAGCACTTCGGCGGCGTTGGCGCTGGGATTGCCCCCGGCGTCCAGGGCCCACTGGTCCGGCAGTGCCTTGCCGTTCTTGTTGTAAACCTCAAGTTTGCCGCGGGAGACCACGGTGGTGGCCGCGTCATACGAAAAAGGAACCGGATCGGCGGGCATGGCTACGGCTATGGGGTTGCTCCCGATCATGGCCTCCCGGCTGAAGGTGGGCACACTGATGGCCTCGGAATTGGTCATGCAGATTCCCAGGAGATCCGCTTCCACGGCCATGCCGCTGTAATAGCCGGCGATGCCGTAGTGGTTTGAGTTGCGCACCGACACCATGCCGCAGCCCGCGGACCGGGCCTTTGCTATGGCCAGTTTCATGCCCTGAACGGCGGCAAGCTGCCCCGCCCACTTGCGGGCGTCAATAACCGCGGAAATGCCGGTCTCGTGCACTATTTCCGGCTTTGCCCGCACATCCACAAAGCCGGAACCTATCTCGTTATGGTAGCGTATCAGCCGCTGCATGCCGTGGGATTCAATGCCGTACAAATCGGCCCTAATCAGCACGTCGGTAATGGTCTGACTTTCTTCCTCTGTGAATCCGTAACTGCGGAAAATCCGCTCACAGAAACGCCGCGCCTTTTCAGTATCAATGTGCCTGTAATTTGCCATGATTATGCTCCTTCGTTGTATCGTTGTATTATTAGCGCCGGAGGGATTTTCTCCCCCGTCCGCCAAATAATTACTTTACAATTATAGCATGATGATGTTAAGATGCTCTATGGTAACTACCGGGAAGCGCCTGCGGCCCGCCGGTACATTTTCTTGTTGCGGGAAAAACCGGACATCCCCAAAAACCGGATATATTTTATGGTAAGGAGAAGCGTATGTCAAAGATTGAAGAAATTGCCCAGGCAGTGCAGGGCGGGAAGGCAAAAATCATCGAAGGGCTGGTAACGGAAGCTCTGAACGAGGGCATCGACCCCATAAAAATCCTCAACGAGGGCATGATCAGCGCCATGGGTATTGTGGGCGAAAAGTTCCAGAAATCCGAGATTTTCGTCCCCGAAATGCTGGTGGCCGCGCGGGCTATGAAAAAAGGCGTGGCGGTCTTACAGCCCAAGCTGGCGGACAAAGAGAGCGTGAGTCTGGGCAAGTGCATCATCGGTACGGTACACGGGGACCTGCACGACATCGGCAAGAACCTGGTAGCGCTGATGATAGAGAGCACGGGCTTTGAGATCATCGATCTGGGGGTTGACGTGGCGGTGGACAAATTCATCGAGGCCATTAAGGAACACCCCGATGTGAAGCTGGTGGCGCTGTCCTGCCTGCTGACGACGACGATGCCGGCGTTACAGGAGACGGCGACGGCGATAAAGGGGAGCGGATTGAAGGGCTTCAAACTGATGGTGGGGGGAGCGCCGATAACGCAGGAGTTTGCCGATCAGATAGGGGCGGAAGGGTATTCGCCGGACGCGGCGAGCGCCGCCCAGCTTGCCAAGAGATTGTGCGCGTAAGTTTGTACGGGTAGCCGCATTGGAAAAAGCCCCCTTCCGCGGGGGCTTTTTCTATCTACCCTCGTTTCTCCAGTTTGTGGGGCTTTACGTAATTCGTATAAAGAAAGGGCCTGTCCCAAAAATTAATTGACTGCGCGTTAACGTTCCCGGCATAGGTGGCACGGTTTTAGGACAGGCTCGTGCAGTTTTTCAGGCTTTCAGCCTTGCAAAACTGCGAATTTCAAGGTCGCTTCCCCAAAATTGAGGATTTTCTTGCGTTTTTCCTGAAAGATTGCAAAAAATCCACAAGTGCAGCAGGCTGCTAGCGGAGCAGGTGGCCGAAAAGGGCCTGGAAGAGGCCGATGAGGAAGCCGAGGACCGCGCCGAATGCATCAATCCACTTGAGCTGATCGGCCATTACGTCGAGGATGATCCGCTCCACACGGATCATCTCAAGGGAATCGATACGCTCGGAAACGAGGCTGCGCACGTCAACGGAAGACAGGACATTTTCGATTTGTTCATCGGCAAGACGAAGCAACTGGGAACAGAGCGTCCGGTCGAGAGCGTTCTTTTTTTCGCCGTGTATGGCAAGCAGCGCGCCCAGACTTTGGCCGCCGTACTGCTCAAGGAGGGATTTTCGCGTGTCCTGCCAAAGCCCCGCCCCACGCCTGCCCGGCAGGGCGGCGAGTTTTTCCGCAAGGGCCTCTACGCTCAAAGCCGGGGCGAGTTCCCTGAGCGGCTTTTTCCCCTCGGCGATGAGCAGGCCCGTGATTGCGCGGGCGGCGGCCGGGCTGCCGCCGGCAAACAGGCGCTCCACGGAAACGCCCAGAAAATCGAGAAGCCGCCGCCGTATCACGCCGTCTTCCAGCAGGCTTTCGGTCTGGCCGATAAGGTCGTCGATGATTTCGGGCATCCGCTCGCTTAGGGTCCGGTCGTACTGAGCTGCGGAAAGAAAAAAGCGCTGGAACATGTTGAGCTTAAGGATTGCGCCGGCGAGAAATATCCGGCCCTGTAGCTCCAACTCGTGGTGCGTATCATCGCGGCGGAGAAAATCGACGCAGGTTTTGGCCAGCGCGGCGTATTGTTTAGCGGCCTCTTCCCTCAAGTACCCTGCGAGCAGGCCCGCGCGGCTGCGCAGTACTTCTTCAATAAATCGCTCGACACGCTGTTCGGCCTCTCCGCTGCGCAGCTCAAGGGCGCGGCCGTCTCCGGCGTCTGCGTCAGGCGGCAGGGCCATGTCAACCGGGTCAATGATGCCAAGAATGTCAAAAAGGCTCCGGTTCAGGTCCCCGGTGAGGGACACGACAAGCGTACGGGCAAGGCCGGCGCACAGGGGGGAATGTACAAAAGCGTCCGCCAGGGAGGACAGCATGGCCCGTTCCGGCGGCGGGGCGCTTTGGCCCAAGATGTCCCGCAGGGGCGCGGCGAGCGCCGTTTCGGTAAAGCGTGAAACGGATTGGTAGACCTTTTCGCGGACATCGTTCCTACGAAAGCGCTGCCGCAGCAGGTCCGGCGTGAGGAGTTCCCGCTGAACCATGCCGCCGATGCTGTCCGCGAGCCTGTGCCGCTGCCGGGGCAGGATGCCCGGCGTAAAGGGCAGCCGTATCCCGAACAGCCGGATTTCACGCAGAGGCCTGAAGAGCATCCTTATGGCGATTACGTTGGTAACAAAGCCGATGAGCGCCCCTGCCAGGGATGGGACGGCGAAAAGCAGCAGCGTTTTCACCGGCTCATGGACTCCGAGGCGGTTTTGGCCCTGCCTTCGTTATCGTAAATGTCTACCAGTTCTTCCCTGAGCCAGCCCCGGCTGCTTCCCTCGGCCAGTACCCAGGATTCGGCGGAACTACCGTTTTTGACCAGCCGCCGCTCGATAATCCTCACCAGGGCGCCGCGCCGCAGATAACCGAGGGAAGCGCCGCCGTCTTCCGGCCCGGCGGTAACATAGGTGTAGGACACGTTGATAACTCCGAAGCCGATAATCGTCCGCGACAGGGGAGAGGTAAGCGGCGGGACAATCGGCGTTTCTTTTTTTCCGCCGCAGGAGACGAGGGCGATATGCACCATCACGCAAAGTACCAAATAAAAAACCGTCTTTCTAAGCCGAGTCCCTTGACGGCTGAAACCTATCGCCACTATTCTCATGTTAGTGAGAAATATAACCGTTTTCAAGATTTTAGTCATTATATGCGCCTTCTTTGCCGCAGGCAGGACATTTTGCCAGGGACAGGAAATTCCCCTGGAAATCGAAAATTCGCCGTCTCCCGATACCGGCGGAAAGAGGCAGTATTCCCTGGGGATTAGCCCTCAATTCGGCATGGTCTACGGCCATGCCGAGGAAATAGTGTATTCTTCCGGCAGCACAAAAAATGAATTGTTGAGCCAACTCCTTTGGGATATGAAACCCCTGTTTTATTGCGGCGTGCTGCTGGATTTTGGCCGTACCGATCCCATGGAAAAATGGGGGTTTTTTTCCGATTTATCTTTCAAAGCGGGTATACCCTCCAGAAGCGGCAAAATGGAAGACCGGGACTGGCAGTCAACTGCAAACAGCGCCCTGACGAATTACTCGTCCCACGATAATGAAACAAGGGAATTTTTCTGGCTTGAGGGGATGGTGGGTGTTTCTATTCCGATAAAATCCCTTTTCACCCTCAAGTCATACGCCGGTGTGTCGTACATGCGCTTTTCCTTTAGCGGCTGGAACGGCTTTCTGCGTTACGCATCGGGAAGCGGAGGGAATTTCGGTTCCGTCGACGACGCTGTGGAAGTTTCAGTTTCCGGAAAAGTAATCAACTACACCCAGGACTGGCTGCTTGTCGCACCGGGTGTTTCCGCCGAATTCCGCTTTCTTAACCTTTTTTCAGGAGAATTGTTTTTTCAGATAAGCCCGCTGATTTGGTGCGCCGATCTGGACGAGCACCTAATGGTAGGGAGGGAATTCAGGGATTATACACGCTGGGGCCTCTTTCTTGAACCCAGGGCCAGGCTTGCCTTTAATCCCGGCGAGCGGCTTTCGCTTTCCCTGGACTTCGCCTACCGCTATATCACCGGAAGCAGGGGCGAGGTGTACCAGCGGTCTTTGGCGGGAGGAGAGTATACCCAGGCGGGCGAGTCGGGGACCGGTCTTTCAATGATGGATACCGGCTTCATGGTTAAGATACGCCTTTAGGGCGGGGAAAAGTCCCCGGTCCGAATCGGCAAAATCCATTTTTTCAATGTCTTCCAACGCGGCCCAGCGCCATTCGGTATGTTCTTCCAGACATATACGACTGCCCGGCTCACCGCCTTCAAAAAAAACCCGGTAGGCGTTCAGGGAAAAGGTATTGTCCTTATGTTCAAAAGAAGAACTTGCCAGCAGGGGTCCTGTCTCAATGTCAAGGCCGAATTCCTCGCGGTATTCCCGCAGCAGAGCCGCCCGGTCGTTTTCTCCTTCTTCCACTTTTCCGCCGGGGAATTCCCATTTGCCTCCCAGGTCGCCGCCGGATTTCCGCCGGGCGATAAAAAGCGCGCCGCCCTTAACCGCTATCCCCGCGACAGACCTTTTTTGCCCCACAGCGGCCTACAAAAAGAGCGCCTGGGGAAAGAGGAAGTGCAGGGCCGCCGAGGCAAGGAGGATAAAGCCAAGCCCTTTTTTATATTTCAGGAAGGCATCGCCAATCCGGTCGAGTTTTCCTTCAGACACGGAAGCGCCAATCGAAGCGTGTTCCCGGTAGTAGCCGAAAATCAGGACAAAGCCGGCGAGGAAACCCGCCAGGGCGGGCACGATGTCCCCCAGGATAGGTATAGAGTCCTGACTGGGGGAAAGCAGTTTCAGCACGCCGGTAAGGGTGCACAGAATGCCCAGGACAAGACGGAAAACGCCGCCGCGGGATGAAAATTTCAGACTGCCCTCTATCGAGTCACTTTCCCCGGTATCATCCAGAATGAGCATATAAGCGGTCAGACTGTTACACAGTATAGACAAAAAATAGAGCTGTATCATTTTATGCCTCATCTACAGTATAAACCGGAAAGTCCCTTTTGGTCAACGGCCATGAGCTGGACTTTCAGGGATTCCGAATTCAACCACCGACCATCACGGACAGAACGGATAAAAGTGATATAATAGTATGCAGAAAGTTTAAAAAGGGGAAACTACGGTATGAAAACGAAAGTTTTCGTATCCGCGGGTGTCTTTACGAAGTAAACAGGAAACCGGGCCCGGGTTTCCCGGAGGCTGCATAGCGGAAAGCCCGCATAAATGCCTGGAAATTGAGCTGCAAAAGGCCGAAGTTCCCTATGAAGCGGAACAAGCGTTCCCTATATGACGGCAAGCCGCTCAAACAGGTATACCGCCCTGATTTTTTCTGTGTCGGGAGAAGCATAATAGCAATAACGACGGTACATAAGCTTGGCGGCGAACAGAGAGCATTTTCAAATATTCTTTCGGCCGCGGGAACAAGTGCGGGATTTCCGGTACATTTTTGGGCGAACCTCAAAGCGGAAATAATCGAGGTATTGGTTAATTCGTCCGTGTCTGTCCGTGCAGCGCCTACGCAGGGTGGGCTTGTGGTTATTTTGAAATTGGAATTGCCGGCTGGACTTCCCTTGCCTTTATCTTGAGGCTGAGGGTGTCCTTCTCGGTCTGCAGTACCATGACCAGTTCGCCGGAATCAAAGGGAACGGAAAAGTGGTATTCTTCCGCGCTTTCCAGGCTGAAAAAAACGCGGTGGTAAAAGACGGGCGGAGCCACGGCGTTTGAACCGGTATTGGCCGGAGAGACGGCCAGGTCCACCGCGCCGGTGTAGGCGTCGTCTCCGGCGAAGAGGCCGTTTTTTTTGATCGTTTTTTTCAGCGTTACCATGACCGCGCCGTCGTAGTTGTCCGCCTGTATGAAGAGGCTGTTACCGGCAAGGGAATAGGTGTCGCCGGTATACCCTAGAACCGACAGGGTGAGCATTGTTACGCATATCAGTACTATGGAGCCGAACATCATTGCCCGCGGCTTGCTGCCGATGAGGGGCCGCAGCAGGTTAAAGCGGCGGGGCGGCTCTTCTTTGTACAGGTCCCGAACCGACTGGGGGGCTTTTTCCAGGCGGCGGTCACGGGAGTAATGGAAGTTAAGCTGGTCACCGCCGGTCCGTTCCTTGCTCAGTTTGTAGCCGGCGTTGGGCCGCCGTCTTTGGGGCGCGCCAAGAGACGGTTCCTGTGTATCGGTTTCGTCACTCATATTATAGTATCGTCTTTGTTCGTGTTGTTTGTGAGGTCTGCGGGAAGCCAGGCTTTGCCTGCTATTGATGACGCCGCGCAGGCCAGGTCGGAGGGATCGATAAATCTGCCGGCGGTTTCAGGCGATCGGGCCGCTTCCATGAGCAGGGCGGCCGCGGCGCAGGCGCAGACATAGCCGTCAAAGGCGCGCTGTTTTCCGGCGGCGCGCAGGCGGGCGGCCAGCGCGGCGCAGATACCGGCCAGCACGTCGCCGGAGCCGCCCGCCGCCAGGACGGGGGCCATGCCGTCAATTATTCCCAGCCTGCCGTCGGGGGCCGCCGCGTACAATACGTGGCTCTTGAACAGAATATGCGCGTTTTTTTCTTTGGCGAAACGCCGCAATACCGGCGCGGGGCCGGCGAGGATTTCCTCTTTGGGAAGACCGGTGTAGGCGGCGAATTCTCCGGCGTGGGGGGTGAGGATCGCTCTGCCGTGAAAAGTCAGGCCTTTGGCAAGGTAAACCGCGTCGGCGTCAAGGATAAGGGGGACGCCCTGTTCCTCAAGGGGCAGGCATTGTTCCAGGAGCGCGGCCCGGTCTTGCCCTCTGCCCCAGCCCGGCCCCAGCAGCACCGCGTCCGGCTGAAAACGGCCGGAGGTCCCGCCGGGAGAAGCGCCGCCGGGCGCAACCATGATGCCCGTGGCGGCCGGAGCGAGAATGGGATACAGCGAATCGTCCACGATGAGCCGGACTAGGCCCGCCCCGGCGGCCTGCGCGCCCCGCGCGGCAAGCCGCGCCGCTCCCGCCGTACCCGTTGCCCCGGCCCGGATTTCAACAAGGCCCCGTTCGTACTTGTACGTGTCGGCCCATATCTCCGGAAGGCGGCGGGCGGCATCCCGCCAGGAAAGCCGCTCGGCGTCCCGGTATTTTTCGATAAGCGCAGGGGGAAAGATTCCCCCCACCGAAAGGATTCTTCCCGCGCGGGAACGGACCGCCGGTGTATACAGGCAGCGCTTTTGGGGTTCAATCGCCAGGGTGGCGTCCGCCGCGAGAAGCGGCATACCGGGCCGCCATTCATCAAAATTACCCGAAGGCAC
This sequence comes from Treponema sp., assembly GCA_031279635.1. Classification (GTDB taxonomy): domain Bacteria; phylum Spirochaetota; class Spirochaetia; order Treponematales; family Breznakiellaceae; genus WQXQ01. The sequence continues at coordinate 5,656 of JAITIC010000184.1, read as the reverse complement.
GTCAATTGAAACCACCAGTGGACGGCCCGGCGAGCCGTCCACTGGCGGGTCTTCCCTCAGCCTGTTCACCGCTTCGGCCATTTCCAGCGCCTTCCCCCTGAGGGGGCCCTGGAGGCCCGTACCGGCAATGCCGTCGATGATAATGTCCGCCCCGGAGAGCGCGGCCTCTTCCCTGTCCCAGGCCCTTACGGAGACGCCCATCTTTTGAATTGCCAGCAAAGCCTCCGACAGAGGAGTTTCCCCACCGGCGGCGGGAAGGCGGCTAACCAGTACCAGGGCGTTGGTAAGATCGGCGCGGCCATCCAGTAAAAGGGCGCGCAGCATGACCAGGGAGTCGGCGGCGTTATTACCGCTTCCGGCCAGAACGGTAATTTTCGGCGCTTTGGCCGCGGGCCGCGATCCGGCGGGATGGCGGACAAAAAAGCGGGGAAAGGCTTTGACTAACACGGCGGCGCAGGCCCTGCCCGCAGCCTCTACCAGGGCAAAGGGATTAAGACCCCATTCGGCGGCTTCCCCGTCCAGAAGACGGACCTTTTCGGCCAACACAAGCGAACTCACGGCGCCTCCCCGACAAAGGAGTCCGTACGCCACCAGACGAGTTTAATCTTTTCGTCCACGAGCAGGGCGGAAATAATCCCCTCGGCGGAAAGGTGAAAATCGTTAAATTGCAACTCTTCATCATCCACCCTGATATAGCCCCGGCGCTGTTCTTTTGATTCGGTATCCAAAAACAAAATGGAATAGCCGCGCTCAATAGGAAAATAAAGAAAAACCTTTCCGTCACGGAGCGCCCCCATCATGGAATATAACATTCTGGCCGTAAGGGTACGCCCATTTTCGGTAACAGGATATTCAAAAAGGGGAACTTCGATGTAACTCAAATAAGAACCATCTTCCACGTCCAATATCCAGATCACCGAACTGTCCGGTTCGCTGCCGGTACGGGTATTGGTAGATTCGTCAAAAGTATCCCGGTAGTAGTCCACCTTGATAAAAAGCCTTCTGGCGTCCGGCGCGGCCATTATGCTGTCCACGGAGGAAACCCCGGCGGGCCAGTCCGGCGGCGAAGGTATGGCGCTGTTTTTAAGCTCCACCAGGTTGAGCAGCGTCCCCGAAGAACTGTACCAGTAAATATTCCAGCCCTGCGGGGTACGGCAGACCACGGCGAGTTCGTTCCGTATCGAGGTATACAGTCCCGTTATCAGCGGAAAAGGGTTGCCCCCTATGCCCTCCTGTCCAAGGTATTCGATGAACCGGCCGTCCGCGTCAAAATGAAGAATAATGCCGTCCAGCAGCACTTCGTTCTCCGGGTCAAAGCGGCGCTGTTCATGGGCCAGGCGGTCCCCGGCGTAAATGTGCTTGCGGGAATCCACGGCAATCACCCCCGGCTCCCGCAGAGGATACGAAAAGGCCCAGCGGGTTACCTGGGCGCTGTCTTCGATGTTGGTCTTAAGGCTTGCCGGCTGGGGGTTCGTTTCCTCGTTGTAGATCATAAAGAGGAGATCCCCGTAGGAATTGTAACGGACAATTTTCCCGCCGTTTCCGTCGGCTATATAAAACAACCCGTCCCGCATGGCAAAATCAGTGCGCTTAACGCCGCTGTCCCCCTCAAGTTTGTACATCGCTATCTGATCTTCCATCGGGCCGATGTCAAGGGAAAAAAGATCCTCCCGTTCTATAGAACTGACATCCGCCCCGAAGCAGGAGCAGAAAACGAGGAAAACCGCCGCCAGAAGCGGCCAAAGAAGCTTCATATTTGTAGTATGAAAAAAACGCGGTAAACAATCAACATACGCATACCCCGCGCACAGTTACGAGCCGCTTAAATAAACGATGGCTTCTTTGAAGAGCTGTTTTTCCCTTTCCGCCGGGGCAAGTCCGTGGGGAAGAGCGGCCTCGGCTTTGGCAATGGCCTCCGCGGCGGCGCGCTTTTCGTAGCCCATTTCGGCCAGAGCCTCGACCAGATCGTTATAGGGCGAGGCGGGCGTCGAATCCGCCGGCGCATGGGCCAGCTTGCCTTTGAGGGAAAGGAGCATCCGCTGGGCGGTTTTTTTCCCCAGGCCGGGCACCGCCTCAAGCCGGGCAAGGTCCCCGGCTTCAAGGGCATGCTCAAGATCTTCCTGCCCGATGCCTCCCATGATTTTCAGTGCCCCCTTGGGCCCTATTCCCTCAACCTTGAGCAGTTCCAGAAACGTATTCCGCCTGACCTCACCGGCAAAGCCGAAAAGCCGCATCTGGTCTTCCCGGTGGTAAAGCCAGGTAAAAACCCGGCATTCCCCGCCGGCGGACGGCAGATTTTCCATATCGCTTGTAGGCATGGCGATTTCCCATTCCACTCCGCCGGTTAAAAGGTACAGCGACTCGCCGGTTTTTCCGCCGACCGTTCCCATTATACTGTTAAACATGGGGCAAATATAGCATTTTTTGCCTTTTAGTAGAAGGAATTTTCCCGATTTTTCGATGTTTTTCGCGCTTTTTGCTTGTCGCCCCGTATACTATTTTTCCGTAAAAATTCGTAAAAAAAACAAAAAAAGGTATTCCCAAATAATGAAGAACCATGCTAGAATATCTTCGTACTTTACACACTATACAAAAACCCGCTCCGGAAGAGCGGGTCGAAGGGGGCTTTATGAAAAGAATCATGTTGGTTTTGGCATTGCTTGCCATGGGAACGATCCTGTTCGCTCAGGTTAATCTGCCGGCGGATTACCGCTTTGCTTCGGGGAGTTGGGCCATTTCGGGTCAGCGGCTGTATCAGAACGATGCAAGGGCGGGGCTTGCCAAGATGAATATCCGGGTTCCCCAGAGCGGCGCCATGCTGTACGAGTTTGACGCCCGCTATGAGAGCGGCGGTGAAGACGGCCACGGCGGCTTTGGTCTGCATATCTTTGTGGATTCAGCGTTCAACGGTCCCTCGTGGGGCGCGGGTACCTCGTATCTCCTGTGGCTCAACTATGATGAAAATCCGGGCACCAGGCAAATTCCCCGGGGACTTTCCGCCCAGGTCTACCGCAGCTATTCCAATTCGCGGATGGACTTGGTTCAGAGCTATGATTTGAACTACATTGCGGACATGGTGACCTATGACGATCTTAACTATCCGGTGCATTTCAGGATTACCGCCGACGGCAACACCGGTGAAGTCAGGGTCTACGATCCCACTGTGGCCTCCGGTACGGTTTATTATGAACTGGCTCTCAAGGATATGCCTAAAACCGGCAACTGGGTTGCCCTGCGGACCAACGGCGTAAGGTTGTCCTTTACAAACTAACCCGGTTTTCTTGGACTTTTTTGTCCGGCTGTTACAGAGTAACGGCCGGACAAAAGTGAATATAACAACTCGTGAGATACAGCGGTTTTGGGAATCGGCCTGGAGGGGAGATTGTTGTTTCTCTCAAACGCCGGTATTTGCGATTGCTCATCCACACTCAGCCCTACCTCATTGTCCGGTGCTTTCTTTACAGTCCTACCACATCGGCCGGTTTTTTCTCAAACTGCCGCCGGTCATTGCTAAACCGAAACTCCTTTACCAGCTGCGGTTTTATACTCCGCTCCTGAGAATCGTGTGTACCGTGCTTTTGCCAACGGAGAACCGCTTCGCCAGGGCATGAGTACTCCAATGGGTGGCGTCTTTCGGTTTTCCGTGCAGGCCGCCGTACAAATACGGTTCTTTATTGCTTCACTGACCGGCGGCATGCCGCTCTTGCGGGTTTTGTCTGGCCGAATTTTTTTTAGTGCGAAAACAGCAGGGCATAGAAACGGCATCGTAAACACGGTAGAATAACGTTGCAAAATCACTCTATCGGAACTTAACGTGCTAAAATGAGGCATGGGACGGGAAATACTCAAGGCGCAATTGCGCGATTTTAACCAGATTGGACAGCGGGCTGACCGTGAGATTCAGCCTAGGCGGCGGGACAAATACGACTATGCGGACGCCGTCAAGAGTGCTTACGGTGTATTTTTCTTTCAACATCCTTCTATGCTGAACTTTCAGCAGGACTGCGAGCGGAATGCGGCCAAACGGTGGCTTACGAACAACGGGCAGCGGTACGGTTACGTATAAGAACGTATGGGTTAGGGACAAAGAGGTAGGGGAGGAGAATGTCCGATTGGTTGTTGAGTGCGGGAGGGGGCGGTGGGAGATAGAGAATGAATATAACAACGTACAGAAGAGCCGCGGGTACAACCTGGAACACAACTTTGGGCAGGGGAGGAACCCTGCCAGTGAGATATATGCGGTATAGGATTTCCCTGGGATTTTAATGCACGGGCTAATGCTGCTGGAGGAGGAGGAATAACAGAAGACCTGGGCGACATGTGGGAGGCGGGAGACATTTTTCGAGGCTCTGGGATTTTGTTCCGTTGTTTTCTACATGAGAGCTGGGAAGAGTTTCTGATTTTCGTCCTTGACGATGATCCGGGTGGGTAAATGTAAAATTGCTGCACAAATAATTCGGATACTTGCGTAAAGCCGGGACTGCGGGGTATACTAATATGCCCCTGATCGCCCGATTTGGGTGGTCAGACGGGGGTGCACCGGTTTCGACTGGTACGATTCGGGGTGCAGGTTGCAGGTGGAGCGCTCATCTCCTGATTGGGCAACAATTTAACTGCCGACAACGACAGTTACGCTTACGCCTTAGCTGCGTAAGCGCGTGGAACCGTTCCGCCGCTCTGAGGGACGGCTTCCGCGTCGCAATCAGGGCTGGCTGTGCTGCCGCTTCCGGTGACAGTGCGGTAAGATTTTCCGGGATACGGACCGGCCGCGCGCCGTTTGGCCAAGCCGGTTCCCGACAATGCAATAAACGGCTAAACCTGTAGAAGCCTGTATTTCGCGTATCAGGACGCGGGTTCGACTCCCGCCACCTCCAATAGCCTGGTAATATATATTCGAGGAGGCAAAGATGAGTAATAAAGATTTGATTGAAAAAACCCTGGAGCGGGGAGAAGGCATTTTCCGCATGAATCCGATGTTTATTCCGCGCCCTTTCGGCAAAGCGGGGTACCGGCTTCGTTTGCATCCGGATGATTATTACGCTTACGGCCTGCAGCGGGGTTCCATCAAAGAGCGGTGGATGAATTCCACCAATGTCGCGCAAAACGGCCCTCTTGCCGGTCCTGACGAGGGATTGAGTTATGTGGCGGTGGACTACGGCAGCGATGAAAAATTCACCCTGAAGGAAGCGATTCAGGTGCTGGGGGCAAAACTTATCGGGGAAGAACTTATGGCGAAGTACGGCGGATGGCCGGTATTCTCAAAGTTCTACGATTTGACCACTCCCCTCTTCCACCACCTGCACCTTGATATGGAAGCCGCCGCCAGGGTCGGCAAACTGGGCAAACCCGAATGTTACTATTTTCCCCGGCAGTTTGCCAGCCATTCTGGTGAAATGGACGCCACCTACTTCGGCTACGACCCCGACACAAAACCTGAGCAGGTTAAACAGCGCCTCCGCGACTACAATAAGGGAGATACGCGGATCACCGAACTTTCGCGGGCTTACCGCATCGAGTTGGGCAGCGGATGGTACTCGCCCGCCGGGGTAATCCACGCCCCCGGTTCGGTGCTCACCTTTGAGTTAAACTGGAACGGCGATGTCAATTCGGTGCATGAAAACGTTGTGCGCGGCGAAATTTTCCCGCGGGACTTCCT
>JAITIC010000181.1 GCA_031279635.1 Treponema sp. | reverse complement strand
GTTCACATCAAGCCGCTTCAGGACAAACACCAGAAGCTGCACCGGATCGTCCGGGGGGATCAGCACGCCTGAATCCATCGGCAGGCAGAGTTGATTCAAGGTGGAGAGGGGTGTATAGGTTTTGGCGGGTAGAGTTTTCATATACCCAGTATAGCAGCCGGGAGGTTCCGTTGGAATTCCCCCGGTTCTTTTTTGTCGTTAGGGTCTGGCCGTTACGGCACAACCGGTCTGAAGCGGGCCGGCGCCCTCCCGCCGAATCGGGGACTTCTTTTACAGCCCCAAAGCGCCTTGAAATTCACGGTTTTGCAAGGCTGAAAGCCTGAAAAACCGCAAGAGCCAGAGGCTCAAGGGGGTATTAAACCAGACTTTCGAATAAAGAGATTTACCATGGCAAAAGAGGAGACTGCGGCCATTAACGACAATATTCCCAATACCGTTGCAGCTTATATGTTCTCCCCGGCAAAGTCTTCCCGCAAAAACGCGAGATACCCCTGACAGGCCGTGTACAGATCTATTTTACTGATCACCTCAAAGGGCGAGTGCATGGAGAGTACCGGGATGCCGCAGTCGAGAACCTCAATGCCGAGGTTGGCGGCATGGAGGGCGATGGTCCCTCCCCCGCCCTTGTCCACTTTGCCCAGTTCCCCGAATTGCCAGTTGATTTTATTCCGGTTCATAAGGGCCTGCACCTGAGCGCAGAATTCGGCGTTTGCGTCGCTGGCGCCGTATTTGCCGCCCGATCCGGTGTACTTGGTCAGTACCAGGCCCTTGCCGAGGAACGAGGTGTTCTTCTTATCAAACACGGGGGCGTAAGCGGGATCAAAAGCGGCGCTCACGTCGGCGGAAAGCATCGCGGAGCGGGAAAGACAGCGGCGAAGTTCCGCCCCGGTACCCGCTCCGGTTCCGGCGCAGAGGGCGGCGATGAAATTCTCGAAACCTTTTGAGCACGCGCCGGTGTTCCCCGCGGAACCGGTCTCTTCCTTGTCGGACAAATAGCAGACCGCCGTTCTCGCCGTCTTTTCCTTTTTCGAGACGAGGGCCGCAAGCGCCATGAGCGCGGGCCAGGCGCAGCAACGGTCGTCGTGGCCGTAGGCGCCGATCATGCTCCGGTCAAGACCCAGGTCCCGCGCCCCAAACGCGGGGACAAACTCGATCTCGGCGGAAGCGAAATCCTGTTCCCTCACAGCGAACCTTTCATGTAACAGTGAGAGCAGGCGGAGCTTCACCTTTTCCTTGACATCTTTGTCATTATAGGGCCGGGAGCCGGCAAGCACGTCCAAGTCCTCGCCTTCCACCGCCTCGGAAGCCTTTTTCTGCATCTGCTCCCGCGCCAGATGGGGCAGGAGATCGGTAATCGTAAAAACCGGATCGTCTTTTTCCTCGCCGATACGCACTTCGATTTTTTTTCCAGCTTCGGTGATAAAGAGGCCGTGCATGGCGAGGGGAATGGCGGTCCACTGGTATTTTTTGATGCCCCCGTAATAGTGGGTGTCAAAGAGGGCCAAGTCGCTGTCCTCGTAGAGGGGATTCTGTTTAAGATCAAGGCGGGGCGAGTCGATATGCGCGCCGAGGATATTGCAGCCTTCGACGGGGGGCCGCTTCCCTATCACCGCGAAAATCAGCGCCTTGCCGTGGATATTCTGAAAAACCCCCATTCCGGCTTTGAGCCTGCGGCCTTCCAGGGTTTCGATATCGACAAAGCCGTGTTCAGCAAGCAGCTTCAAAGCGGCGGCGGTACATTCCCGTTCGGTCTTGCCGGCGTCCAAAAACAGCTTATAGGCGGCGGCGAATTTTTCAACTTCCTCTTCCCTGTCCGCCGTCAGGCCCTCCCAGCAGTTTTTCGGGTTGAAGCAGAGTTTGTCCGCGAGTTTCTGTCCCTCGCTTTTGTTTTCCTTGGCCATGATTCCTCCTGTGTTTGCCGCGGGCAACGCCGCCGTGCGTTGCCAGTATGAGAGTCTTAGGATATAGTAAAACGTATGAAAATTCGAGACCGCTACGCGCCGTCCCCCACCGGATTGCAGCACATCGGCGGCGTCAGAACTGCCCTCTTCAATTATCTTTTCGCCCGCTCCCGTGGGGGGGAATTTATCCTCCGGCTTGAAGACACTGACCGCGTCCGCTATGACCAGGCGTATGAGCGAAACCTCTACGATACCTTCGCGTGGCTGGGAATACAATGGGACGAGGGGCCGGATCGGGGCGGGCCGTCCGCGCCTTACGCGCAGTCAGAGCGGACGGCGCTTTACCGGCAATACGCCGGGGAACTGGTACAGAGCGGGCGGGCCTACTACTGTTTCTGCACGGGCGAGCGGCTTGAGCGCATACGCCTTGAGCGGGAAGCGGCCCATTCCGGCGATACAGGCTACGACCGCCGCTGCCGCGGCATCTCCCCCGAAGAGGCCGCCGGCCGCGCCGCCGCGGGGGAGGCGCACACGGTGAGGCTCAAAATCCCCCTGGGGGAAACCACCCGCTTCAGAGATCATCTTCTGGGCGAAATTGAATGGAAAAACGACGACGTAAACCCCGATCCCGTGCTGCTCAAATCCGACGGTTTTCCCACCTACCACCTTGCCAATGTGGTAGACGATCATTTGATGGAGATAAGCCACGTGCTCCGCGCGCAGGAGTGGCTTTCCTCCACCCCGCTTCACGTGATCATGTACCGGAGCTTCGGCTGGACTCCGCCCGAATTTTGCCACCTCCCCATGGTTATGGGACAGGACGGCAAAAAACTCAGCAAGCGCCACGGCGCCACCAGCATCGACGAATTCCGCCGCCAAGGCTGTCTTGCCGAAGCGCTGATCAACTACGTGGCCCTGCTGGGCGCTTCCTACGAGGAAGGGAAAGACATCTACACGCTGCATGAACTTGAGGGGCGTTTCAGTCTGGATAAGCTCAACAAAGCGCCGGCGGTTTTCGATTATAAAAAACTGGAATGGTACAACGGCCAGCACATCAGGCTAAAAAGCGACGGGGAACTTGCCGCGCTCTGCCTGCACTACGCGGTGGACGCGGGGCTTTTCGGCGCGGCAGGCGCTGAACCCACGGCGGAACAACGGCTGATATTTGTCAAGGCCATGGCCCTCGTAAGGGAGCGGCTTTCGTTCTTAAGCGAGGCCCCGGCAAAAATCGCCTATCTTTTCGGCGAGCCTGAGATGCCCGCTGCGGAAGAATTCATCCCCAGGAAAGCGGACCTTGCCCGCGCGGTTGAACTCCTGCGTCTGGGCCGGGATTTTACGCGGCCGCTGGCCGCTTCGCCGGACGACGAAGCGGCTGAAATTTTCATCAAGGAACAGGCCGAAAAAAACGCCGTCAAACTCGGCGATCTCCTGATGCCCCTGCGCGTGGCCATAACCGGCGCGCGGGTCAGCCTCCCGCTGTTCGGCTCCCTGCGCATCCTTGGCGCGGAGCGGGCCCTGGCGCGGGTAGAACGGGCCCTGGAACATCTCTCGCGGCAATTAGAACGGTCAAGCTGATTGGCTTACATCAAATTCGCATATTCCGGAGCTTTTGTTTCTATGAGAGGGAAAGAATAGCAGGTTGATTGGATTAAACACACTGATATGAGTGATTACAGAAATGAGCCTGCGTTGCATTAGTTCGATCGGAGGCTCGTTCGATAGGAAGTTTATTATACCCTCCCCCGCGCAAGCGGGTTCTTGGGTTTAACACCAAATTTTTGTAAGCGTTGCGTCATTTGAGCCGGAGCAGATCTCCGGGGTATTAAACCAGACTTTCGAATAAAAAACCAGCCACGGACAGCGCGGACAAATATGTGAATTTGCAGCCAAAACTCCGTGTGTTTCCGTGGTTATTCTTCTTTGGAATTATCCTGAGTTTTAGCCTGATGATTATACGCGGCTAATTAGTGTCTGTCCACAAAGTCGGTTACTTTGCGGACAGACATTGCATTTTCTCGCCTAACGGCTGCGAAAATGCGTTTTTTAAGGAAGTCTGTCCATAATGTGTCTACATTATGG